>QEUW01000118.1 GCA_003577005.1 Chloroflexota bacterium | reverse complement strand
CATTGGGGTGCAGGATCAGTACATTGCAGCCTATGGCGGCCAGCGTTTTATCCGCTTTGGCGGGAAGAACCGCATCGGGGTAGAACCGCTTGGTCTTGACGCGGCCCAATACCGCCGGCTCAACCGCTGCTTGATGCTCTTCTACACCAACATCACCCGCAAGGCGGAAAGCGTACTGGCGGAACAGGTCGACAAGATGGAGGTAAACCTCGATGTGCTGCGCGCCATGAAGCGGCTGGCCGTGGCGGCAAGAGAGTGTCTCAATACAGAGGCATTTGACGATTTTGGCTCTCTGTTGGATGAGAGTTGGCAGCTCAAGAAGCAGTTGGCCAGCCGGGTCAGCAACGGTGTGATCGATGAGATCTACACTGCGGCGCGCCAGGCAGGTGCACTGGGCGGCAAGATCACCGGCGCCGGGGCCGGCGGCTTTCTGCTCCTCTATTGCCAGCCCCACAAACAGGATGAGGTGCGGCGCGCCTTGAGCACGTTGACCGAGGTGCCCTTTGCGCTGGAACGCGATGGCACCAAGGTGATCTTCAACTACCGGCGTTGACCTCGCGCAACACCGAGGACAGGAGAGGGGGTTTTGTGAATCACTTTGCTGGGTATACACGGGAAATGAAGCAAACGCTGGACCGATTGCCATTCGACCAGCTCGAGACAATGGTAAGCCGGTTACACCAGGCGCGTTTGGACGGCAAACAGATCTTTGTGATCGGCAACGGGGGTAGTGCCGCGACCGCCACCCATCTGGCCTGCGACCTGGGCAAAAATACGGTGGCTGCACATGTGCCTCGTTTCCGCGTCATGGCGTTGACCGACAACATGGCGTTGCTCTCTGCGGTAGCCAATGATCTTGGCTATGAAAATGTCTTTGCCGAACAACTATCCAACTTCATCCAGACGGGCGATGTGGTGATTGCCATCTCGGCCAGCGGGAACTCTGCCAATGTGCTCAAGGCAATCGAACTGGCAAAGGTTTATGATGCGTTGACCGTCGGCTGGAGCGGTTATGACGGTGGCAGGCTGGCAACCCTGGCCGATATCCCGATTGTGGTACCCAATCATTGCATCGAGCAGATTGAGGATGTCCACCTGATGCTGGCCCACATGGTCACAGGTGCGGTGCGCCAGGCCGCCGCGGACCCCATTTTGTTTCCGCGGCAGGAGTCTATTCCCTACGCGCCGGCGGTCAATGGGAATGGTGCCTATCAAGCCCACTCTCTTGCCGGTGGCGGTGAGGCAACAGGTTGAGCATGATGTCAGGGATTTTCCTGGATCGCGACGGGGTCATCAACTGTGAGCGCGCCGACTATGTCAAGCGGTGGGACGAGTTTGAGTTTCTGCCTGCTGTGCTGCCAGCACTGCGTAGCCTTGCCCGGCTGGATCTACCGATCCTGGTGATCAGCAACCAGTCGGCGATCGGGCGCGGGTTGAGCAGCCGGGCGACGGTAGACGCGATCCACCAACAGGCCCGCCAGCTGATTCAGCGCGCTGGAGGCCGGATCGATGGCTTTTTCGTCTGTCCGCACCGCCCGGACGAGGGGTGCGGCTGTCGCAAGCCAAAGCCAGGACTCTTGTTCCAGGCCGCCGCAGCGTTTGGGTTTGCCTTGGCCGATACTATTTTCATCGGCGATGCCCTGACCGACTATCAGGCCGCGATGGCGGCAGGCTGCCGGCCGCTGCTGGTACGGAGTGGCCGCCAGGGCGCACAGCTGTCTACCTTACTTGGCAATGACGTTGCGGTGACGATTGTCCATGATCTCGCCGCGGCAGCAAGACATATCATGCTGAATGATCGCAGAAATGATGGTTGAAATAAGAAGGCAAACAGTGGAGCAGATCTCTCTAACGAAGCAGGAGATCGGCAAACAACCAATGGCGTTTGCAACAGCAACGCTACCGAAAGAAAGACAGGAGAGGGCGCTTCGTGTGCTGCTAGTGACGCCCTTCTTCTTTCCCAATATGGGCGGTGTCGAAACGCACGTCTATGAGGTTGCTCGCCGTTTGGCGCGCACCGGCGTGGCGGTCACCGTGTTGACGACGGATCGCACGGGCCGGTTGCCTGCCGCCGAACAAGTGAACGGGGTGCAAATCCAGCGCGTCCGGGCCTGGCCGGCGCAGAGCGATTATTGCCTGGCGCCGGCGATGACTTCGATCATCCAGCGCGGTCGGTGGGATATTGTGCACGTGCAATCCTACCACACATTGGTGGCGCCATTGGCCATGTGGGCCGCGTGGCGGGCGCAGATCCCCTACATCCTCACCTTTCATGGGGGAGGCCATTCGTCTCAGGTGCGCAATCAGTTGCGGGTGGTGCAGCATTTGCTGCTGCGCCCCCTCCTGGCGCGCGCCGTGCGGCTGGTGGCGGTCGCCAACTTTGAGATCGAGTTTTATCGCAAACGATTACAGCTTCCTGCCGAGCGGTTTGTCCATATTCCCAACGGCGCAGACATGGCAAAAGCGCTACATCCGACGTCACACCCGCCGGACAGCTCGTTGATCGCATCGGTGGGGCGGCTGGAGCGCTACAAAGGGCACCAGCGAATGATCGCCGCGCTGCCGCATATCCTGCAACAGCGGCCGGATGTACGCCTCTGGATTGCGGGCGCCGGGCCGTACAAAAACGAGCTAGAGCGTTTGGCTGCCACGCTCGGTGTTGCCGACCGCGTGGAGATCCGGGCCGTCCCGGCGGAAGATCGCGCCACGATGGCGGCGGAGCTCGCCAAGGCGGCATTGGTTACGGTGTTGAGCGATTATGAAACCCACCCCATAGCCGCCCTGGAGGCGCTGGCCCTCGGCCGTCCGTTGCTGGTGACCGATACATCGGGGCTGCGTGAACTCGCCGAACGAGGATTGGCGCGTGCGGTGCCGCTGGCAAGTCCGGCCAGCGAAGTTGCTGCCGCAGTGCTCGAACAGTTGCAGCATCCGTTGCTGCCAGCCGCGCTGACGCTGCCGAGTTGGGATGACTGTGCCAGGGAGCTCTTGTTGCTGTACCAGGCTTGTGTACGTGACGTTCAGGCGCCCACACTGGAGTGTCCAAAGTTATGCTAGAGAGCAGATCAAGGTGGAACGTAGAGAGTCGGTGAGTCGTGCCGGATGATTGGTCTTCTCTATGCGAAGAAGAACGCTACTGCGACGACACATTTGCACTGATCGCCATCCGTTCAGGCATTGAGCAAAGGACCGGCCCATCAGAGGTATTATATGCGTATATTGATGCTTACCCAGTTCTATCCACCTACGATTGGAGGGGAAGAACACCAAGTTCGCAATCTTAGCAATGAGCTGGCCGCCCGTGGGCATGAGGTGGCCGTCGCCACCTTTTGGAATGACAACCTGCCTGAATTTGAAATAGAGCGCAATGTTCGTATCCATCGAATTCGCAGCACCGTGCAGCGGGCAGAGTGGCTCTTCAGCGAGAGTGCGCGGCGCCATGCCCCACCCTTCCCCGATCCGGAAGCCGTTTGGGCGCTCCACCGGGTGATCCAGCAAGAGCAGCCCGAGATTGTGCATGCCCACAATTGGTTGCTCCACTCTTTTCTGCCGCTCAAGGCGTGGAGTCGTGCCAAGCTAGTTGTTACCCTCCACGATTATAGCTTTTCGTGCGCCAAAAAGCGCCTGATGTACCAGGGTGTTCCCTGCTCCGGACCGAGCCTCGGCAAATGTCTGGCTTGTGCGGGCCGTCACTACGGCCTTGGCAAAGGCATCGCTACAGTGCTCGGCCACCAGATGATGAGCACCGTCGAGCGGGCAGCGGTGGACATGTTTTTGCCGATCAGCCAGGCGGTTGCCGAGGGCAATGGTCTGGTCGATAGTCGTTTGCCGTATCAAGTTGTACCCAACTTCCTGCCCGACGATCTTGGCTTGCGCCACGAGAACGCGGAAGCCTATCTGGCGCAACTGCCCCAAGAGGAGTTTCTCTTATTTGTCGGCGATCTAGGCCATGAGAAAGGGCTCTTGGTGCTGCTGCGCGCCTATGCTGAACTGACCAATGCGCCGCCGCTGGTTGTGATCGGGCGGGCCCACGGCGATACGCCCACTGAGTTCCCGCCCAACGTCTTTGTGTACAAGAGCTGGCCTCATGCTGCGGTCTTGCAGGCGTGGCGCCGCAGCATCATCGCATTGGTGCCCTCGGTCTGGCCTGAGCCGTTTGGCCTGGTTGTGATCGAGGCCATGATGAGTGGCCGCCCGGTCATCGCCTCAAAAACAGGCGGCGTGACCGACATTGTCGTTGATGGCGAGACCGGCTTGCTGGTGCCGCCTGGCGATCCAACTGCCTTGCGCCACGCGATCGAGCATCTGCTGGCCGACTCCGCCCTACGCAGATGTATGGGCCAGGCCGCTCGGCGCAAGGTGATGGAGTTCCAAGCGAGCGCAGTTGTGCCACGGGTTGAACAGGTCTACCTGGATCTGCTCAGAAATCGCGTCGGCTGTACAGCCAAGGTCAGTGTTTGAGAGGTAGCGAGCGTGAAAGCGTACTTCAACTTGACGGCAATTGGTCTCTTCATCGCGGCGTTCTGTGGCGCAGCCCTCTCATGGGATGGCGCCACCTATCTCTTCCATCTATTGGATGAACAGCGCCCCTTTATACCGAATCATCGGCTGATCAATATTCCGCTCCAATGGCCCGTGTTGGTTTCTAGCCGCTTTACGAGTGACATAACTGTTCTACGCACGATATTTGGGCTGAGCTATGTTACGGTCCCGCTGGTGGCATTAGCGCTCTCCTGGTGGGTTGTTCGGCATCAGGCGCGTTCGCTGTTTGTTTGGGCCGCTCTTGGGGTCGGTTTTGCGACGCTGCCGGGGCAGTTTCTGCTGGTCTCCGAGGCTAACATTGCCATTCAGCTCTTCTGGCCGATTGTGCTGGCTATCTTGACGGGCATGCGAATGATTACCGTGCCCATCGTGCTGGTGCTGGCCGTGGCAGTGGGGCTGAGCCATCCTGACGCCGTTGCCTTGTTTGGCTTCGCCACCGTCCTTGCGTTTGCCGTGGGGCTACGGCGGCGTGCAATACGCCGCCGGATGTGGTTGTGGTCGCTCTATTTTGGTGTGGTGGCTGCCATTATCTTGGTGCGGTTTCTGCTCTTGCGTACTCAATACGAGGGTGAACAACTGTCGCTCGAGATGCTGCAATGGACCTTTTCGGTCGCCGTCGCCGGCATCCCACTGTTGGCGATGATTGGCTTATTTATGATAGCGATCGCGATTTTCGTTGCACCCTGGGTGGCGAAGATCCAAAACCGAAATCTACTGCTTGCAATCTACGCATTTGAACTTGCCGTAGGTATCGGCATCGCCGTCTTATTGGTGCTCTGGGCCAGCATTCCGCAACTGTGGATGTTCGCCAACAAATTCACCTTTGCGGCGCTGTTCACGTCGCTGTTCCCCATGGGGCTGGCAGCGCTTGAGAGCTTGCTCGACCCGCACAGCGGTCCGGAAAGAGCAGATGCGGACCCACGCTGGCCACACCGGCGCAGAACAGCCCAGGTTGTTGCTGGCGTCTTTGCGTTGGTGCTCTCGGTCCAGAGTGTAGTTTGGGCCCGTATGACTGGCCAGCTGCAACAAACGCTTACCCAGAGTTCATGGTCGTGTGTCTCGATGGCACCGGTTTGGTGGCTGGCAAAAAGCCCTCTTGGGCAAGTGGGCACATCTCATCATGCGTTGCTACTGCAGGGACGGCAGCCGCAAAAATTGGTACTTGAGGGCGATCAGTGTGCGACAGCCACCTTTGACGAGGGTGTAAAGCTTGATGGATATCATGTCCGGCGTTGGGGAGAGGGGTGGTTTGATTTGAGCCAGTTGCAACAGCGACTCGTTGAAGAACAAACGGCTATGCCTGGTTGCTGGTTTGTATTGTCATCTGGCTGGCATCGAACCGAGGCGAGCAGCGCCGATAATTGGTGGCGCTGGAGTGACGGGCGTGCAGCCCAGATCCAGGTTTCGCTCGAGCGCGATGAACAGCTGTTGCTTGGTGGCAGGATGGAGTCATTGCAACAACCCAATACGGTCGATCTCTTGGTTAACGGCGAAAAGGTGACCGATGTGGAGATCACATGGCAAGGGCTGGTATCCTTTGAACCACTCCTACTCTCGCTCAAGCAGGGCAAGAATACTATCGAGCTTGTAAGCCACAACCCACCGATCCAGGATGGAAACCGGCCGCTGGCCATTGGGGTTTCCGGAATTACATTGACTGAAAACCAGACAGGGCAGCCGTGTTCGATGCGCCGTTAAGCAAAATTTCTCCCTAATTCTCGGGCGAGTTGGGCCACGGGAAGAGAACGCATGTTGCTATGATTCGAAAAGAGATCGATTCAAACCAAAATAGATTGATGCGCGTGGTAAAGCAGTCGGTCATGGGACCGCTGGTCGAGCGAGAGCGTGGGCATACCGCAAGCGCCACAGATACCTTGGCGCGTTCCGAGACAAGCAGTTGGGGCCAACTGCCTGCCCTGAGCGTCGTGGCCGCCTGTGGGTTGTTGATCATCGCTTTGGCTAACACGGAATCCAAGGCAGGGGTCAGTGGGGCTGAATTCCTATTTTGGCTTGGTCTGCTGGTTCTTTTCATCCCAATTGCGGCCCGGCTACTTGGTGCAGAGGCGTTAAGACAGGAACGCATCGGTCTTATCCTCTTGCTGGGGCTGACCCTCTACCTTGTGAAGGTGATGCATAGCCCTTTTGCCTTTACCTTTGCCGATGAATTGGTGCATTTCTATAACGCAAAACAGGTCCTGCAACATCAGGTTTTGTTTCTGGAAAACCCAATTCTGCCGGTGACTCCCCGCTTTCCAGGTCTGGAGACGGTCAGCGCTGCTCTGAGCAGTACCAGCGGGTTGCCACTTTTTTACACTGGGCTGGCGGTAATCGGTGTCGCTCGCGTCGTTTTGTTGCTGGCACTCTACCTGTTTTTTGAACAGATCAGTCGCTCGATGCGAGTGGCTGGAGTGGCGACCCTGATCTTTATGGCACACCCCAACTTTCTGTTTTGGAGTGTGCAATACTCGTATGAATCACTTTCGCTGCCGCTGGCCGTGCTGGTGCTGTTTATTACTGCGCGCCGGGGGGCGCTAGAGGAGAGGGGCTCCTATCGAGGACTCACGATCATCGCTTTGCTGGGCATTGGGGCCGTAGTCGCCACCCATCATCTGTCCGCCTATCTGCTCGCTCTGTTCCTCATCCTTTGGACACTCGTGTACTTTGAACTCCATATTGTGCTTGGCAAGATGCTGGGTGCTCTGCTCGAGTGGTACGGCGGTGAAACTACCACCCGACAATTGCTTCGTGCCGGCACGCTCATCGGGGGATGGTTCCGGCAAAGGCTACGCAGGGATCAGGGTGCGCAAGATAGACGAGGACCCGGTGGCCTGGCGCTGTTTGCACTGGCCGCCTCAACGGCCTGGTTGTTCTTGGTGGCGAGCCTAACCGTTGACTATTTGTCGCCTGTGCTCAGCAGAGCTGCCCTTTCGGTTATCCAATTGCTGATTGGTGAGGAGAGTGGTCGCCAGCTTTTTGTTTCCAGTACTGGCTATGTGGCGCCCCTCTGGGAGCGCGTGACCGGGATTGGCTCTGTCCTCTTCTGCCTGATCGGGTTGCCGTTTGGTCTTTGGGCAGTCTGGCAGCGTTATCGTACCCATCCACTGGCGCTGTTGTTAGCTGGCGTCGCGCTGGCCTATTTTGCTATGTTGGGGTTGCGCTTTACGCCGGCAGCCTGGGAGACAGGCAACCGCGCATCGGCTTATCTCTTTGTGGGGCTGGCGTTTATCCTGGCATTGGGGATCGTGGAGTGCTGGCTGCCCGGCCGTAGCAGTTGGGGCGCTCGCCTGCTCATCGTTGGTTATCTGGCGGTGATCTTTATGGGTGGAATCATCGCCGGCTGGCCGCCAAAGCTGCGCCTATCTCAACCGTATCTCGTGCAAGTCGGCGGCCAGATCATCAAACCACAAGGCCTAGCTGTGGCGGAGTGGGCTGCCACCGTGTTAGGGCCCAACCATCGCATCGCGGCCGATGACGCCAATGGCCGCCTGCTGCTTGCCTATGGCGAGCAGTATGGACTGACCGGGATTGCCACCGTCAAACAACTTTTGTTGAGCGACCAGTTAAATGCGCGGCAAATACGGACTGTTCAGAATCGGCAGATCGAATACGCGGTCATCGACCGCCGGCGTGTTAGCTGGGACAATATGGCCGGTTATTACTTTGACCGTACCGGGGGAGGAGCCATCGCCACTACCGACCTGTTGGACCCAGCTGTCTACGAGAAATTTGAGCGGGAGGAAGGCATCGGCAGAATCCTGGATAGTGGGAACATTGTGATTTACGACCTAGGAGTGTTACATGACCATCCCAGCCCTCAATAGCCCTTTTCGGATTCTCATAGCACTTGGCGGTGTTGCGCTGCTGCTGAGCCTGCTGGCGAGCAAGTCGATGGCGGCGCAGGTGCTACTGGCGCTGCTGCTGGTCTTCATTCTGCCCGGCTACGCGATCACGATGGCCCTCCTGCCCAGGGGAGAATGGGGGATGGTTGAGCGGCTTCTGTTGGCAATTGGCGCCAGTCTGGCGACGTCGATCTTGGGTGGGCTTGTGCTCCACCAGACGCCGTGGGGTTTGCAGGCTAGCTCATGGATCGTGCTGCTCACAGCCACGACGCTGGCGGCCAGCGCGGTGGCCTGGGTGCGAAAAGAGCAGCAACCACCCACAACGCGTAGCAAGCTACCCATGAGGGTTACGCCTCAGCAGGGCTTGCTCCTGGCGTTGGCTGTTGTAGTTGCAGGAGTCGCCCTCAACGTCAATGATCGCCCTGCGCCGCGCCATGGGTTCCAAGGCTATACGCTGCTTTGGATGTTGCCTGCTGAAGCGGGCGAGCAGCCCATTGTGCGTCTGGGCCTCAATAGTAAAGAGTTTAGCGCAACAACGTATAGCCTTCAGGTGAAGGTCGATGGTGAGGTTGCCCATGAGTGGCGCTCAATTGAACTCAGACCCAATGAGCAATGGGAAGAACGCATTGAGTTGTCTCAGGAGCAGTTGACTGCCAGTACAGTCGAGGCGCTATTGTATCGCCTGGACAGTCCTGGCTCGATCTACCGCCACGTCCTGTTGCGCCATGACAAAGGGGAAGAATAAGACGATGAGTCTCCGGATTCTATTAGTCAGTGATCACTATCCCCCGTTTATAGGTGGCGCTCACCGACAGACACAACTGTTGGGCAGAGAGTTGCATAGTCGTGGCCATACAGTCGGGGTCGTCACCGCCTGGCAGTCTGGGCTGCCGCCAGAAGAGGACGATGCGGGTGTACAGGTCTACCGATTAAAGGAGATACGCACGCTGTTGCCGTGGTTGATCCACAACCGCAAACAGCGCCACCATCCACCCTACCCCGACCCGATCACCGTATGGGGTTTGCGCCGGCTGATCAACCGGTTTCGGCCGGACATCATCCATTCCTATGGTTGGTTTACCTACTCATTAGCCGTGGCGCTTTTGGGGAAAGAGATTCCGCTGCTTCTTTCTGCGCGCGACTATGGCTATACCTGCGCCACCCGCACACTGGTCTTTCGCAATGAACAACCCTGCGCGGGTCCAACCCCGGCCAAGTGTCTGGCGTGTGCGACCAACTTTTACGGCGCCCCCAAAGGTTGGCTTGCCGTCGCAGGTGTGGGATGGGGACGTCTTCTGTTGAAGCGTAAAGTGCAGAGCGTCCATAGCATCAGCACTTATGTTCAAGAGATGGTGCATCGTGACTTTCTCCGCTCATCTGCGCCAGAGAGCGGTGAGAGGGCCATTGTCGAGGCAGTCATCCCCAGCTTTCGGGAAGATGAGCATGAGGATTGGCGCAATGCCGACCCGCAGATCAAGGCTTATGTGGAACAGTTGCCCAAAGAAGCCTATATCCTCTTTGTGGGGGCTTTGCGCCGGGTCAAAGGCGTCGATCATCTGCTCGCAGCCTACGAACGCCTGGTCTCGCCACCACCCCTGGTTTTGATCGGCACCTTTGAGGCTGATTCACCCCGTAGCTTCCCGCCCAATGTGTACGTGCTGCCCAATTTCCCGCATCCGGCGGTAATGGAGGCTTGGGAACGGGCGCTTTTTGGGGTGATCCCATCGCTGTGGCCCGAACCGTTGGGCAGTGTCGTCTACGAGGGCATGAGTCGTGGCAAAGCGCTGATCGGAACCAAGCCGGGCGGGCATACCGATATGATCAGCGATGGCGAGACGGGCATTCTCGTGCCGCAGGGCGATGTGGACGCCCTGGCGCACGCCATGCAAGGGCTACTAGATAAGCCCGAACTACGCCGGCGCTTGGGTGAGGCCGGGCGAGAACGCGCCAAGCAGTTTACGGCGGATGTCAATGTGCCGCGTTTTGAACAACTCTACCAACAGTTGGTCAACCGCTCTGCCGGACATGCGAAGGAATATAAGTTCTTGCCGCTGAGTTAGGTCGAGTTACGGGTCTGGATGATCTGGTTGGTTGAGTGGTTGAGTGGGACAAGGAAACAAACGGCAAGTGATGCTGAAATCTAGCGTTGAGCAGAGGATGATCTCGTGGGCAAGGCTGAGTGCGCATATCCGTTCGCCGCTCTACGGCAATGGCTATGCGTTGCTGCTAAGCGGGTTGGCCTCTGCTGGCTTGGGGATGGTCTACTGGCTGCTGGCTGCCCGCTTCTATCCGGCCGAATTTGTTGGGCTCAATTCGGCCGCGATTTCGGCGATGCTGCTCTTGTCGGGGCTAGCCCAATTGAGCTTGAACAGTGCGTTGGTGCGCTTTCTCCCGCGGGCGGGACGAGCAGCGGGTGCCCTGGTGGGCTATGCCTATCTGAGCAGCGGGCTGGCCGGGGCGCTGATTGGCCTGATCTTTATCGCTCAGCTAGAACGCTGGGCGCCGGCGCTGCAAGCGTTCTTCGTACCTCCGGGGATGCTCTTTATCTTTGTCCTATCGATTCTGGTCTGGTCTGTGTTTGCGCTGCAAGACAGTGTGCTCACCGGTCTCAGCCAGACGATCTGGGTGCCGCTGGAGAATCTGCTGGTGGCGTTCGCTAAGATTGTGCTGCTGCTCATCTTTGCCCGCTCCTTCCAGCAATATGGGCTCTTTGCGGCCTGGATGCTCCCGGTGGTGGCGGCGATCCTGCCGGTCAACCTCTTTCTGGTTCGTCGCGTGCTGCCCAACCACAGCCAGCTCAGCGAGGCAGAGGGCGAGCAACTGGGGCTGCGGCAGATCGTTCCCTATCTGGCCAACAATTACCTCGGTACGATCTTCTTTTTGGCCTATAGCACCTTGCTGCCGCTTCTGGTAACAAGTATGGCCGGCGCCCGCGCCAATGCGTACTTCTACATGCCGTGGATGATCGCCACAGCCCTTCAGTTGGTCGCCTTGAATCTGACCACCTCGCTGATGGTCGAGGCCACCCGTGACCGGAAAAGACTCGGTGTCTATTGCTACCAGGTCTTCTTGCACAGCATCCGCTTGCTCGTACCGCTGGTGATCCTGATTCTGGTTGCTGCACCACTCGTGTTGCGCATTTACGGGCTGGACTATGCCCAAGAGGGCGCAGGGTTGCTTCGCCTGCTGGCCCTCTCTACGCTGCCCAACATCATCGTCGCGCTCTATCTGGCCCTGATCCGCGTTCAAAACCAGGTGCGCGGCGTGACCCTGGTGCAGGGGGCGCTCTCCATCTTGTTGTTGGGTATGAGCTATCTCTTGTTGCCGATCTATGGCATCAGCGGTGTCGGCCTGGCCGCGCTGGCAAGCCAAAGCTGTGTAGCGGTGGCGCTCCTGTTTACCGAGTTGCCGGCGTACTTGCAGCGTGGGCGAACAATCTACCTGCAAGAACGCGCCGCATTGAGGAGGCATCGATAGTGGCTTCGCTGAACGAACAACGCACGCTGGCGCATTTGCGTGAACATTATCAAATCGAAAAAGAGTTAGCCAATCGGCTGCGGCGGGCGACCAAAGAGGAGCGCCGCTCCCTCTACAACACCGTGTACGATGAGCGGTTGCGGCGGATCCCCCATCATCCGCTGTTGGCGCAAGCCGCAGATAGTGAGGCGCAACTGCGTGCGGTAAGACCCCAACTGCGACTTTTGCAACCGTTTCTCCACCTTGAAACCGTCTTTCTCGAAATCGGGCCGGGCGATTGCGCACTGTCGTTGGCCGTTGCTCAACAGGTGAAGAAAGTCTATGCCGTCGATGTTTCGGCAGGTCTCGTGCGAGACAGCGTGTACCCAGCCAATTTCGAGCTGCGTCTATCCGATGGCATCAATATTCCGGTGCCCGCCAATAGCGTTCATGTCGCCTATAGCAACCAGATGATGGAACATCTTCACCCCGAGGATGCCCTGGAGCAACTCCAGCAGATCTACGAGGCACTGATGCCAGGGGGGATCTACCTTTGTATCACGCCCAATCCTCTCTCTGGGCCTTGGGATATTTCCCGGCATTTTGACCAAGTGGCGACTGGCTTCCATCTGAAGGAGTATAAGATCGCTGAACTGGCCGCTATTTTCCGGTCGGCCGGCTTTGCCAGGGTGGATACGTTTCTGAGTTATTTGGGTTATCGATTATCGCCACGGGTCCCGCTCCTTCCTTTTGTTTGGCTGGAGTCGGTATTGGCGTGTGCGCCACAGCGCGTCCGCCGCCACGGCGCACAGATGCTCACTGCTGTGAAGCTGGTCGCGATCAAGTAGCGGCTGTCAAAGCTGCGCGTCTATACCTTGCTCTGTTTGAAAACGCGAGTTTCTTGTCTCTCTCAGCTAGCCCCCTTACGCGTTTTCAAAGCAACCGCACTTTAGTTGAGTACCTTGATGATGTGTTGATGAAGGATACAAAAGATACCAATGCTGAAAGTCCGTTCATTGTTCTTGGCATCCATTTTCACGTTGATGACATTGGGGGATGCAAAAGCCAGCCTGGCACGCGTTTCCTGTTCTTGGGAGTACACGTTTGGCGATGACTTTAACGGGACAGCGCTGGACCGGACCAAGTGGAATACCCACTATCCCTCGGGCAACGGTGGCGAGTTGCAATACTATGCCCCGGATGTCTTTGAACTCAAAGATGGCATCCTCCGGATCAAGGCCGAACCCCGGCAGATGGAGGGCTATGACTATACATCCGGCATCATTACGTCGATCGATAGCTTTAGCCAGCAGTACGGCTATTTCAAAATCCGGGCCAAGGTGCCAAAGGGCAAAGGGTTCTGGCCGGGCTTCTGGCTCTTGCCGGCAACCCCCAATTACCCGTGGGAGATTGATGTCTTTGAAATTCACGGTGACAACACAAACACCGCCTATATGACGAACCATTGGCAAGACCCCATCGAGGGGCACCTGGCGGTTACCGAATCTTTTACTGCCGATGATTTTTCTGAGGATTTTCACATCTTTGCCGTCCAGTGGTATCCCACGTCGATTGTCTGGTATATCGATTATGTCGAACGGCATCGGATAACCCGGGGAGTTCCCAGGGAGCCAATGTTTGTCTTGGCAAACCTGGCGGTTGGCGGCGACTGGCCGGGCAATCCAGACGAGTCGACACCGTTCCCGGGCTATCTTGAGATCGATTCCATCGAGGTCTACACCCGCTCATGTCAAACCAATCTATTTCTGCAGGAAGAGTGGTCTTGGCCGGGCCGATGGTGATGCCTAGCTTGAGCCAGCCTCCTGTGATCAGCATCATCATCAACAACTACAACTACGGCCGTTATCTGGCGGCGGCGCTCGATAGTGCCCTGCACCAAAATGATTGCACCGCAGAGGTCATTGTCGTGGACGACGGCTCGACCGACCACTCGCGCGAAGTGATTGCTCGCTATGGCGAGCGGATCATCCCGATCCTGAAGGGGAATGGCGGCCAGGCCTCGGCGCTTAATGCGGGCTTTGCGCGCAGTTCCGGCGAGATCATCCTCTTTCTCGACGCCGACGATGTTCTGTTGCCGGAAACAGGCCGCCGGGTCTGCGCGGCTTTCAGCGCCAACGCTGGTGCGGCCAAGGTGCAGTATCGCATGGAGATCATCGATGAGGCGGGGATACGGACCGGGCAACTCAAACCGCCCCGCCATTTACCTTTGCCCAGCGGTGATCTGCGCAAGCAGGTTTTGAGCTTTCCCTTTGACTTGACCTGGATGGCAACCAGCGGCAATGCCTTTGCCGCCCGCGTCTTGCGCCAGATCTTGCCCATGCCGGAAGCAGAGTACCGCATCCTGGCCGACTTCTATCTTTCACACCTGACGCCGCTCTTTGGTGCGGTGGTCTTTCTCGATGAGGTCGGCGCCGGCTATCGAGTCCATCGGGCCAACCACTATGAAGTGGCTGCTGCGGCGCTCAATCTGGATCAGGTTCGCCAGACGATTGTCTATGCCCAGCGCACCCAAGGCCACATCAAACACTTTGCCGAGCAACTGGGTCTGAGCCCACCGGCTGCCGAGCGGTCGGTATCCTTGCTGGCCAATCGGCTCGTCTCGCTCAAGTTCGAGCCGGCGCAGCACCCGCTGGCCGGCGATAGCGTCTGGCGGCTCTTTGTGCTTGGCATCCTGGCGGCGCGGCACCGTTTTGATGTCTCACCGGCGCTGCGTCTGCTCTTTGGCAGTTGGTTTGTCGCCACGGCCTTGGCGCCCACACCCTGCGCTCGTTGGCTGGCAGAGTGGTTTCTCTTTCCCGAGAAGCGGGGCCAGTTCAACCAGATCCTCCGCGTCTTACATGGGGTTCAGTAGCATGGTTTGCTTACATTCTGCAGAGCGAGAGACGATGAATATTTTGCTGGTAACACCCATGCCGCCACAAGCGCAGCCGACCAACGCCGTGCCGCTGGTAACCCATGCCCTGCTCAGTGGGTTGGCTGCCCGTCATCGGGTGACCCTGGTGACCGCAGTGGACCCCGACACCGCTGAGCCCGATACGCTCGAACACTGGCGCTCGGCGGGGGTCGATCTGCAACTTGTGCGCCGGACGCCGCTGTCCGGCATCCACCGCTGGCAACGGCGGTGGCGGCTGGCCAGCACCTGGCTCGCCGATAACTATCCGTGGCGCACTGTCTGGTTCTGGGAGCCGGGCGTGCAACAACGTCTGGATCGTCTGTCGGCTGAACGACCCTTCGACCTACTGGTAGTCGATGACAATGCCGGGGGGATCTACCGCTATCCAGCCACCGTGCCTGCCATTCTGATCGAACACGAGGTGAGACGGTCGCGCCCAGCCGGGTGGGTGCAAGACGAGAGGTCCGGTTGGGTTCGCTGGGCGCTGGGCGAGATCGATTGGCAGCGTTGGCGGTCGTACCAGCTAAATCTTTGGCAAAAGTTTGACCGCATCCAGGTCTTCACCTGGCGCGATGCGTCGGCCATCGCCGCGATGGCACCCCCACTGGCAGAACGCGTATGCGTCAACCCATTTGGCATCGCCCTGCCGCCACCTGCGGACCTCAGCCTTGAGGAAGAAAAGACGCTGGCCTTTGTGGGTGGGTTTAGCCACCAACCGAATGTGGATGCGGCACGCTGGCTGGGCGAGGAGATCATGCCGCTGCTGCGGGTGCGTTGCCCCGGTGTACGGCTACTGATCGTGGGCAGCGATCCCCCGCAGGGGATCGCTACTCTGGCCGGCGAAGATGTTTTTGTGCTGGGCCGGGTGCCGGAAATCGAACCGGTTCTGGCGCGAGCCGCGGTTCTTCTGGCGCCGGTTCGTATCGGTGGGGGAATGCGCATGAAGGTGTTGCAGGGGATGGCCCTGGGCAAGCCGGTGGTGACCACCACGCGCGGCGCCGAAGGCTTGCTGCTGGATCAAGGCCAACTGCCGCTGGTGATCACCGACAGCGCGGCAGCAATCGCTGATGCGGTGGCCAATCTGCTTGCTTCTGAGGAAGCGCGGTGGCAGCTCGGCCACCGCGCACGCGCCTTTGTCGCTGAGCACCACAGCGCCGCAGCCTATGCCAGGCGCCTCGAGGCAATCTATGGCGAACTGCAGGCTAGGATGTCACCAAACCAGCGGCCCGTTGCAGATCGGATTGGCAGTGGCCCGAACGGCCATCCTCACCGGGCGCAGACGAGAGCCAGGCAAACGCAGGGTGCAGCAAACCGTGAGCACTACCGCTGAGCGGTGGGTAGCATAGGAGAGTTCATGACCAACCGAGTACCCATTCTCATGTACCACCAGGTGTCGCCACAGCCCGTGGCCGCCTTTGCCAAATATACGGTCACGCCGCAGGCCTTTGCGGCGCAAATGACCTGGTTGCGACTGGCCGGGTACACGCCGATCACACTGGATGCCTTGCTCGCCTATCGCCGCAGTGATCATCGACAACCGCGCCGTCCAATCGTCATCACCTTTGACGATGGGTTCCAGGGTTGCGTAGAGTACGCGGTGCCGATTTTGCAGGCAAAGGGGTTCACCGCCGCCTTCTATCTGGTTGCCGGACTGATGGGTAAAACGAGCGCCTGGCTCGCCGCCGAGCGCGGGGTAACCTTCCCGCTCATGGACTGGGCAACGGCGCGGCGGTTGCTGGCGGCCGGATTTCAGTGCGGTGCACACACACTCAGCCACCCGCGGCTGGCCAATCTCGACGCCGCCACCTGTCATGACGAGCTATGGACCGCGCGGCGGGTGTTGGCAGACCAACTTGGCCTAGAAGTGCGCCACCTGGCCTATCCGTTTGGCTCGTTCAATGAACGCGTACGCACCTTGGCGGCTGAAACCGGTTATCACTCTGCCTGTTCGGTCGAGATCGGCTTCTCTACGCCCGAGGATGATCCACTGGCACTCCGGCGCATTCCTGTCAATGGACAGGACTCGCTGCTCGACTTTATCTGCCGACTGCGGACGGCCTACCCATTTGCTGAATCGTGGCGCAGCAAAACAGCTAGTCTCCGGCGGCAACTACGCACAGTGGGAGGATATTCTACACGATGAGCATCCTCAACCGGATCAGTGTCGTGATCCCGACCTATCAGCGCTGCGCCGCTGTGCAACGGCTCTTACAAGCGCTCGCACACCAGACGTTGCCAGCTGAGCAGTTCGAAGTCATCGTCTCCATCGACGGTTCTACGGATGGGACCCAGGAGATGGCTGCCCAGCTACGGACGCCATACGCACTACAGGTGCTCTGGCAACCCAACCAGGGCCGATCCAGCGCCCGCAATGCCGGAATCAAGGCCGCCTGCGGTGAACTATTGGTGATGCTCGATGATGATATGGTGCCAACACCCGAGTTCTTGGTAGCGCACCAACGGGCGCATGCGCACGACTTCTACTTGGCCGTCATGGGCCCCGTCCCGGTACAACTGGCTGAGACAGCGCCGCCCGTTGTCCGCTATATCGGTGAAAAGTTCAACCGGCATCTCGAAAAGTTGGCGCAGCCGGGCTATACGCTTGCGCTCCGTGATTTTTACAGTGGCAACTTCTCGATCCGGCGGGAAGTCATCCGGGCCGTGGGCAGCTTTGATACAGCGTTCAAGATCTATGGCAATGAGGATCTAGAGCTTTACGTGCGTCTCCAACAGGCAAGTGTGCGGGTTGTCTACGATCCCGCGGCGCTGGCTTACCAGCAGTACACCAAGGATTTTGCGGCGCTGGCGCGTGATAACATCGCCAAGGGCCGCACGGCGGTCCTGCTGGCTCACAAGCACCCTGCGGCGTTGGCGGAACTCAAGCTCAGCACCTATACACAAGGGTCGCAGCACTGGCGCCTGCTCCGCACAGTGTTGCTCGGGCTAAGCCGTTTGTGGGCACAGACGCCGGAGTGGGTCATCTGGTTTATGCACCAGCTCGAGCGCCGACACCCGGCACGGCTTGACCTATACTACAGCCTGGCGCTTGATTACTGCTACTGGCTGGGCGCGCAGGCCGAGCTGCGCGAGCAGCACCGGCACGGTGGCAGGGCGCCAGTGTGGGCGGCGCCCACCGAAGGGTCTTCTTCATGATGCGGACCGTGATTCACTTCACCGATAGTGCTGGCTTTGGCGGGGCGGAGCAGATGTTGCTTCATCTGCTGGCCGGTCTTGACCGCCGGCAGTGGCGGCCGGTGCTCTTTCACCACGCCGAACCCGGGTTAGCACCTTTGCTCGAAGGGGCGCGCTCATTGGGGGTTGACCTCCAGCCGGTGCCGCGACTGCCGCTAGGTCGGCAAGGAGCCCTGTTGGCGCCCCGATTGGCCCGTACCCTGCGGTCCTGGCGGCCGGCGGTCTTTCACGCCCACCTGACCTGGCTATGCTGGCGCGGGTGCCGGCAATTGTGGCCACGGCGCAACTCTTTGTCGAATTGCCCTACACCTACGCCACCCGCCTGCAACTGCGCCTGTTAGCGCTGGGTGTTGGTCGCTATCTCGCCGTTTCCCAGGCGGTGGCGCAGCGGTTGCAGGAGAGTTTCTGGATACCGGAGCGGAGGATCCAGGTTATTCCTAATGCAATTCCAGTGGAAACCTTTGGCTGCTCAGTGGATTCCGCGCCACCCGCGGTGCGACCAGGGGCTAAACCGCAACCGGTCATCTTGACCGTGGCCAGGCTGGACCAGCAAAAGGGGCACCCCTACTTGCTCGAGGCGGCGACGCAGGTACCGGAAGCCTCTTTTGTGCTGGCGGGGGATGGCCCCGCACGGGCGCAGCTCGAAGAGCAGAGCCGCGCTCTGGGGTTGGAGCACCGCGTCCGCTTTCTGGGCTATCGGCAAGATATTCCTGCGCTATTGGCCGGCTGTGATCTTTTTGTCCTGCCTTCACTCTACGAGGGGCTGCCGTTGGCCGTTTTGGAGGCAATGGCAGCCGGTAAACCCGTCATCGCCTCGGCTATCCCCGGCACGTGCGAGGCAGTTGTGGAT
>QEUW01000704.1 GCA_003577005.1 Chloroflexota bacterium | reverse complement strand
GAAAACCGTCAAACTGAGAATTAGTCTCGTCTACATCATACCTACCATTTCTGCCGGTTCTGTGGTATACTTTCTGTTCATTCGCTGAAAAAACAGTGACATTGCTCAATTTTCGGCCAGGGCAGTGTAGACGGCGGGCGACAAGCCTAGCAACTCCAGGATGCGCACCTGGAGGGCGTTCAACGGCGTCACATGTCGTATGCGTTGCCCTGGTAAATTGACGATGGTGAGCGTGATGTCTCGGAAGGCCTGTAACAGCCGTTCTGTCGTTGGGTTGTCGATCCCTTTCTTGGGATTTTGCGGGAGCAAGCCAACCAATCGCTCCTGGTTCTGCTTGAGATTGCGACGGACGACGAACTCGACGAGCGTCAGCAGACGAACCGCAATGCTCAACAGATTGGTCAAACCGACGACCTGGTCGTCACGTTTCACAAAGAGTGGGTCGAGGGAGAGCGGAGCGCCTTTGAGGCGATGAAAGCCACGTTCAATCAACCATTCATCCCGATAGGTGAGGACGGCCTCTTGCCAGGTCAGTTCAGTGGCTGGCGCATTGGTGACATAGACGCGCCAGCCGAGGGTCTGCTCATGGGCAGCCAGGGCGGTGGCATTGCGCTCGACTGTCGTCAGTTGATAGCGCACCGTGACCGTTTCTTGCTGTGGGCGTTCAGCGCCACCGCGCCCGCGCCCGACATAGCGGACGCTGCGGGTTTCCTGGCGTTCGAACGTGTAGGTCAGCAAGCCTTCCACCTCATAGCGTTGCAGAATGGCTGTGGCCGCTGTCACCAGGTCAGCTTCGGTTTGGAGTTGCCGCTTGCCGCGTCCCGGCGCTGGGGTCAACGCCAAGAGTTTGTCAGTGGCTTGCGCCAGACGTTCATTCAGACTGGTCAGTTGCCGTTGGCGCAACTGTTCCATGCGCACCAACAGGACGCGTTCGGTCCACGCCTGGCTGGCTGCCTCTGTGGTCACTTGGAGCTGGCGCTCGAAAGTGCAGCCTTGCGCCAACAATTGTTCGCTGCCATCGGCAGCAGTGAGATGCAGCGTCTGCAATGCTTCGGGGTGGGCGTTCGCTGTCGCGATCCATTGCGCCATCTCGCTCGGCGTGCGCCCGGTCTGCGCCAACGGACACAGATAAAAATGACCCAGACTCTGGACATAGGCGCGTGTGGCGACAGCGCTCATCTTGCAATCCCCTACAAACAACAAACCTGCCACTTTGATGATCGCCAGCACACGCGCGATCGCAGGCGCATACAGCGGGTCATCGGCTTTGTTGCCAGCGACGACTTCGGTCACCAACGGCAAGCCCAATGGGTCCAGCGCCGCCACCATCACTTTCACCTGGCGCAACGTCGGGTCATCCTTGCTATGCCCAAACTGAAACAACGCACTGGTTGCGTCCGCATGATGCCCAGAGACTGTCGTCGCATCCAGGCGGACGCGCTGCGTCGGCAATTCGTACACCCGAATCAAATTGGCTCCCAATTCCTGCTCAATCGCCTGCCACAACACGGGCTGACTCAGCCGCGTCAGCAACTTGCTCAGCCGGTCATCGGTAAAATCCAATTCCGTCAACTCGCTCAGACCCGTGATACGCACAATCGTCTCTCGCGCCTGGCGAACCCATGCCTGCACCGGCAGTTTGCGATGGTCCCCCTGCGACAAAATGTGGGCCAGCCAGATCACGCCGATCCACCCCCAACTCAACCCTTTGTGCGAACCATGCACCTTCAGATGGCGGTCCAGAATTTCCGGCAGACCCAGCCGCTGCATCACCGCCAGCAGCAGCGGAAAATCGTCAATCCGTTCTGTGGTTATCGTCAGCTCTGTGTTCATCCCCAGAGCGTACCAATCAATTCACGTTTTCACCAGATTTTTCAGCGAATGGACAGTTAATCGTTTGTTATTCACAAAGTAAAAAGAGTTTATGATGACGCACCGCGTACTAAGTCTATTGTTTGGTCTCGTGTTATCCGCGCTCTGTCTCTCTACTGTATATGCACAAGATGAAAATCAAGAGACACCTTCATCACAGAGGATTTTTCTGCCGTATGTGCAGAATCCTTCATCTCCAAGTGAGCAAACCGGAGAGTGGAAGCACTATCGAATTAACGCTGAGACACCAGAGATAGAACCAGATTATACTGTGATAGAGCCTGCTGGTGTTTGTATGCCACCCGCGCTTTGGGAGAGAGGCGAGGTGAAGTGGATCATGTTTGGTGCGACAAAGACCTACGGTTTTTCAGTCAAACCAGAAACTAGCAACGCCTTGATCTGAGGTCAACTACCGAGCCAAATTATTGATGGAATTTACCGGTATTCATGGGGTAACAATCGGGACTTAAAGGTAAACAATGGCTGCCGTGTTGAGATGAAGTCGCACAGCAGCTATTCAACATGTTGCTATCCTGGCGTTTCTGTCTACTAGGTTAATACGACGACCAGTGCTCAAGCAAGCTGGCCTGACGTTCTACTTAATCCATAATCAAAACGAAGTAATGTAAATAGAGTTCACACATCTCACGACCAGCGCAAATAGCTATTTG
>QEUW01000703.1 GCA_003577005.1 Chloroflexota bacterium | reverse complement strand
CCAGTTCAAGTCCTAAGGCATACTTCCAATCAATACGACCGCGGACGGCATTCGCTGCTTGCCGATTCGTCAGGCCTTCGACAAACTGCAAGACGATGACGAGGGTCAGCAGCGCCGGAGACACAGCCGGTTGGCCGCGCCCAGGAAACAGGTCCTGAAACTGCTCATCTATATATACCGTGCCCAACTCATCCCGTATCGCCATCACCAGGCTTCCGTTCGGAAACGCAGCTTGAGCGACCTTTTTGGTTTCGGGTGGAATCTCGGTCAGTCCCTGTACTTGCAGCATAGGAGGCTCCTTCATGCAGGCTAACCCATGGATGTGTTGCCTCCAATTCTACTACGAAATCCGCCACCGATTTCGCCAACAGAATCTAGTTATTGACACATTCCGCTACCTGGGAATTCAATTCCCGATTTTTCCGGTAAATTCGGGAAAATGTCTTTCAGCTCGACGTTCGCTCAAATATGGCATGAAAACCGAGATTGAGTGTACGCTTCGGGTATGAATAACATAGAAGGCATTGAGGGCCATATCGAACGGGTAGATGACTTGCCGGTCATCTACGGATTGCTGAAACAAATGGGTGTCCAGGGCATCATCGACAGCGAAATCGAGTCGCATGGGAACTGGCAAGGGCTGAGTGTGGGCTGGGTGGTGACGATCTGGCTGATGCACATCCTGAGCGAACAGAATCACCTGATGGAGCCGATGCAAGCGTGGGTGCGCCAGCACCTGGTCACCCTGCGGGGACTGACGAAACAGCCGGTGGCCGAGTTGGACTTCAGCGATGACCGTCTGGCGCTGTGTCTGTTGTACTTGCACACCAGCCGGACCTGGCAGGCCATCGAAAGCCAGCTGGGAGCCAGGCTGCTGCGAGTGTATGAGCTGGCCCCGGCGCGGTTGCGGCTGGATGCCACAGTGGGCACGGTGTATCACGATCCGGCCAAGCACGTGCTCTTTCAGGTGGGCAAGGCCAAGAACGGGCAATACGCCACCCAGTTCAAGCTGATGTTGGCCAGTCTGGACCCGTTGGGGCTGCCGTTGGTGGTGGATGTGGTGCCAGGGAATCGCGCCGACGACCCCTTGTACTTGCCCAGCTATCGGCGCGCCAAGGGCCTCCTGCAGCGCGCGGGGGTGTTGGTGGTGGGCGACAGCAAGATGAGCGCCTTGACCACCCGGGGCACCATCGTCGCCGGTCAGGACCATTACCTGACGCCCCTGGCCGCGCAGCCGGAGGAAGCAGACTTGCTGGCTGAGTTGCTGGCGCCCTGGCCGGGACGGGAAGAAGAAGCCACCCGGATCTTTTTGCCTCAAGATATCCCGACCGACGGTAGCGACCCCGACCCAGCCAAGGCGATTGCCTATGGCTTCGAGGTGACTCGTCCGCAGTGTGCCCAGGTCGCGGGGCACACGGTCTCCTGGGAGGAGCGTCTGCTGGTGGTGCGCTCCTTCAGCTACGTCAAAACCATGCAAGAAGGACTCCAGCGCCGCCTGGACGCCGCCGAAGCCGCCTTGCGGGAGCTGACGCCAGCCCGCCAGCGGGGCAAACACCAGATCGAAGATGAGGCCAGTCTGCTCGCCGCCATTGCCCGCATTGAAAAGCAGTATCGCGTCCAAGGCTTCTTCCAGCTCGACTATCAGCCAGGGGTGGCAGAACGCCAGGTGCGGGGCTATCGCGGGAAGCCTGCGCGCTTCGAGCGCCAGGTCCGCTTCCAGCTGCACGTGCAGCGCAACGACGCGGCCATCGCCGCCGCTCACTTTCAGGCTGGCTGGCGCCTCTATGTCACCAATGCCCCCGCCCAACGGCTTTCCCTCGCTCAGGCTGTCTTGGCCTATCGGGACCAGTACCTCGCGGAGAACGTCTTCCGCCGCTTGCAGGGCAAGTTCCTCGCCATTACGCCACTCTACATCCAACGCGACGACCATGCCCAAGGCCTCTTCCATCTCTTGACTCTCGGCGCACGCTTGCTGGCGCTGGGTGACTATCGGGCGCGCCAAGCCTTGGCCAGGGCCCATTCCGAACTGACGGGGATCTATGCGGGCAACCCCAAACGGGGCTCCGCTCGCCCCACCACCGAGCGTATGCTCAGTGCCTTTGCCGGTATCCATCTGCTCATCCTGGCCACCGGCACCCGTCCCCAATGCTTCTTGACACGCCTCTCGGACGTCCAGGAACGCATTCTGGCCTTACTCGGTCTGCCGCATTCCTTGTTCACCGACCTCCAGGCCAGCTGACCCAGGGAGCCGTCTATCGAGTGCCTGTTTGCCGTTGATCACGTTCCAACAAGCTGTCGGCTTGGCGCCACGGCAACCCGGATTCGGCCAATTTCACTTCCTACTCGTTTTCATGGGTTGGCCCACTGCGCCAATCTGACCTATCTACGTAAAATCTAGCGAACGTTGGGTTGTAAGCCGGATTCTTGAGCATGCCCCAGACCGTGGTGCGATCCCAGGCGGTCTTGCCGCTGCGGGTGAGTTCGCCCGCCTGCTGCAAACGGCGACAGAGTTCCTCGATCGTCACCCGTTCCTGCCCCACCCAC
>QEUW01000702.1 GCA_003577005.1 Chloroflexota bacterium | reverse complement strand
GCGTTTTATGACCTCCTCAAAAAGACGTTCACAGACATGGTTGGTGCGGATCGTCTTCCAGTGCGCCTGCGGGAAGTGATAGAAGGTCAAGCAGGCCTCGCTATCACGACAGAGGCAGGCCACAGCGGTCGGGTAATGCTTTTCATATTTTGTGCAGAAAGCGGCCAGCGCTTGGTCGGCTTGTGCTCTGCTCTGCTGGTAGAAGATGGCCTTGAGTTCAGGTTCAAGCTGGGCATGGCGTTCTTTCGGAATGTAGCCCAAGACGTTTTGGAGCTTATGGGCGACACAGCGTTGGCGCTGGCTGCTGGGAAACTTTTGGTCAATCGCATTGAGCATGGCCTGGTTGCCGTCCGTGATCCACAAGTCCACCTGCTGCAGTCCACGCTGCTTGAACTGTTCGAGCAGGTCGGCCCAGGCTTGCTGGTTTTCGCAGTCACCCGTGGTGAAGCCCAAGACCTCTTTTTCGCCGGCCAGATTGATACCGACCACCGCCAACACGGCCATCTTGATACCTTGTTCTTCATAGATCACCGTGAAATAGGTGCCATCAGCGAAGACATAGAGATAATGAGCGGCCAGTGGCCGTTCGCGCCAGACCGCATACTCGGCTTCCAAGGTGTGAAAGAGCCGCGATACCGCTGAGGTGCTAGGTGTACTGCCCGTCAATGCCTCGACCCCCTGCCCAACCTGAGCAGTGCTGTTGCCGCCCACGAACATCTGGAGCATCGCCCCATCCAGTTCCGCTTGGCGGCGTTGGTAACGCTCAAACAGTTGGGTGCGATGCCCTTGACGGCTGCGAGGAACAGCCAGGTCTTGGAGTGGGCCGAGACTGGTCAACAAGTCCCGTTGGTAGCTGCCATTGCGACGATCACGGCGTGTACTGGTTTGCTCATACCGCTCTGCCCCGATGAGCGCCGTCATTTCTGCGTCAAGAATGCTCGTCAGCGTTACCCGGATGGCTGCACGCATTTGTTCGCGCACGTAGTCTTGAAACTCGGCTTGACTGATGGTCGTTTCTTGCGTATCCTTCGGCTGGGGAGTCATGTTCGTATCCTTTCTTCGGTTTGTCAACCGCTAGGATACCTGGCTCCCTTTCTTTACACAATTCTCGTTATACCACCCCCTGACGCCCCCTTCCCCTTGCGCCAGATGATCTCCCCCATCGGCAGGAAACCCAACCCCATATGAATGTGATAGAAGTAGGCATGAAGCGGGATATACGGCTTGCGCCCCACGTTGGCGATGTTGACCACATACCGGCCACCTGGACGCAGCACCCAGTGGACCTCATCGCCCACGTCACGGATCAGCGCCAAATACTCATCCAGCGATAGATCGCCATCGTATTCCTTGCCCACGTTGTAGGGCGGAGAGGTAAACGCCAGGGCAACGCTGTTATCGGGCAAGTGATGCATATCCCTGGCGTCAGCCTGGTGAATCACGTCAACGCAGAACGTAGAACGTTGGAACGTAGAACAGTTCTCGTCGAGCACCCGTTCTACGCTCTGCGTTCTACGTTCATCCGCCGCCCATAATACGCCGACGCATCATGCCCCTCGCGCCGACCCACCCCAAACGCTTTTGTACTGGTCATATCACCCTACCAAAAAAAACGTAGAGCGTAGAACGGGTTTCGCCAACGACGCTATCTGTTCTACGTTCTACGTGTACTGACAAATGAAGTTAGGTGATGCAATCCAGGTGCAACGCACTTTGTCAAGTGCGTTGCACCTCCTGACTCGCTACCCAACTTGATGTGCCAGTACATCTACGTTCTACGCTCTTACCCCTGCTTGCCCAGCCGCTGCTCTCTGGCTTTGCGCGCAAAGGCGCTTTCGTTCTGCACATCGGGCACGGCAGACCCGCGGCCAGCCGGACGCACGCCCACCTTGATCGTGCTGGCCGGCTGCTTTGGCTTCTCCGCATCGTACTGCCGGTAACGAGCTTGGTCGTCCTGCTCCAGCTTCGCCAGCCGCTCACCCAGCGCTGCTGCCCGCGCTTCGAGATCCGCAGCCAGCGCATCGATCCGCCCCAGCGCCTCACTCACCCGCTGCTCAAAAGCCACCGACACCGCCTCAAAGCGATCCGTGATTCCTCGATGATTCACGACTTGCCCGGTAATCTGCTCGATGGCCTCCGCATCCAGTTCGTAGGTCACGGGTTCGCCATCTTCGCCATGGCCATCCTCGCCACCAGTGGCGGTATCCTCGCCCGGGTGCCCTTTGGGCGCGGCCCTTTTTCTTTCAGGAGGTTCTCATGCTTCGCAATTACTTATTCCAGCCGGTTGTGCTTCGCACCGTTGCCGAGCAAGTGCAAGAGCAAGCCGGTCTCATCCTATCGGTCAGTGTCCTCTCCTGCATCGTCTGGTTGCCAGACGAAGGCAACGTCGTCATGCCTACGCAGTCGCTCCGGTTCATTCAGCACCCGGAGATACGAAAGCTTGTCGCTGGCGCTCTAGCCCGCTTGCCTAATTGTCCTATCAAGTTCACCGCCTAACGAAAGGAAGTTCGCAATGAGCAACAACCCGCAAACCACCCTCGCCGGTCTCACCTGG
>QEUW01000701.1 GCA_003577005.1 Chloroflexota bacterium | reverse complement strand
GTTTGCCCTGCGCAACAACCTGCTCTGGGTGATCTTCTTTCCCCTCTTTGCCGTGACATTGGGGCTGCTGCTCGCCGTGCTCACCGACCGGGTGCGCTACGAGACGGCGGCCAAGGCGCTGATCTTTCTGCCCATGGCTATCTCGTTTGTCGCCGCCGGGGTGATTTGGAAATTTATGTACGACTATCGCCCGCCGATCATGCCGCAGACGGGCACGGTCAACGCCATCCTGACCACTGTCGTCCCGGGCGCCGAGCCACGCGCCTGGCTGGTCGAGCAGAGCTTTAACAATGGGGCGCTGATCTTTGTCGCCATCTGGATGTACACCGGCTTCTGTATGGTCATCCTTTCGGCGGGTCTGAAGGGCATCCCCACCGAATTGCTCGAGGCTGCCCGGGTAGATGGCGCCAATGAGTTGCGGGTCTTTACCCGCGTTATCGTGCCGTTGCTCAGTCCCACCATTGCTGTGGTCGCCACGACGATGATCATCAATGCGCTGAAAGCCTTTGACATCGTCTACGTCATGACCAACGGGGCATTTAACACCGATGTCATCGCCAACCGGATGTACAAGGAGATGTTCAACGTGCGCGACTTTGGGCGGGCCAGCGCCATCGCAGTGGTGCTGCTAGCGGCGATCATCCCTGTCATGATCCTCAATATTCGCCGGTTCCGCCAACAGGAGGCAATCCGATGACCACAACCACGACTCCCTTGGAGCGACCGCGTCCGGTGGGCCAATCGACCACGTACCGGCTGGCCCAGGCGCTGCGCCGTGGCCCGATCCACCTGACGATCATCCTGATCTCCATGATCTGGCTGCTGCCGACGGTCGGGCTGCTGGTGAGTTCGTTCCGCCCGGCGCACCTGGTGGCGACGACCGGCTGGTGGCGGGCGTTTACCCCGCCGTTTATGTTCACGCTGGAGAACTACGAGCAGGTCATCAACACCAACAACATGGGGCAGAGCTTTGTCAACAGCCTCTTTGTCACGATTCCGGCCACGGTCATCCCCATCATGGTGGCGGCCTTTGCCGCCTATGCCTTTGCCTGGATGGACTTTCCTGGCCGGAATGTGCTCTTTATCACTGTCGTGGGGCTGCTGGTAGTGCCATTGCAGATGACGCTGATCCCGGTGCTGCGGCTCTTCAACGCACTAGGGCTGACAGGGACCTTCCTTGCCATCTGGCTGGCGCATACAGGCTACGGCCTGCCGTTTGCCGTCTACCTGTTGCGCAACTTCTTTGGCGGGCTGCCGCGCGAGATGTTCGAAGCGGCCTACCTCGATGGGGCGTCGCCCTTTACGGCCTTCTTCCGGCTGGCATTGCCGACTTCGGTGCCGGCGCTGGCCTCGCTGGCGATCTTCCAGTTTATGTGGGTCTGGAACGACCTGCTCGTGGCGCTCATCTACCTGGGTGGGCAGCCCAGCGTGGCGCCGATGACGGTGACGATCAGCAACCTGGTCAACTCGCTCGGCCAGGGCTGGCAACTGCTGACGGCAGCCGCCTTCCTGTCGATGCTCCTGCCGCTGGCTGTCTTCTTTAGCATGCAACGCTACTTTGTGCGCGGTATCCTTGCTGGCTCGGTAAAGGGATAAACCGAACGGACGTAGATTCCACCTTCCTGGGAGCCGCCAGCTTCCAGGAAGGAGAGCAAAGCTGCCTATGCCAGCATCCTGCTGGTCAAGGTCTGTGTCTGGCCGGTTTGAGCAGCGAGACGGGCCTTTTCGATGATCTCCACCACATGGCGCGCCTGCTCGCCGGTGGCGCGCGGCGGGCGATCCTCCACGATGGCGTCGGCCAGGTCCATGATGTCGGCATAGACGTGTGGCTCCTCGAGCGCGAGATGCTCCCCCTGGAGATAGGGCTGGGCGGAGAGTTCGATTGCGTGCGTCGAAGGGGTGCGCCCCTGCACTTCGAACTGCGTCGGGTAGCCGCTGTTGCCATCCACCTCGATCACGTTGAGCACGCCCTCTGTGCCATGTAAGGTCAATCCACCCCAGGGAATACGCCGGTTGCCCCGGCTGTTGGACCCCACCGCCGTCACCAGTGCGCCCGAAGCAAACTCCATCAGCACCAGGTTGTTGTCATCCACCTGCACCTCGATGGTCTGCCCCTGCCAGGTACGCGTGGGCGCCAGCTTGTTGCTCAAAGCCGTCACCCGTCGCACCGGGCCAAGGATGCTGGTCGCCAGCTGCAGCGAATAGACTGTCACATCAGGGAGGGGACCGGCCCCGGCGCGGTAGTACCAGGCCGGGTTGATGGCAGCCAGCGCGCCCTCCCCCTTGCGGATCGACTCATTTTCGTGCCCAAAGCCCAGCGTGTAGGTAAAGCCCACGCCGACCTTGCCAATCGCGCCGCTGTTGACCACCTCGCGCATCTGCGCTGTGGTGGGGAAGAGTTCATAGCCCGGCGCGGCGGCCAGCTTGACGCCTGCCTTTTGGGCCGCCGCCAGCAGTTCATCGGCTTCGGCCAGGGTGGTGGTCATAGCCTTTTGCACATAGACATGTTTGCCCTTGGCGATGGCGGCCATGGCGTTGCTAAAGTGAAACGGGAT
>QEUW01000117.1 GCA_003577005.1 Chloroflexota bacterium | reverse complement strand
AGGGCCGGCGAGGCTCTGATCATACAAACTGGCGCCGGCCCTTTCTCGGAATGCGAGTTCTGGGACCTGAACCGCCTTGCCCCCAATTTTGCACGCACCCCTGAAGGTACATAGGACAAGATGGCGGCCATCTTGTCCTACAAAGCACCCGTTCAACAAGGCGCGCCACCTGGTTTCACCGCCTACCTTGTTCAGACGGCAAGGGTCAAAGTAACGCTCAATTGCCTTGCGCCTCTGTCGGAAACCTGGGCTGCTGCTCGTTGTGTTACTGACCTTATCGTCGCACAGAGCAGTAGAGCCAATTCACGAGTGAAGGGAATCGATCCTATGTATAGCGATTGCAAACGACGGGCGGGCCCCATTCTCGGTTCTCCTCTTTCCATCTGGTGCTGGCGTACATTTTGGCTGGCGCTGTTAGCGGCAGTGTTCCAGGCGCTGACGCCGACAACACCAGTCCAGGCGGCAACCGCCGTCACAATTAACGTGTTCGACCGCGCGACGGGCCAGCCGCTAGCGGGTGAGTTTCGTTTCAATGTCCATGTAGATATTGCCCATGACAATGCCTCAACAACAAACCCAGAGAGCTATAGTCCTTTAGTCGCCAGCGGGGATGATAACAACCGCACAGTTCAGCTCGATGCAGGTAAGTACCACGTCAGCGTCCTGGCCGGGCCTTTCCCCGCCGTGCCGGGTGAACTGGGGCGCGACTGTTTTATCGATGACCCCTGCGGCTACAAGCTGGGCGGTGCCCACTTCGAGGTGACCGGCAACGGCGCCACCACGGTCAATGTCTATCTGGTGCCCAATCCGCTGCCGCTGGCCACGTTGCGCGTGCGTGTCTTCCACGACAATCACTCGGTCAACGGCGAGGATGACATCCCCATCGAGGCAGGCATCCCCAACATGCCGGTCGTCATCAGCGATGGCACTGGCGAGGTCACCGTCGATTTCTTTGGCAACCCGCTCTGCGGCGGCCAATGCCGGACCGGACCCGATGGTTTTGCCGTGATCCCCAACCTGCCGCCGCTCAAGTACGAGGTGGAGGTGGTGCCACCCGACGGCTCCGGCTGGATCCAGACGACGACCATCGAGGGCACCCATGTCATCGACGCCTGGCTGGAGGAAGGGGCCAGCGGCTTTAGCACCGAGACCGGCTTTCTCACGGCGGCGGTCTGGTTTGGTTTTGTCAAGGAGTGCCAGTTTGGCAATGCGAACGACACCTGCCCAACCAACGATACCATCCCGGGCAACGCCGGCTCGATCACCGGGCGCGTGCGCCAGTTTGAGATCGACACCGATGCGCCGGGCGATGTAGCCTTAGGCCCCATCGTCCCGCGGCCCTTTATCGCTCTCAACCACATCAGCGGGGATGACGAGCAGGTCTACACCGGTCGCAGCAACGCCGACGGCACCTTTACCATCCCCAACGTGCCGCCGGGTCTCTACCAACTGGTCTACTGGGACTTTGCCCAGGACTATATCATCCAGTTCTTCACGGTGCAGGTTGGGCCGAACCAACAGGTCAACATCGGCGACATAGGCATCCCGCGCTGGTTTGGCACCATCCGTGGCTATGTCTATGCCGACACTGGCGTGGCCCGCAACGGCCAGGTCATCAACAACGTCCCGGCCGATAAGAGCGGGCCGGACCCGGCGCGACCGGGCTATGCCAACGGCTATCGCGACTGTCTGCCCGGCGCCGCACCGACCGACGTCGCCCTCTGTGAACCGGGCATCCCCAATTTTGACCTGGACGTGCGCTTCAAGGATGGCACGATCAAATACGCCACCTTTACCGACAACAACGGCTACTATGAATTCCCCGAATACTTCGAGTGGGAGCACTTCCTGGTTTGGGAGGTGGGCTTTGGCCGTCTCAAACAGATGGGCACCACCGCCTACTTCACCGAATTCACCAACAATGGGCTGACGGTCAGCCCCGTCGGCTACCCGTATGAGCCTGAGAACCAGCCGGAGATGGGGCTGGCCGGGCTGCTCCAGGCGCAACTGACCTGGGCCGGCACCTACCAATGGATCGACACCGGCAAGCTGCCCTACGACGAGGGCGAAAACGGCGGCATCTCCGGCATCGTCTATTACGCCACCACGCGCAACGAGTTTGACCCCAGCCTGGCGCTCGCCGAGGAGTACGAACCGGGTATCCCCAACGTCACCATCAACCTCTACGAGGCGGTGCTCGACGACGACACCGATGAACCGGTCGTCTGCACCGTGGTGGAGCCCGGCTGTCCCTACGGCCAGGGTGAACTCAAACGCGCTACGGACCTGCCGATTGACGCCGTGGCTACCGACTCATGGTACGACAATCTGCCGACCGATTGCGATTACGAATATCCAGTGGTGGGCAGCGGTGTCTTCCGCAACGACCCGATCTGTCTGGAATTGCCCCGCACCTGGAACCAGATCAAGGATGGCGTCTTCGACGGCGGCTACGCCTTTGAAGACACGCCGGCCGGCGCCTACATCGTCGAAGTCGTACCACCGCCCGGCTACCACCACATCCGCGAGGAAGACCAGAACACCGACCAGGGCGACGACTTCATCCCGCAGGTGCCGCCGCCGCCGTGCGCCGGCCCGCTCCACCTGGTGGACGACCCGCGCAACCCGGCCCACGGCACGATGACGCCCCTGTGTGAAAGCAAGCTCGTCGAAGTCGTGGATGGCTTCAACGCCGCGGCCGAGTTCTTCCTCATGACCAGCAACAGCGTGCCGCCCCCCGGCATGATCCGCGGTCTGTTGGTGGATGACCTGATCCTGCAACTGGACCCCAACAGCCCGCTCTATGTCGAAAAACGCGGCATCCCCAACACGCCCATCGGCATCCTCGATTTCCAGAACAACGAGATCGCCCGTGTCTACTCAGACCAGGACGGCTACTGGGAGGTGCTGCTGCCCTCCAGCTATACGGCTCATTGTCCGGTGCCGGGTGGTATCTGCCCTGGTATGTATCGCGTCGTGGGCAACTATCCGGGCACGCTCGAGAACCCCGACCCCAACTGGAACCCCAACTACGGGAGCCTGCACCTGGTCTTCGATGTCTGGCCAGGTAAGACTACCTACGCCGACGTGGCGCTGGTGCCCACCAGCAACCTGATACCCGACCCGGTCGCTGGTTTCATCGACCCGCCGCGCTGCGATGTGCCGGCCGATACGCCCAATGTGCTCAGGGTCTCCCAGGTCTTCGGCAATCCAGGGGCAGCCCTGACCATCACCGGCGCCAACTTTGGCACAGGTGGCGAGGTGACTCTCGGCGGCGCACCGTTGGCGGTCAACAGTTGGAACAATACCAGCATCAATGTCACCATCCCCGGCACTCACCCGACTGGTGCCCAACAGTTGCTCGTCACCCGCAACAACGGCAAGACGGGCCGCAACGGGGTCACCTTCCATGTACTCGGTAACGGGTACAACCCAACCATCCACCAGGTGGGTGCGGGGCAACCGTTTGCCACGATCCAGGCGGGGCTGGATGCCGCAGGGAACGGCGACCTCGTCGTCGTCCACGAAGGCATCTACTATGAGACGCTGGTGCTGGGCAAGAATGTGAGGCTGCAAGGCCACGGCCCGGCCGCCACCATCATCGATGGGCGCTTCTTCAACTTTGGCGGCATGACGCCGCAGGAGTTCCAGGCCAAAGTGGCCGCAACGCCGTACCACGGCCCTGCCCAGGTGCCTATGGGCCAGGTCATCACCGTGTTGGCGACCAACGGCCAGTTTGGTGCAGCCTACAACACGCAGATCGACGGCTTCGCCATCCGCGGCGGCAGCGTGGCGCGCGGCAATGTGCCCATCGGCGCCACTCTGCAAGGCGGCGCGATCTACGCCCATGCCTTTGCCCGCTTCCTGGAGATCAGCAACAACCTGGTGCAGACCAACTCCGGTCTCACCGGCGGCGGCATTATCATCGGCCAGGCCTACACAAACAACCCGCACGCCGGAAATGCGCTCAACAACGAGAACGACGACGTGCGCATCCACCACAACCAGGTGCTCAACAACGGCGGCTTCAACCTGGCTGGGGGTATCGCCCTTTTCAACGGCGCCGACGGCTACGATATTGCCTCCAATGTGGTTTGCGGCAACTACTCGGCCGAATATGGCGGCGGCATTTCGCACTTTGGCATGAGCCCCGGCGGTGTCATCCGCGACAACGAGGTGCTCTTCAACTATGCCTTTGACGAGGGCGGCGGCATCATGGTGGCCGGCGAACTGGCGCCCAACCCGCTGACGCTCTCAGCCGGCTCCGGCGCTGTGACCATCGAGCGCAACCTGGTGCAGGGCAACCTCAGCAACGACGACGGCGGCGGCATCCGCCTGCTACAACCGGTGGACGGCCCGGTGACGATCCAGAACAACATGGTCGTCAACAACCTGGCGACCGACACCGGCGGCGGCATCAGCCTGGACGATGCCCTCAATGTGCGCATTGTCAACAACACCATCGCCCGCAACATCTCGACATCCACCGCCGAGGACGCCGACCGCTCGACCTGCAACCCGCCGTCGCCGCTCGGCAGTTGTCCGCACGGCGCCGGTCTGGTGAGCGAGCCGCACAGCCAGGCGCTGCGCAACGCCCGCGGCCTGCCCGTGGACAGCTTCAGCGACCCGGTGCTCTTCAATAACATCTTCTGGGAGAACCAGGCCTACTTCCTGGATGGGACAGGCGCCCTGCCTTCGGCGGGGATCATCGACCTGGAGGTGGTGGGTACGTCCGCACCCAGGTTCTTTACCCCCAACTATTCGCTGCTCACCGCACCGTATGGCAGCGGTGTGGGCAACGTGATCGGCAACCCGCAGTTCGTCCAGCCCATCCACCTGGACTTTGTCGCTACGCCCTTTGCCGGCGACCCGGCCTTTGTGGTCGTGCTGGTCCGCTCCAACCCGACCGACCCGCCGGGTGACTACCACCTCAACGCCGGTTCGCCGGCGGTGGACATCGGCGTCGCCAGCCACAGTGGGGTGGATGCGCCCTGCGACGACTTCGACCGCGAACCGCGCATCACCGGCGCCAGCCACGATGCCGGCGCCGACGAACGACCGGGAACGCTCGCTCCCTGCGCTGCACCGCCGGCCAACGCGCCACCCAATGTCAACGCCGGCCCGGATCAGACCATCATCTTGCCGGCCAACCAGGTGACGCTCAATGGCACGGCCGACGATGGCGGCGATGGCCCCGGCCCGCTGACGACCGAGTGGACGCAGGTCAGCGGCCCGGCCGGGGTGACGTTTGGCGATGCCTCTGCCCTGGTCACAACGGCCACCTTCCCAGGCGCCGGCGCCTACGTCTTGCGCCTGACGGCCAATGACGGCGCCGACTCCGCCTTTGATGAGGTCGCGATTGTGGTCAGCGCCGAGCCTCCGCCACCGCCTACGGGCGACCTCATCTATATCAGTTTGAGCAGCAAAGGCACAGTGGGTGGCATTCTCTTCGAGGACGAAGACATCCTGGCCCACAACTCCGACACGGGCGCCTGGTCGCTGGTCTTCGATGGTTCGCTGTTTGGGCTGGGCAGTGTCGATATAAACGGGTTCGACTTCCAGTCCGACGGCAGCTTGCTGTTAACGCTGGATGCTCCGGCCACCCTGCCCGGCCTGGGTGCGGTAGACGACTCGGACATCATCCGCTTCACTCCGACCGTGCCGGGCAACTTCTCGGCGGGCGCCTTCAGCCTGTACTTCCAGGGTGCGGACTACGGGTTAACAACGGACAACGAGGATATCGACGCCTTCAGCTTCACCCCGGATGGCCGCCTGGTGGTGAGCACGCTGGGCAACTTCAGCGTGCCCGCCGACCCGACCGGCACGTTGAGCGGCGCCGATGAGGACTTGATCGTCCTCAACCCTGCCACCGGTGCATGGCAGCTGTACTTCGACGGTTCGGCCTTTGCCCTGACGACCGGCGGCGAGGATGTGTGGGGGGTTGACCTGGACGGCGACAGCGGTCGCATCTATCTGACCACGCAAGATAACTTCGCCGTCAACGGTGCGAGCGGGACCGGCGGTGACATCTTCACCTGCACCGCCACGCCCTCCTCGCTCAACGAGCCGGTCACGGGCTGTATCTTTGCTCCCTACTGGAGTGGCTCCGCCGCTGGCTTGAATGGCCGGATCATCGATGGCCTCGATATCGGCCCGCCGGTGGTCAGCCCTCAACCGGGTGCGGAGATCATCTATGTGAGTTCGAGTGATGGCGGCAAGGTGGCCGGCGTTACGTTCCAGGACGAAGACATTCTGGCCTACAACCCCACCACCAACGCCTGGTCGCTGGTCTTCGATAGTTCGCTCTTTGGGCTGGGCAGTGTCGATGTAAACGGCTTCAACTTCCAGCCCGACGGCACGCTGCTGCTGACGCTGGATGCGCCAGCCACCCTGCCCGGCCTGGGCGTTGTGGATGACTCGGACATCATCCGCTTCACCCCGACCGTGCCGGGCAACTTCTCGGCGGGCGCCTTCAGCATGTACTTCGACGGTTCGGACTACGGGTTGACGACCAACGACGAGGGCATCGACGCCTTCAGCTTCCCCCCGGATGGTCGCCTGGTGGTGAGCACGCTGGGCAGGTTCAGTGTGCCGGCCCACCCGTCCGGCACGTTGAACGGCGAGGATGAGGACTTGATCGTCCTCAACCCTGCCACCGGTGCATGGCAGCTGTACTTCGACGGTTCGGCCTTTGGCCTGAGCAACGGCGGCGAGGATGTGTGGGGGGTTGACCTGGACGGCGACAGCGGTCGCATCTATCTCACCACACAAGGCAATTTCGCTGTCAACGGGGTGAGCGGCAAAAAAGGCGACATCTTCACCTGCACCGCCACGCCCTCCTCGCTCAACGAGCCGATCACGGGCTGTATCTTCGCTCCTTACTGGAGTGGCTCCGAGTTTGGCTTGAACAAGGCGATCGATGGTCTCGATATCGGTCCTGCGGTGAGCGCAGCAGCTGCGACGACCCCGGTAGCTCTCGACGCCACCGGCGACGATGAGCTTGTCGAGGATGACGACCCGCTCAACGGCGATGTTATGAACGAGGAGGAGTTCGCAGAGACAGTCTTCCTGCCACTCGTGACCGAAGGGCCTCAAGTGGACGATGACCCGCTCAACGGCGACACGGGCCTCGATGTCGAATCCAGCGACGAGGAGGAGTCGGCTGAGCGGATCTTGCTGCCGCTCGTCAGGCAGTAGTACGGCTCCCGACCCACAGAGCAATGCTCTGTGGGTCGGGAGGTGGTTTTATCGTAGGTCACGCTGTTAGCGTGACAATCGTCCCTATCGGCGAGGCCTCTTTCAAACGAGCGTCGTCGCCCTGGTAGGGCGACCTACGAGTACGTTACCGAAACAACTGTCGTGGGCGTCTGGCCCGGTGTACCGGCCTTGTCGCCGCATCGCACCGGCCATTGATGGCGGTGCGGGCTATGAACAGGAGAAGGATATGCAACAAGAACAACGATCTCGCCGTTTCAACCGGCGTGGCTTTCTCAAACTGGGGGGTCAGACCGCACTGCTCGGCCTCCTGGCCGGCGGTGGGCTGGCCGCGGCGCAGCGGCAAACGCACCCGGCCCTGGCGGCGCCACCAGCCGGGGCGGCGAATGCGCCGCTGGCCCAATTGCCGCGCATGGACATCCGCCTGGTGGCGACTGATGGCTTTATGTCGTTGCCCGGGCGGCGGCACACCGGCCCGGATGCGCAGCCCGTCTATGCTTTTGGCTTCCGCGCTGTAGCGCCGGAGGATGCCAATGCCAGCCCGGCGGAGTTGACCGCCAAGTACAAAGGTTTTGTCCAGTGGCCTTCGCCGATCCTGGCGATCCCCAAGGACATCGACCTCTACATCACCATGACCAACCTCGGCTTTGTGGTGCGGCCTGACCTGGACGATGCACACACCATCCACTGGCATGGGTTCCGCAACCCCAACGCCATCTTCGACGGCGTGCCGGAGACGAGTATCTCGGTGCCGCCGGTGCGCGATTTCACCTATTTCTACCGGCCGCGGGTAGAAGGCACCTACATGTACCACTGCCACTTCGAGGACACCGAGCATGTGCAGTTGGGCATGGACGGCATCGTCTTCATCGAAGCTAACAACGGGCGCACCTACGACAACGACGGTGGCGTCACCGCCTTCGACCGCCAGTTCACACTGCTGCTCAACGAGGTGGATCTGACGCCACACGACAACCTGGAGGCGGTGCAGGAGTTCATCTGGTCCAACTACAAGCCGCAGTACTGGGTGATCAACGGGCGCGCCTACCCCGACACCATCCTGCGCGACCAGGAGTTGCCCGGTTCGGACTTCGACCTGGGCGACCCGGAACTGGGCTACACCCAGTTCGTCTCGTCGCTGATCCAGGCCAATGCGGGTGACAGGGTGCTGTTGCGCTGGACCAACCTGGGCTACGAACAACAGGCCATGCAACTGCTCGGCCCAACGATGACCGTGGTCGGCCACGACGCCACCTTCCTGGGGCCAAACCGGTACGAGACCAACTCGATCTATATCGGGCCGGGCGAGGCGCGCGACGCCATCTTCACGGCGCCGGCCTACAGCGCCGGCCTGCCGGGCGGCTCCGACCCGGCGGGCAATTACAACGTCTACTGGCTGCGCAACCGCAACGCCCAGCGCCTGGTCAACGGCGATCTGCCGGGTCTGGGTGGTCAGGTGACGCAGGTGCGCGTCTACCCGGCCGGCACCTTGCCACCGCAAGCTGGCCCCAACCAGACATTTTGAATGAAAGGAGAGACCATGTTTGCTATCATGCGTCGCAAATGGGCCGGGCCGGGTCTGGTGCTGATCGCGGCCCTGCTCCTCGTCTTGGGGCCGGCCGAACTGGTACGGGGGCGCCCGCCGGCCGCACCCGCACCCCCGCTCATCGGGATGATCTGTACGCACGGCGCCGGCAGCCCAGGCAGCCCAGTCTTCAACCTGCGGACCGCCACTGGCTTTATCGCCTTCCCCGACGGCAACAGCATCTTTATGTGGAGCTACACCGTCAACGGCGCTTCCTTCCAGGTGCCGGGGCCGATCCTCTGTGTCAACCAGGGCGACACCGTCACCGTCAATCTGACCAACAATACCGCCAAGATTCAGGAGTCGGTCTCCATCATCTTCCCCGGCCAGAGCGGGGTGACCGCCAGCGGCGGGGTCGCCGGCCTGTTGACCAATGAGGCGGCCAACGGCGGCGGCACGGTCAGCTATACCTTTGTGGCAAGCGAACCGGGCACCTATCTCTACGAAAGCGGCACCAACCAGCACAAACAGGTCCACATGGGGCTCTACGGCGCCATCGTGGTGCGACCGGCCCTGGGCCCTAACTTTGCCTACAACGATGCCAGCACCGAGTTCGACCCCGCCCAGGAATATATCCTGATCATGCACGAGATCGACCCTGCGCTGCACCGGGCGGCAGATCGCAACCGGCCCTTCGACGTGACCACCCGCCACGACCACTATTGGACCATCAACGGGCGTTCGCTGCCGGACACGATGAACGACAACTTTGTGCCCTGGCTGCCCAACCAGCCGTACGGCGCGTTGGTGCAGGTCAACGCCATCGACGCCGACCTCAACCCCAACGGCAAGCCGGCGCTGATCCGCTACGCCAATGCCGGCACGGTCAACCATCCCTTCCACCCCCACGGCGACCACCTCAAGGTGATCGGCCAGGACGGGCGCTTCCTGGGCGGCGCCACGCTCGACCAGTTTACCCGCACCATCGCGGCGGGACAGACGGCCGACCTGCTCTTCAAATGGACCAACGTCGAGCACTGGAAGCCGGGGTCGGCCGGGCCACTGCCGGTGGCGATACCGGGGCTGCAAAACCTGGTCTTCAAAGATGGCGTGACCTTCTACAGCGGCGACCCCCACCTGGGCGAGCAGGATGAGTTGCCGGTGGGCACCACTTCGTTCAACGAGTGCGGCGAGTTCTACTTCCCCTGGCACAGCCATGCGCTCAACGAGTTCCAGAACTTCGACGAGGGCTTTGGCGGATTGGCGACCATGGTGCGCGTCAACCCGCCGCCACAGTTGAACCTGTGCTCGTGAGGAACAGATAGGAGATGAGACAATGCAGGCAAGACTTCTCAAACTCGGCGGACTGGCCGTTCTGTTGCTGGCCCTGCTGTGGCTCACGAGCACACCCGCCCAGGCGGCCACGGTGACGGTGAATTTATGTGCCAGCGACGGCACATTGAATCTACCCGGCGGCGCCAGCGTCAATATCTGGGGTTATGTCAACACCAACGGCGGCCCGTGTACAACCGGACTGGTGACCTCGCTGCCGGGGCCGGAGATACGCGCCGCTGCCGGTGATACAGTCATCATCAACCTCACCAATGCGCTGGCTGAGTCCACCTCCATCGTCATTGCCGGGCAGACGCTCACCGCCAGCGGCGGCGCGCCGGGTCCACTGGCGCAGGAGGCAGGGCCGGGTGGTGGCACGGTGAGTTACAGCTTTACGGCGAAGGCCGGCGCCTATCTCTATGAAAGTGGATCAAACGCCTCTATCCAACTGGCAATGGGTCTCTATGGCGCGCTCGCGGTCCAGTCCGCCAACCCCGCCTACGCCGGTGTAACCCACGAAGCCGTGCTGGTGCTCAGCGAGATCGACCCGGCGCTCAACGCCGACCCCAGTGGGTTCAATCTGCTCAACTACCGGCCGCGCTACTTCTTGATCAACGGCAAGGCCTACCCGGATACGGCGCCAATCAGCGTCAGCCCCGGCGCCAGGGCGCTGCTGCGCTACCTGAACGCCGGTTTCGACCACTATGCCATGGCGATCCTCGGCGCCCACCAGCGGGTGATCGCCAGGAACGGCTTTGTCCTGACCAATGGATTCCGCGCCGTCGCCGAGACGGTGCCGGCCGGTGAAAGCATGGATGCCCTCGTCGATGTGCCGGCCGGGGCAGCCGTGGGCGCCACCTTACCGCTCTACAACCGCAACCTCTATGTCACCAACAACGGCGCCGGCCCCGGTGGGATGTTTACCACGTTGACCGTTGCGAGCGGACCACCACCGCCACCACCGCCACCACCACCGCCACCGCCCGCAAGCGACCTGATCTTCGTCAGCTCAAGTTCGAACGGCGCGGTGAACGGCCTCTCCTTTGCCGATGAAGACATCCTCGTCTACAACCCCGGCACCGGCGCATGGGCCATGGTCTTCGACGGTTCGGATGTTGGCGTGGGTGGCACGGATGTCAACGGCTTTGCCTTCCTGGAGGATGGCACGATCCTGATGACCTTCGATAACCCGGTGACCCTCAATGGTCTTGGCACGGTGGATGACTCTGACATTGTCAGGTTCACCCCCACCTCGCTCGGTTCCACGACGGCTGGCACATTCACCCTGTTCTTCGACGGGTCGGATGTGGGGTTGACCACCAATGATGAGGACATCGACGCCATCGGCTTCACGCCGGATGGGCGCCTGGTGGTCAGCACGTTGGGCAACTTCAGCGTTCCCGGCCCGGCAGGCACGACTGTCAGTGGAGCCGACGAGGATTTGATTGTTTTCGATGCTACATCGTTGGGTGCTGACACAAGCGGCACGTGGGAGCTGTACTTCGATGGCTCGGATGTCGTGTTGACCGCCGGCAGCGAAGACATTTGGGGCGTCTCGATTGACAGCAGCGATGGCAAGATTTATCTGACCACCCAAGGGGCCTTCGCCGTCAACGGCGGCGTGAGTGGCGACGGCGCCGACATCTTTATCTGCACGCCGGGTGCGCTGGGCGCCACAACGAGTTGCACCTGGTCGGCCTTCTGGGATGGGTCGGCCCACGGCTTTAGTGGCGAGGTGGCCGATGGGATCGAGGTGGGGAACCCGCCGATTGTCTTTGCTGCCAGTGCGGGCCACACCGGAGTCGAGGCCGACAGCACGCCAGCCGACCCCAATGACGACCCCATGAACGGTGATACAGATGATACAGCAGAGGAGGGCACAGCAGAAGCACAACACCAGATTTACTTGCCGGTGATCAGCCGGTAGTAGTGTTTGGTGTAATTGGGTAAACAGTTATCAGCGACCAGTTGTCAGTGTTCAGTATTCGAGCGCAAGCTACTGCTCACTATTTACTGGTCACTGATAACTGTACCGTTACTGCCGCCCTACCACGCCGACATTGCATCATCTATTTTTGCGACCGTTGACCATGGCCGAGGTCATTTCCATCAACGCGAGGCACAAGAGGCTATTCGAGACAAGAGAGGCAGGTGGATGATGAATACACAAGAGTTAACTTCAGAGGGACCACCGAGACAGTTTGGCAAGGAGGAGACGTTCAGCCGGCGGAAGCTATTGGAGGCAGGTTTCTGGACGTGCGCGGGGATGGCCGGCGTGGCCGTTGCGGGCGTGAGCGCACGCTTCTTTGTGGGGAATGCACTCGAAGTCACGCCGGGCCAGTGGGCAAAAGTCGATGAAATCGCCAGGTTGCCCGCAGGACAGATGCACACCGTTATCTATCGTGTGCGCACCAAGGATGCCTGGCGTACGACAGAGCGCACCGGTGCGCTCTATGCCTTCAGCGCCAATGGTATCGACTACACCGTGCTCGATGCTACCTGTACCCATTTGGGCTGCATCGTACACTGGCAGGAGGAGCGTGAGCAATTCAGTTGCCCGTGCCATGAGGGTTTTTTCAGCCGCACGGGCGAAGTGCTTGGCGGTCCGCCGCCCCGCCCACTGGCCAGCGTGCAAACCAAAATCGAAGAGGGCGTTTTGTATGCGCTCGTCTAACAGCAGAAATTCAAAGTGGACATGATTCCGAATTGATAAAGGCAGTACTCACCCAAATAAGTCCTGATGAGCGCGGAGTTCGCACGCCTACGTGCGAACTGTCATTCACGCGTGGCGGGTGCCTTCTTTGGGCGCAAACTCCGCAGGGGTCAAGACTTAGAAACTATCTCAAAATCGGTTGTGATCCCGGAATGCTTTGGGGTCGGTACAGGTGTGACACAGAGTCACGGAGGGAAAGACTATGGTCAGCAGACTGGGCGCCTGGTTGGACGAACGCACGGGTCTGGGACAGCCGTTGCGCGCCTTTCTCGACTACCCAGTCCCGCACTATGTCCACAAGAACCTGCTGTACAGCCTGGGCGGCTTGACACTGATCACCTTGCTGCTGCAGATGCTCAGCGGTGTCTTGTTGGTTCTCTATTATGACCCCAGCCCGCAGGCAGCCTATGACAGCGTCGACTATATCACCTACCGGTTGCCATTGGGGTGGCTGGTGCGTGGCATCCATCACTATGGCGCCAGCGCGATGGTGATCCTGGTGGCGTTACATATGTTGCGTACCTATTTCTTCAGCGCCTATAAGAAACCGCGCGAACTGAATTGGTTGAGCGGGGTGCTGCTGCTCTTTGTGACGCTGGCTTTTGGCTTCACCGGCTACCTGTTACCGTGGGACCAAAAAGGCTACTGGGCGACGAAAGTGGGCACCGAAATTGTCGGTTCAGTGCCGCTGGTCGGCGAAACCGTCATGCGGTTGATTCGCGGCGGCAAAGAGTTGGGGCAGATCACCTTGACGCGCTTCTACGCTACCCATGTGATCCTCTTGCCGGCCTTGGTGGGATTGTTGGTTCTGTTGCATATTCAGCAGTTGCGCCGTCACGGTATAGCCCCGCCGATCACGCAGCGGGCACAGGCAAAGGCACAGCAGTATGCCCCCTTTTTCCCCAACTGGGTAGTGACCGATATGGTGTTGGGGTTGGCGTTGATTGCGGTCTTGGTCTGGCTCAGTTGGGCCTACCGTGCGCCGCTGGAGTTCCCCGCCGACCCCACGAGAAATGACTATCTACCGCGGCCCGAGTGGTATTTCCTGTTTTTGTTTCAAATGTTGAAGTATTTTCCTGGCCCATTGGAACCGCTGGCAACGGTTGTTATTCCGTTATTGGCGCTGGGTAGCCTGCTTGCTTTGCCCTTTGTAGACACCGGTGCTGAGCGGCGTCCCTGGCGCAAGCCGGTGACGACGGGCATGGCGATTCTCTGCATTGTGTCAATCATCGTTCTAACTCTGCTTGCGCTTTAGAAAGGAGAAACGAGTCATGCAACGATCATTGTTTCAGTTTTGGCTGTTGTGTGTTGTGCTGGTCTTTCTCGCCGCCTGTGCTGTTGCCCCACCCGTCGCACCCAGCGCCGCGACGGGAGCTGAGCAATCGCCCGCCCAAGCAAACACGGTGACGGCCATCAAAGTGGATAGCGTCTCGCTGGATGCCGAGGCGGACTTCTGGGCCGGTGCGCCGATCCTCACTGTGCCGACGGTTGGGCAGTCTGAAGATGAACCCGATGGCCCCGAAATCACCATTCAGGCGGTCTACGACGACCAGCACATCGCCATGCGCTTCGAGTGGGCCGATGAGGAAGCCAGCCTCTTGAAAAATGCCTGGACGTGGGACGGCGAGAAGTTCACCAAGAGCGGCGATGAGGACCGGGTGCAGTTGCTCTGGCCCATCGACAACATGCCAGAGTTTGCCAGCAAAGGGTGCGCAGCCGCCTGCCACAATCTGGACCCCGACCAGGAAAAATGGTGGATGGGCACCGACACCCCTGACCTGCGTTATGACCTCTGGCACTGGAAATCGACGCGCACCCACCTCGTGGGCCAGTCCGATGACCAGTGGGTGAGCGACCTGGCAAACCCCGATGATGTGGAAAGCCCACGCCGCGGCGACGCCAAAGAGAGCGGCGGTTACAAGGACAACATCAACGAAGCCGGGGACGGTCCCGCCTTTATGCACCCCTCCGACCCGGACGCCCTTTTCATCCCAACCGGTGAGGAGGCGCCGCTTGATACGAGCGCACTGGAGCCGGGCACCGTGATTCCTGGTTTCCTGCTGGCGCCGGCAGTTGGTTCCCGTGGCGACCTGGCCGCCAACGGTGTCTGGGCCGATGGCAAGTGGGTTGTGGTCATTATGCGACCGCTGGACACCGGTCACGATGACGACGTGATCTTCACACCACCCAAAGTCTATCCCTTTGGTCTCTCGGTGACGAACAACGGTGGCGGGCTCGACCATACCAACGCACCCGATGTGCTGACGTTGGTGTGGGAATAGATAGAGTGAGTGGGGGGTAACCAGTGATTGGTAAGTAGTAATCGGGAATCAGTAAGTAGTAACTCAGTGATCAGTCATCAGTTGCTTGTATTACGCACTGACTACTGATCACTGGCTTCCTCTTTGTGCCTGACTGCACGAACAACAGCAAGGATCTGCAATGCTGCTTTCGGGAACAATCAGTAGCTCGCGTACGAGGGCCAGAGCGCTGGCCAGGCTACGACCGTCTCAATCAGGGCCGCCAGTGCCGGCGCTCTGGTTACAGCCGCCGGACAAAGAACATTCTTGGGCCGCAGGGATACGCACCGGGCTCGCCGCGGCCGGCTTCCTCGTCTATGTTTTGTCTTTCGACCTGGTTACGATGCCTTCTGATCTGGCGACGGGCCAGGCTTATCCATCATTCGATCTGATCATCTTGCATGTCAGCACCCAGACACCTGACCATGTGGCCGAGACTGTGTTCCAGATGCGGATAGGCGATAAAACACCGTTTCTGCTGCTCACCGACCAGGAGCCGTTGCCCTTTCTGCTGGCTGCACTGCCGGCCGGCGCCGATGCGGTGCTGGCGATCTACACACCGGTAGAGGTTATCGTGGCGCACTGCCGTGCGCTCGTGCGGCGTTCAGGGAGTATGGTCGGGATTTGAATAGCGGGCAAACCTCCCCGCCGCGTGGATGATTCTGGTGAAGTGAGACGAGCATGCGACTATCATCGTCCAGAGTTGAACGCTCAACCAACCCCGCATCGCAAAAAGTAATCCTGTCGTTCGGTCTTGTCCTCCTCATTGGGCTGGCAGTCTGGATGGTTGCCGCCCAATATCGAAGCGAGGCCGGTCGCCGGCAACAGGGGGTGCAGCAAACGCTCTTTGAAGAACAGACTGGCGTGCGCATCGTGCGCGTCGTATTGGCCGCGGCTGGCGGCGTCGTCGATGTCCACTATCAGGTGCTCGACTCAGACAAGGCGCTCGCTATGCATGATGCTGACCGTCCACCCGTGGTTATCCATGAAGCCAGCGGCGCCGTGCTTGACCAGCCCTTTCACGCCCATGTAGCGGCGTCGCGCCGCCGGGTGGGCGGCCTCTACCGGCTCCAGGTGCTCAATGTTGGCGGCGCCGTCGACCTGGGGGATACAGTGGCCATTATCGTGGGCGATGCGCGCCTGGATCATGTCGTTGTCGAACGCTAGCTGTGCGGTGCAGCGCCCTCCGACCGGGCTGCCTGCAAGGAGGTGAGAATGAGACCCGCAAGAGCCCTGTGGCGACCGTGGCCGCTATTGGGATTGAGCATCTGGTTGGCCGTTCTCCTGGTAGCGACGTTTCTGACCACGATGGACAGCACAAGGTTGGGAATCACGCGCCCCCTGTATGGCCGGGCACAGGCAGCGTCACTTGCTCGCAGCATGCCGCTGGCGAACGCTGAGCCACTTCCGCTCCCATCGGGCTTGACGGTCACCGGCATTACCCAGACGAGCGTCACGCTGGCCTGGGAGGCCGCTACCGACGACACCGGCGTCACCGGCTACCGGCTCTATGAACGAATCAAGGTCAACCCCTATTTCTCACACTGGGTTTTGGTCGTGGATCAGATTCCGGCTGCCCAGGTCACGGTCAGCGGCCTGGCACCTGGTTCACAACATCGTTATGCCGTCGCCGCCTTTGATGTCGCCGGCAACGAGTCGCCCAAGTCGGCGATCCTGCGTGTGCAGCTGTTGCAGACGCCGGTTCCCTTCCATACGACGCAGCCTGGCGAACGGCTCTTTGCTATCGTGGGTGAACTGTTTCAATACGATGTCGATGCGCTAGGGGTACCACCGCCAGTCTTCACCCTGGTCTCCGGCCCTGCGGGTATGACAGTCGAACGCGTCTCCGGCCTCGTCCAGTGGACGCCAGACGAGGTGGATGTGGGGACAATCAGCGCCACCGTGCGCGCCACCAACAGCGAGGATAGCGGCGACCATACCTTCAGCGTGCCCGTCTATCCCGCCGGCGCCGACCTGGTACCGCCGGGGCCGGTCACCCAGCTGGTTGCCACTACTATCACTACCCACAGCGCCACCTTGACCTGGAGCCCGGCTATAGACAACGTGGGGGTGGCAGGCTACCGGGTCTATGCGCAAAGGGAGGGGCACGGCCAGAGCCTTTTCCTGGCCGGGGATACGCTCAGCCCTACCATCATCTTTACTGTGACGGCGTTGCAGCCGGCCACAGGGTATCGTCTCTGGGTGGCGGCGTACGATGCGGCGGGCAATGTCGGGTCGATCTCCGGCATAACGCCACTGCGGATCATCACGCAGGCGGAGGGAGAGACGGCCACACCCACTCTCGTACCGACGGAGCCTGCGCCCGGCGAGACACCAATGTCCACCAGCACACCGCTACCCCCTGGCCATGTGCAAATCGAAGTCAAGCCGACGCAGCCAACCGCAGACGATGTGATCACCCTGCGCGTCTCCGGCGTCTACACCAGCAGTTGCACGCCTGAATATCAATCGCACCAGGTCACCGGCAACGTGATCACCATCGTGAGCGCCGCGCCCGACCAGTCGTTCTGTCTGCCAGCCGAGTTTCCGTGGGGATTCGCCATCGAACTGAGCCCGCTCGCCCCCGGCGATTACACCGTGCTCCACATGCTGGATGGCATGACTGACACAACTCACTTCACCGTGATCGAAGCGCCAGCCGCGACGGAAACGCCCTCGGCAACGCCAGCGGAGCCCGGCGCGCCGCCCACTATCCAGGTGGCGGATGATGAGGTGCTAAGCGCGGCCGTTGGCGAGGAGTTTCGTTACACCGTCACGGCCAGAGGCGAACCCAGCCCAATCTTTACGCTGCTGGCTGGCCCACCGGGGATGACCATCGACACGCACAGTGGCGTCCTGACCTGGACGCCGGCTGAAGGGATACCGCCTACCGTCGCGGCAGCGGTGCGTGCCGCCAATGCGGTTGGCAGCGATGACTATACGTTTCAGATCGCGGTCTACCCGGCGAATGGCAGCCAGCGCCTCCTGCTGTCCGTGATCACTGGCGCCCGCTGATTCCACGGTGTGAACCGTGAAGAGTTGGACGATCATGTACAAAATGAAGGGGATTGCAAAATTGATCGGATTGTTGCTGCTAGCGGCCAGCTTTATTCCCCAGCCGGCTCTGGCGCACGCCACGCTCGTCCGCTCGGACCCGGCTGATGGGTCATTGCTCGACGCGGCACCCAGCCAGGTGCAGCTCTGGTTCAACGAGGCAGTCCACTCTCGCTTTAGCCTGGTCCGCATGCTCGATGCAAATGGCCAACCTGTAGCGATCGCGGCCGGTCGCGGCGAATCCGCCGAACGCAACATCCTGCGTGCGCCGTTGCCCGAACTGGCTCCTGGAACCTACGTCGCACTATGGAAGGTGCTCTCGGAGGTGGATGGACATTGGAGCCAGGGGGTGGTGATCTTTAGTGTGGGGGTAGAGACGCCCCATGCCATGCAAGCTGGTAGTGCAACCGCAACTGGGCTG
>QEUW01000116.1 GCA_003577005.1 Chloroflexota bacterium | reverse complement strand
GTGCTCTCATTTTCATTGGGGCAGACAACATCGGACAGACGCAGGAGTTCATCCGGCACAGCTTCGCTCACCGGCGCCGGGTTCAAGATAATGGTCTTGCCGGCCTTGCGGGCGATCCGCAGCGCGGCCAGGTTGGCCGGCATGGGCACTTCGAGCTGGCAGACCAGCACGTCGGCTCCTTCGATGGCCGGTTGCGCCGCCTCCACATCCGCCGCGGTCAGCAACCCATTGGCGCCGGGGATGACAATGATGCTGTTCATGCCGGTGGCATCGATGGTAATGACAGCCACACCGCTGGCTGCCTCGTCGGTGGTTTGGACATAACTGGCGTCGATACCTTCAGTGTGAAAGTTGGCCAGCATGTCCTGTCCAAAGAGGTCGTTGCCGACCTTGCCCACAAAGGCGACCGCAGCGCCCAGGCGCGCCGCCATCACCGCTTGGTTGGCTCCCTTGCCGCCGTAGCCGGTAGAAAACCGCTGGCCGTGGACCGTCTCGCCGGGCGCAGGGAAGCGGGTCACGTAGCTGTTCATGTCGAGATTAGAGGAACCCACCACACAGATTTTGGGAGCAGCCATCATCGCCATCCTTTGCCTGCGCCGGCGGCCACCCAAAGAAGGTAATAGCGCCAGCACCTATCTTATCGGGTTGTGCGTTGCACAGAGTATAGCAAGGCGCCCATCGTTCGGCAAGTATGCTGGTCATAGGGGTAGCTTATCATCTTGCCCTCTGCTCAGTTTGGCATTTGAATCACTGGCTGATATTATTCAATCATTGAATTCAATGACTGAATTGTACTGGATTTCATGGCGCATCAAAATCTGGCTTCACCCAGTGAATACGAGTTGCTCGAAGCGATCGCCTCGTCGCCAGTCACCACCCAGGCGGATCTGGCGGCGCGGGTCGGTGTGGCGGTCGGCACGGTCAACTGGTACCTCAAACGCTGGTCGAGGAAGGGCTACATCAAGATCAGGCGGATTGGCCGCTGGCAGTGGAGCTATCTGCTCACGCCCGAAGGCATTGCTCGCAAAGCACGGCTGGCTGGTGAATACATCGAGGCTTCGTTGTCTCTCTACCGGCGGATGCGCACAGAGGCGAGGCAGTTGTTGGCAGATGTCAAGGCCGCCGGGTACAATCAGGTGATTCTGGCCGGCGAGGGCGAGATTGCCGACATCTGCCGGTTGACCTGTTTGGAATTGGAGATCAGCGTGGCTACCGCAGAGCACCAGCAACTGCCCGCTCTTTGTGTAGAAGGTGTCCGGTTGACGGTGCAGTTCCCTACCGGGGATGATCTATGCGTTACCGAAAAAGAAAAGCGGACACCAATAGGATCTCAGCGCAAGGCCAGCGCTACAAGCCAGAAATAGCGCTGCCTTCAGCCTGATAGGATGAAAGACACATCCCTATGTGTGGTATCACCGGTATCTATGCATTTGACGACCACGCCGCCCCGGTCGACCGGGCGCTGCTCGACTGTATGCGCGACACGATGATCCACCGCGGCCCCGACGGCGGTCGGACGTGGGTGGCCGAGGACCGGCGCATTGGGCTGGCCTTCCGCCGTCTGGCGATCATCGACCTGGCCGAGACGGCCATGCAGCCCATGAGCAACGAGGACGGCAGCGTGCGCATCGTCTTCAACGGCGAGATCTACAACCACGCCGAGATCCGCGCCGAACTGGAGCGCATCGGCGGGCACGTCTGGCAGACCGACCATTCGGACACCGAAACCGTCGTCCACGCTTATGAGGAGTGGGGGATCGACTGTGTGCACCGTTTCCGCGGCATGTTTGCCATCGGTATCTGGGATGCGCGGCAGCGGTCGCTCTGGCTAGTCCGCGACCGCATTGGCATCAAGCCGCTCTATTATACGGTGCGTGGTGGCAAGCTGCTCTTTGCCTCGGAGATCAAAGCCTTGTTGCAAGATCCGGAACAAAGGCGCGCCGTCCACGAAGAGGCTTTTTACCACTATCTCTCGTTTCTGACGACGCCGGCGCCACAGACGCTCTTCGATGGTATCAAAAAGCTGCCCGGCGGCTGTTGGCTGCGCATCGACGCCGGTGGCCAGGTGACCGAGCAGCGCTATTGGGAGGTCTGGGAGCACACCCAGCCGCTCACCGGTGTCTCAGAAGAAGAGATCGCCCGGCGGCTGTTGGAGGAATTGCGCACTGCGGTCAAGCTGCGCAAGGTGAGCGATGTGCCAGTGGGGGTCTTCCTCTCCGGCGGCATCGATTCGAGCACCAATGCTGCCCTCTTTTCCGAGGGGGAAACCCAGCCGATCAAGACCTTCTCCATCGGCTATCAGGGTGAGTACCAGAGCTATCAGAACGAACTCCACTACGCCCGCCAGATGGCAAAGCTGGTCAACGCCGACCATCACGAACTGCTCCTGACGCAGGACGACTTGATCGACTTTCTGCCGCGCATGGTGCAACTGCAAGATGAGCCGATCGCCGACCCGGTCTGTGTGCCGGTCTACTATGTCTCCAAGCTGGCGCGCGACAATGGGGTGATCGTCTGCCAGGTCGGTGAAGGCTCAGACGAACTGTTTTGGGGCTATCCGCAGTGGAAGCGCATGCTCACTCTGCAAACGTATGATGATTTGCCGGTACCTAACCTGGTCAAGCGCCTGGGGTTAGCTGCGCTGCGCGCTACTGGCAGGGAGAATCGCCCCTACTATGAGTGGTTGCGCCGGGGCGCAGCGGACCTGCCCATCTTCTGGGGGGGAGCTGAGGCGTTCACCGACACGGAAAAGCAGTGTCTGCTTTCGCCGCGCTTGCGCCGCGAGTATGCCGGCTTTAGCTCATGGGAAGCGCTGCTGCCGATCCGCCAACGTTTTGAAAGCAAGGCCTGGGAACGCTCCCACCTCAACTGGATGACCTATATCGACCTCAACATGCGGCTGCCCGAACTGTTGCTTATGCGTGTTGATAAGATGAGCATGGGGGTCAGCCTGGAGGGTCGCGTCCCCTTCCTCGACCATAAGTTTGTCGAACTGGCGCTGAGTATCCCCACCCCAGTCAAGACGCGCTCGGGTGTGCTCAAGTCGATCCTCAAGAAGGCGGTGCGTGGTCTTATCCTCGACGAACTCATAGACCGCAAAAAACAAGGCTTTGGCGTACCGGTCTATGAATGGTTCTTTGATCGGCTCGGCGCCCAGACTCGCCAGGAGTTGGAGGAGTTCTGCACCCAGACCGATTTTCTTGACTATGAGGGGGTAAAGCATCTCTTTGAGAGCAGACAGGCGCCCAAGGTCTGGTATCTGCTCAACTTTGCCCTCTGGTGGAAAGAGTATATCCGGTGAGGTCGCCATGCGTGTCTTGATGGTGCTCATCAGCTTTGACTTTCCACCCGACATCCGCGTGGAGAAGGAGGCGCGCGCCCTGTTAGCCGCCGGGCACCAGGTGACCCTCGTCTGTGAGAACCGCAAACAGCGCCCGCCCCGTGAGATGTGGAAGGGCATCGGTATCATCCGTCTGCCGCCGCAGCCGGTGTGGTGGCGCCAACTCAACACCGCCGCACTCTTTATGACGCTGCGCAATCCACTTTGGGAGCGCCGCATCAGCGGTATCGTAACCCAGGAGCAGCCCGACGCCATCCATGTCCATGATCTGCCCTTTGTCGGCCCCGGCTTGCGGATCGCACGGCGCTTTGGTCTGCCGCTCGTCGCCGATCTCCACGAGAATTTCCCTGCCTATCTGGCGGCGCGCCGGCCGACCACCGGAAATTTGCTCGAATGGCTCTCATTTGACCCGGCCCGTTTTGCCGCCTACGAACGCCGGGTGCTGCCCGCCTGTGACCGCATCATCGTCGTGGTAGAGGAGGCCGCCGAACGGGTGGCGCAGCTAGGCGTGCCGCTCGAACACATCTTTGTCGTCGGCAACGCCGAAGATGTTGACCGTGTGCCCGTCACGGGTTCGGCGCAAGAGTTGCCCGCTTCGTCGTTACGCATCGTCTATGTGGGCGGTGTGCAGGAGTTGCGCGGGTTGCAGACCGCCGTGGCGGCTATGCCGGCCATCGTGCGCCGGATGCCCGATGCTTCGCTGGTTATCGTGGGTGACGGGCTCTACCAGCCCGCACTCAAAGCCCAAGCGCGCCAGCTAGACATGACCGCGCACGTCCGCTTTGAAGGACACCAACCCTTTGAAAAAGTCCACAGCTATATCCGGGCGGCGGATATTTGCATTGTGCCCCACCTGGCTGACGAACTGGTCAACACGACGATCCCACACAAGCTCTTTCAATATATGTATCTGGGCAAACCGGTGGTGGTCAGTTCGGCGCGCCCGCTCCAGCGCATCGTGGAGGAGAGCCAGGCCGGTTTTGTCTTTACGTCGGGTGACCCGGTCTCCTTTGCCGAGGCGGTGTTGCAACTGGCTGACCCGGCGCTGCGGCAAAAGCTCGGCCAAAATGGTCATTGGGCGGTCGTTGAGCGGTACAACTGGCAACGGGAGAGCGAACGGCTGGTCGCGCTCTATCGACAACTGGAGCAACGGTGATGGCGCGGTCAACATCGCCGTCGATCTTGTTTGATGCCCGGCTTGTGCTGGCAAAACCAACGGGCATCGGCCAGTATATTGGCTCGCTTCTGCCCGAGCTGATCCGCCAAGCGCCGGAGTGGCGCTTTCATCTGCTGCGGCGCGCCGACCCCTGGCCTGATTATGGATTAGCGCAGTTGGATGCCCCCAATCTCACCCACCATGTCAGCGGCCTGCCGCACATGGCCCTGCGCCAACATGTGGAACTGCCGCGCCTGGCACGGCGGCTGGGAATTGCGCTCCTGCACTATCCTCACTTCGATGCCCCGGTGCTCTGGCAACCTGCGCCCGTGGTGGTGACGTTGCACGATGCCAAATATCTCATCCACCCCGAGTTTTTCCCGCGGATGAGCTTTGCCAAGCGTGTCTACATGCGTTTCTGTTTTGCGCAAAGCCTACGGCGCGCCGCGTCCGTGATTGTCGATTCGGCCAGCACAGCCGCCGATCTGACGCGGCTTTTTGCTGCACCGGCGGAGAGGATGCGACTCGTTTACCCAGCGGCCAATCCGCGTTTTCAGCGTGCGACCGCGGCAACAGTTTCCTCTCTGCGCCAGCGTTATTCCCTGGTGCGCCCCTTCATTTTATCGGTAGGGGAATGGCGCCCGCACAAAAATCACACCGGGCTGATCCGCGCCTATGCCGCCAGCCAGAGCCGCCATACGCACGACCTTGTCATCATTGGGCAGGCGTACGAGGAGTACAGCGAGCCGGAAGCGGTCGCACGGCAGTTGAGCGTGGACGCCGCAGTCCGTTTCCTCAGCGATGTCGCCGACGCCGACCTGGTGACTTTTTACACGGCTGCCGACCTGTTCGCTCTGGTCTCGCTCTATGAAGGCTTTGGCCTGCCCATTGTCGAGGCCATGGCCTGTGGCACACCGGTGATCACCGCGGCCACCACGGCGGCGGGCGAGGTCGCGGGCGAGGGTGGGGTCCGAGTCGACCCACACGATACGGTAGCCATTGCTGCTGCGATTGACCGGGTACTGCAAGACCATGCGTTCCGCCAGGAATTGGTGCGGCGCGGGGAGGCGCGGTGGCAGGCCTTTTCCTGGCAACGCACTGCTGAGCAGACGCTCGATGTCTATCGTTGTGTGTTGGAGCAACGATGAAGAACCACGGATCACCACAACGCGGATTGCAAGCGGTTCGAAATCCGCGTTGTGGTGATCCGTGGTTCTAACACCACAGGACGTACACCATGTCACTCAACCAGGTCAACCAGGAATTCAACGACGCCTTTGAGACCTATTTCCCCAAACAAAATCCGCTGGTACGCCTGGCCTATGGGGTGCTGACGGTAGGGCTGTCGGGCGGATTAAAGCTACGCCGACGACTATTTGGGGGCCGCGTGCTTGTCAACGAACGGATCGTCGAATATCCACAGATTCTGCGCTGGCTGCGGCCTCAGGGGACAGCGCTCGACATTGGCTGCGTCTCGTCGCGCCTGCCCATCCAACTGGCGAGCCTGGGCTATACGGTCCACGGGGTCGATGTGCGGCCCTATCCTTTTCATCATCCCAACTTTACCTTCCACCGCGCCGACCTCTTCACCTGGACGCCGCCGCAGCGCTACGATATTCTCTTGCTGATCTCGGCTATCGAACATTTTGGCATTGGCGGTTACGGCGACCTCCAACTGGAGGATGCAGATTTTCAGGCGCTCGAACGGATCACGCCGTGGCTGGCGCCAGGTGGGCAACTGCTGGTTTCTTTGCCCTTTGGGCAGGCGGCTGTGACCAACAAACACCGCATCTATGACCAGGCGAGGCTGACCCGGCTCTTTGCCGATTTCATCTGGGTGGAGGAGGCGTACTTCCAGCGCATCGATGGCGCATGGCGGCCGTCCACTGCCGCCGCACTCGCTGAAGTGGCTTCGCCGGGGCTGCCGACCAACGGTGTCGCCATCCTCCATTTGCAACCAAAAGGGGGATAGTATGCTATAATCAACCACTTGGCCCGGCTGGGTGAAGTGGACACGCCTGTCATCCGTCGCGGGGGCAGGCATTTCTGTTTGTAACAGTCTTTATGGCAGAGAGAATCCGCGTTCTCCACCCCATCACTCGCCTGATCGTAGGCGGAGCCCAGGAGAATACGCTCCTTACTGCCCAGTTGCTCGACCCGGCTGTGTGGGAGGTGGAGGTGGTTAGCGGCACGCAGACGGGCAGCGAGGGCAGCCTCATCGAGAGCGCACGCGAGCGTGGCGTTGCGCTCATCCTGGAACCCAGCCTGGTGCGCGAGGTGAATCCCATCCAGGATTTGCGGGCGTTGATCCGTCTGGCGCGGCTCATGCGGCGGGGCAAATATACTGTTGTCCACACCCACAGCTCCAAGGCAGGGATCGTAGGGCGGTGGGCGGCAAAACTGGCCGGCGTGCCGGTCATCGTCCACACCGTGCATGGCTGGGGCCATCACGACCACCAGCACCCGCTGGTGCGCGCCTATTATATCTGGCTCGAAAGGCTGACCCTCCCTATCACCGACAAATTGATCGTTGTCTCGCCGCTCAACATCGAGAAGGGGCTGGCCGACGGCATTGGCCGGCCAGAGGACTATGTCGTCATCCGTAGCGGGATCGAGTTGGACCGCTTTGGTTACTCCCAGGTCCTGCGCGACGAGACGCGGGCAAGCTGGGGGATCCCATGTGATGCGCCGCTGGTCGGGACCGTGACTCGTCTGTCGCCGCAGAAAGGGCCGCTCGATTTTGTGCGCGCCGCCGCCACGATTGCCCAGGCCGTGCCAGAGAGTTGGTTTATGATAGTGGGCGACGGTCCGCTGCGCGCTGAAGTGGAAGCGTTGGCAGCGCAACAGGGGATCGCTGGCCGGCTGGTGTTGACTGGCCTGCGCCACGATGTGCCCGACTTGATGGCGGCCATGGACATCTTTGCGCTTTCCTCGCTGTGGGAAGGGTTGCCGCGGGTCTTGCCGCAGGCGATGGCAAGTGGGTTGCCCATCGTCGCCACCGCCATCGACGGCAGCGCCGAGGCCATCGAGGAGGGGGTTCATGGTTTTCTTACACCGCCGGGCGACCCGCAGGCGCTGGCGCAAGCGGCGGTCCGCCTTTTGCGCGACCCAGAACTGGCGCGGCGGATGGGTGATGCAGGCCGTGCCCGCGCCGCCGAGTTCGACGTGCGGACGATGGTGGCGCAGATCGATGGGTTGTACCGGCTGCTGCTAGCCAAAAAGAACAAGGACAGCGGCTGAGTGAAAGCTGAATGAACAATTTAAGCCTGTTTGTTTGACTGTGCTATACTGCCCTTCAGCAGCGAAGAAGGAGTCAGGTTATGGCGGCAGGAGGCTGGGTATGGATTCATCCGATGTGCGCGAGCTGATTCGCGAAGAGTTGCCCAAGGCGCTACAAGAGGACCCGACAACTCAACAGTTGATCGTGCGATTGGCGCGACCGGCGTTCGCTGACAAGGCTGAGACAAACAGCCGGTTCGACCGTCTCCTGGAAGAGTTGCAGCGAGATCGAGAAGAGCAGAACCGCAAGTGGGAGGAGCAGAACCGCAAGTGGGATGAGAATCAGCGCATCCTCCATGAGATGTTGCAGGAGATCAGGCGCGTTGACCGCAAGATCGATACGCGTATCGGCGCGCTGGGCGCGCGTTGGGGACGGGAATCAGAACGGGCCTTTCGTGACGCGCTGCGCGCAATTCTCGAAGAGTCGTTTGGCGTGCAGGTAATCAGTGTCACCGAATTTGACGACGAAGGCGAGGTGCATGGTCGGCCTGACCAGGTGGAGTTGGATCTGATCATTAAGAATGGGACGCTGATCATTTGTGAAATCAAATCATCTATGAGCAAGGCCGATATATACACTTTTGCGCGCGCCGTTAGCTTTTATGAAAAGCGCCATCAGCGGCAGGCGCAACGTCGCATTGCGATCTCCCCAATGATTGAGCCGCGGGCAGCGCGGGTTGCACGAGAGCTAGGCATCGAAACCTATAGTTTCCCCGAAGATGTTCCCACGGAGTAGGGTGCGTAGACACATTACAGTGCAACCGCATCCGCGCTTGATCCTGGTGCGGTGCATTGAGTACTTTGCAAAGTCAATATAATGCCGACAAAATCAAAACTAGACCATTGGTGCGAGGCGATCATCGAAGCCGGTTGGCTGGCTGCATTGGTCGTCGCGCCCTTGTTTTTTAACGTTTTTTCCAGCCGGGTTTTTGAGCCAGATAAAATCAGCCTCGTGCGCTCGATTGCGCTGGTCATGTTGCTTGCCTGGCTGGTCAAACTGGCGAATGGTGGGCCGGTGTGGCTCCCGGCCTACAGCACTGCCAATGGAGCGAACAACGGACCGGCGTCCGCACGACCGTTCTGGCGCAACCCGTTTGTGATCCCACTGTTGCTGCTGGTGGTGGCCTACCTTATCAGCACCACCTTTAGCGTGGCGCGCTTTGTCAGTTGGTTTGGGTCGTACCAGCGGTTGCAGGGTACCTATTCGTTTTTGAGCTATGTGCTCATCGCCTTGCTCACTGCCGCACACCTGCGCCGGCCCGAACAGTTTCGCCGGCTGCAACATGTGATCATCGCCACCAGCCTGCCCATCGCCATCTATGGCGTCATCCAACACATGCAACAGGACCCGTTGCCGTGGGGCGGGGACGTGACGCGGCGCATCGCAGCCAACGCCGGCAACGCCATCTTTTTGGCGGCCTATCTGATCATGGCCTTCTTTTTTACGCTGGAGCGGGTCTATAACAGCTTTGCCCATTTCCTGAGCGGCGCCGGCGACCCCAACCAGCCTGAGGACACTAGCCAGGACCTGCCGGCGGCGGCTTCAGGCGGCGCCTATCTCTTCATTCTGATGGTGCAGGCGCTGGCGATCTTCTGGACACAGAGCCGGGGCCCGTGGTTGGGGTTGTTGGCCGGCTTTTACCTCTTCGTCCTGTTGCTGCTCAGCGGGCTACGACCCCGGCACTATCGGGCGTTGATGGGGGTGTGGGCTGGGTTGGCCATGCTCGGCGTCGTGTTGCTCATTTTGATGAACACGACCAACCTCTTTGCCTTTCTACGCCCTATCCCTTATGTGGGCCGCCTGACCCAGTTGCTCGACCGCGAGAGCACGACAGCCCAGGTACGTATCCTGATCTGGCAAGGGGCGGCGGATATGCTGACACCCCATCGTCCGCTCGTCTACCCTGGTGGTGAGGAAGATGCTGTCAACACCATCCGCCCGCTGGTTGGCTATGGCCCGGAGGCCATGTGGGTGGCCTACAACCCTTTCTACCCGCCCGATCTGGCCCATGTGGAGGCACGCAACGCCAGCCCCGATCGCTCGCACAACGAGACGTGGGATAGCCTGGTGATCACAGGCATCTTTGGCTTTGTGGGCTATATGTCGCTCTTTATTTCGATCTTTTATTGGGCCTTGCGTTGGCTGGGGCTATTGGTCAACCGGCGCGATCAGCTGCTCTTTTTTGGCTTGCTCGGCTTCTTTAGTCTAATCTTTATCAGCTATTTCGTTATTACTGATGACGGTCACTGGCGTTTCTTTGGTGCGGCGTTGCCGGCGGGGATTATCTTGGGGCTGGTGGTCTACGTGGCCGCGGCGGCCTTTCTGCACACTGATTTTAAGGTCGAGCGCGCCGACATCCCGCGCCAGTTGTTGTTGATCACCATTCTGGCGACCATGGCCGCCCACTTTGTCGAGATCCACTTTGGCATTGCCATTGCCGCCACTCGCACCTATTTTTGGATTCAGACGGCCACGTTGCTGGTCCTGGGGATGCGCTGGGGCCAGCCTGAAGCATTTGTCTGGGGCCTCCGCTTGTTGGGCGAAGAGGAGACATCCGCCGAACCGCCACCTGGCGAGCCGGTAGAGGTCAAAGAGCCCAAAGGCCGGCGACGGCGCGGACAACAGCCGGCGCGCGCTGCAACGGCGCGGCGCAATCCATCCGACCTGCCCGCGCTGCCCACCATGGTGATGACCGACCTGCTCATCTTCCTCACCTTTGTCTTTATCTATACGACCAATGCCCAGGGCGCCCGCAACGGGATTGATGTGCTCTTTAACAGCATTACCCAGCGGGTAGTGGGCGGGCAGCCGGTCACCAGCCCGGCTATCTTTTTGTTGATGGTCTTTACCTGGCTGGTTACCGCAACGCTGGGATTGACAGCCGAGGCGCTGCGCCAGCGCAGGGCGCCAGAGTTGGGCTGGTGGCTGCGCGGCTATGGTCTGCACGCGGCGGTGGTGTGGGGTGGCTGGCTCATCTATGGCTTGATCCAGGGTGGACGGCTGGCAGCCGGCGCCAGCGGCGCCACGCTCGACGAACAGCTCAACCACATTGCTGCTCATTTTGCCATCTATACCACGGTTGTCCTCCTTTGGGTCGCTGCCGCCGGTACGGTCTATTCCTGGCCGGTCTTGCGCACACGGGCCGTGGCTGCGGCCGGGCGACCAGCGCTGAGCCTGGCCGCCGGCGTGGCGGTGGCCGTAGTTGTCTTCTGGATCATCGGCAGCGTAAACGTGGCGCTGGTGCGCGCCGACGTGATTTATAAACAGGGGCAGCAATTCGATAACCAGGGCAACTGGATCAGCAGCATCGAACTCTATCGCCGGGCGCTCGAAGCCCGCGCCACCGAGGATTACTACATGCTCTTTCTGGGTCGTAGCCTGTTGGAACAGGCCAAACAGGTGCGCGAACAGGTGCGCCAGGGGCAACCCGAAGGGCAATTCCGCATGAGCGCCAACCCCGACATCCACGAGGTGCTGGCGCTGACGCCGGAGAAGACCAGCCAGATGGGTTGGGTAGAGTTGTTGCGCGCCGCCGAGGTGGTGCTCAAGGAAGCACAGCGAGTCAACCCGCTCAACACCGACCATACGGCCAACCTGGCCCGCCTCTACCGCAGTTGGTCTGACCTGGCCTTTGACGACGCGGCGATGCGTCAGGAGATGCTCGACCGCAGCATCGACCAGTACAACAAGGCGGTGACACTCAGCCCCAACGCAGCCCACCTGTGGAATGAAAAGGGCAATACGCATCTGGCGCGCGGTGAGCGCGACCTGGCCGAGCAGGCTTACTTGCACAGTCTGGGACTCGACCCGCTCTTCGAACAGACCTATCTGCTGCTGGCCGACTTCTACAACGCCGACCAGCGCTATGCCGAGGCGGCTGAGCTGTTACAACAGGGTATCGAAGCCATGGACGCCGACCCGCGCTTTATGCCGACACCCGGCATGTATAGCTATCTGGGCGTGGCGCTAGCTCGCATCGGTGATCTGCCCGGCGCCATCGATGCCAATCTGCGGGTGTTAGAGCGGCAACCGGCCAATGTTGGCGCCATGCGCAACCTGGCGCTGCTCTATCGCGACCACAACCAACCCGCCGAGGGCATCCCTTGGGTGGAACAGGCGATCGACCTCACACCCGCCGACCGGCCCGAAGACCTGGTTGCGCTGTACGAATTGGCAGGACAGTTGTACCAGAGCGCCGGTCAGGTTACAGAGGCCATCCAAGCGTTTGAACAGGTGCGCCAGGCGGCCCCAAACGATATCAACACTTTGCGGACCCTGAGCAACCTCTATAATCTTCAAGAGGACGACAGCAGGGTGCTAGAAATTGCGCAAATCCTGATGCAACTGGAGCCGGCCAATTTCGAGCACCCGTGGAGTGCGGCGCAGGCCGCGCGGCGGTTGGGCCAGGCAGAGAATGCCCTTGCCTATGCCAATCAGGCTCTTTCCCTGGCGCCAGAGACAGAGAAGGCAGCCATCGCGCAGTTGATCGAGACGTTGAATGGAGGGAGTTAGCCCGGTGCGTTGCACTCGAAGCGTGCGCTGCACCTGCGGATCATCCGGCGCCACAGGTGCAGCGCAGCAGACCGGCGTCTCTTTTTTCAAACAAGTGATCGGAACCATTGCACTGGTGATCGATTACTTACCACCGGCAACAATTGCCTTAAGATTGAGATTGTGTTGACAACGCCATACCGTACCGACTCTTGCTGCTTTGGAAAAAGTACCAATGGACTTTCCACGTGCGCCTACTTTTGACATTATCACCCCCTACATGTTGATGGCGGCCAGCGCATTGGTGCTGGCGATTGGGGGCACCCCGGTCATGCGCCAGGTAGCGCTGCGGCTAGGGGTGATCGATAACCCGGCTGCACGCAAGATCCACGCCAGCCCCGTGCCGTTGTTGGGTGGTGCGGCCATCTATATCGCCTTTATCATTGCCCTCGTCTTTTTTGGCGACCGGCGTTATATCAACGAAGTCGTCGGCATCTTTATTGGGGCCACGCTGGTGAGCCTCATGGGGGTGGCGGATGACCGTTGGGGATTGGGGAGTTATGTCAAACTGGCTGGGCAACTGGTGGCCGCTGGGATTCTTATTTACAGCGGTGTCCAGATCCGCCTCTTTTACAGTTGGCTGGATATTGCCGTGACCATGGCCTGGGTGGTTGGGATCACCAACGCCTTTAACCTGCTGGACAACATGGACGGTCTCTCCGGCGGCATTGCGATGATTGCGGCAGCCTTTTTTACGTTGCTGGCGGCCATGGGCCACCAGTACCTGGTGGGGATCCTGGCGGCGGCTTTGGCCGGGGCGTGTGCGGGGTTTTTGGTCTACAACTGGAACCCGGCGCATGTCTTCATGGGCGATACGGGCAGCCTCTTTCTCGGCTTCTTGTTGGCCGCAGTCGGTATCAAGCTGCGCTTTCCATCCAGCAGCGAGACCGTCACCTGGATGATCCCGGTACTGGTGCTGGCGCTGCCGATCTTTGACACAACCCTGGTTTTCATCAGCCGGTTGCGCCGGGGAAAGAATCCGCTGACGACGCCGGGCAAAGACCATATAAGCCACCGGCTGGCCGTGCTGACCGGAAGCCGGCGCGAGGCGGTGCTCATCTGCTATCTGATCGCTGGCGCTGTGGGGCTGTCGGCTATCTTTGTGGCCGAAGCCAACCCCACCGAAGCGCGGATTGTGGGAGTGGCCGTCTTGCTGATAGCGATCTATGGCCTCTGGTGGCTCGAGTTCCGTCGTGGCGGTGTGCGCCATGCCTGAATGATTGCGCAACAAGTCTAAATACTGGTAGAATATAGGCTATTATGACACTTGCATCGAATTGGCTCGCCGGCTTGTTGCGGCGAGCGTCACAGTCAGAGGCTGTCGACGAAACGGCTGCAACCGGCGCCACAACCACCACCGGCGGCGAGCAGGATCAGGAACCGGTCGTGGTTTGGGAAGCGGCCAACCTCATGGAGGCGGAGGTCGTCAAGGGGCGGCTGACCAGCGCCGGCATCCCGGCGATTGTGCGCGCTGAGGCATTGGGTGCTATCTACGGCCTGACCACCGGTACGCTCGCCGCCGCCGCTGTGTTGGTGCCAGCCCCCTTGGCCGATAAGGCGCTCGACCTGCTCCACGGCGATGAAGAGGTCGAGGGAGAGATAGACGAAACTGGATCTGACGAAAGTTAGGTTTCTTTTCTGACCTTTGTGACTGCACATCTACGGCAAAGGATAGATGCGCAACGGCGTGCTTTCGGTTATCCTGGTAGCGGAAAGTGCAAAATGGGATAGACTATGGCTCAAAAACTTCAGGCCCCAACCATTCCGACTGGGTTGGGGGAGCGCACACGGAGTGGCTATAATGTCAAGTTTATGGCAGGCGGTGGACTGCTGCTCCTGTTTGTTAGCTTTTTGATTTTTCAAATGGTGCAGGCGACCCGCACAACCGGCGCTTATTACATGACGGTAGCTGAATTGCGCGCCGCCGGCTCAGAACTGACCGGCCAGCGCGTCCGGGTCAATGGGAATGTCGTAGAGGGTAGCGAGGATTGGCAGCCCATGACGACACCACCGACCCTTAAATTTACCATCACCGACGAAAGCGGCGAGGTGCTACCCATCACCTTCTATGGCCCACGACCTGATAATTTCCAGCGTGCCGCCTCCGCCATCATCGAGGGCGAGTTGCTGCCCGATGGCTCGTTCGAGGCGCACAATCTGCTCCTCAAGTGCCCTAGCCGCTACGATGAAGAACCAGAGGAGATCTACGTCGAAGCACAACGCTAAGGCAAAATACGGAATACACGATCATCCGCCGGTTGTTACGACTTACCAAGTAAGGATGACAGATTCCGCATTCCGGGGCGCCCTCTGGGCCCCGTATTTCGCATCCCTTATCGCCTTGTTGCTGTTGTTGTCACTCTGGCGAGTGTCGGCGGCGCAAGAACTGCCGACACCGCCACCGTATGACCCCGCCGCTGTGCCCACCCCGGCGCAGGCGCCCTCTGCCGCGCTAGGCGCATCGATTTATCTAGGCGAACAAGGCTGTGCGTCCTGTCACGGTGCGCAAGGCAACAGCGATGGCCCGACCAGCGCCAGCCTGCCGGCGCCGCCGCCCCTATTCTCTGACCCCGCAACGGTCTGGTTGCGCAGCCCGGCTGAGTATTTTCACATCACCAAGTTTGGCAACATTCAAAACCTGATGCCGCCGTGGGGTAACCGGTTGAACGATGAGCAGATCTGGCAGGCGGTCTACTATGCCTGGAGTCTGCACACAAGTGAGGAAACAGTACAGCAAGGCGCCGAACTCTATGCGCAAAGCTGTGCCGGTTGTCACGGCCCTGCCGGGGCCGGGGATGGCCCCGACGCCGCAGGTGATCTGCCCCGCTTTGACGACCCCGGCGCCATGGCCCTCCGCACCCAGGCCGAACTCGACGCAGGGTGGCGTCTGGCTCACGCCGAGATCGGCGAGGATTGGGATGAAGGCGACCGGCGGGCGGTGCTCGACTATGTTCGCACCTTTAGCTACACACCACCCTGGGTTTCGACTTATCGACCAGGGGAAGGGCAACTGCGCGGGGAAGTGGTCCAGGGCACGGCAGGTGGCGCCGAGGTGGGTTCGCTCCCGATCACGCTGACTGCCTTTGTCAACTTTACAGCGGCAGAGGCATTTACTGTGACAGCCGCTGCCGATGGCTCCTTCCAGTTCGACAACCTGGCAACCGATGCGGGTGTCGCCTATGTGGCGTCGACCGAGTATGCCGGGGTGCGCTACAACAGCACGGTCTACCAGCTCGACCCACTTACCCCCACGGCTGAGATCACCCTACCGGTCTATGAGACGACCGGCGACGGCCGGGGAATCCACATCAGCCGGGCCAACTGGTTGATCGATTCTGAGCCTGGCGCCTTGCGTGTGGGGCTGATCCTTGTTTTTAGTAACCGGGGTGATCGCACCTATATCGGCCAGCCCACAGACGGCGTAGAGGGACCGGCGACCCTGGCGTTAGCCGTGCCTCCCGGTGCAACGGCAATCGAGTTTGACGACGGTGTGCTTGGCGGTCGCTACCAGCAGGTGGATGACCATATCTACGATGTCGTTCCTGTGCCGCCGGGTGATACGGTACGGCAGCTTATCTACAGCTATCAACTGCCCTTTGAGGGTGATAGCGCTGAACTGGAGCAGCGCATTCTCTATCCGGTCGGCAGCTTAAATCTGCTGGTCACCGATCTGCCGGGGATGGAGGTGACGGCCCCCGACCTGACCTATGTCGGCGTGGAGACGGTGCAAGGCATCGATTTCCGGCGCTGGACGGGTGAAGGGTTGCAGGAGCCGGCGTTGCGCCTCCAACTGCGGGGCCTCTTGCCCACTGGCGAGGTAGACCCCCGTGATCTGGCCGGGAATGCACCTGGCCTCGTTGCGGCGACGCCACCGGTTGAGCCGGTGGTAGCGCTGGTGTTGGGTGGATTTCTGGTCGTAATTTTGGTGGGTGCGCTCTATTTGCCGCTCCGCCGCCAGGGCGGGATCGACCGCACTGCCGCGCTCGCACAAGAACGGGACGCGCTGCTCGACGAGATCGCAGCGCTCGACGACCAACATGCGGCAGGCGAACTCGACGCTACGGCCTGGTCGTACGAACGGGCGCGGCTCAAGAGTGCGCTGCTGGCCGTGACACAGGAACTGGCCGGGTAGCCGCCATGTCCAATCTGCCGCTGATTTCCGTGCGTACTGTCTATAAACGCTACGGCCGCAAGAGCGTCTTGAAGGGCATCGACCTGATGGTAAGCGCCGGCCAGGTCATGGCCTTGCTGGGGGCAAATGGGGCGGGCAAGAGCACCCTGTTGCGGCTTGTGGCGGGGCTGGCGCGGCCTACCTCTGGCGAGATCGCGCTGGGTGGGGTCAGTATGAGCAAGGCGGGCGCTGAACTGCGCCGCTACATCGGGGTCGTCAGCCACCAGCCGCTCCTCTATGACAATCTCAGCGGCTATGAGAACCTGGCCTTTTTTGCCCGGCTCTACGATATCCAGCAACCGGAGCCGCGCATCGAGGTAGTTTTGCGGGCCGTGGAACTGTGGGCGCCGCGCCGCGAACTGGTGCGCACCTACAGCCGCGGCATGGTGCAACGGCTGGCAATTGCCCGCGCCATCCTCCATGACCCGCCGGTGTTGCTGCTCGACGAACCCGACACCGGGCTGGACCAGACCAGCGCCGAGATGCTTCACGGGTTGATCACCCGGCTTGGCGCTGCCAACCGGGCGATCCTGCTGACGACGCACAACCTGGAGCGGGCACTGGCCTGGGCCGACTCGCTTTGCATCCTCGTTGGTGGTAAAATTGTTTTCGATGCGCCCACCGCCGGTCTGGATAGCGCGGGACTGGGGCGGATCTATCGCGAGGCGAACGAGCCGGTATGACGGTTACAGTACGGAGCGAACCATCCGTCACACCAGGTGTCAGGCCCCACCTGGAGGAACATCCCGTCCAGATGCGGACGGAAGGCGGCGCGGCGGCTTATCTCTCCAAAGTATGGGCCGTGGCGGCCAAAGACCTGCGCGCCGAACTGCGCGCCAAAGAGATCATCGGTATCATGGTGACCTTTAGTGTGCTGGCCGTGGTCATCTTTGGCATGGCCTTTGACCTGCGCGTGCCCCAGGCCGAGATGATCGTGCCGGGCGTGCTCTGGGTGGTCGTTCTGTTTGCTGGGGTGTTGGGATTGAACCGCTCGTTCAGCGCTGAGGTGGACCGCGGCAGCCTGGCCGCCCTGCTGTTGGCGCCGGTGGACCGCAGCGCGCTCTATTTTGGCAAACTGGTCGCCAACTTGGTCTTTACCTTGCTGGCCGAGGCGCTCATCCTGCCGGTGATGCTGGTTCTGTTTGATGTCAGCCTCTTTCACCCGCTGGTGTTGGCAGCGCTGGTGTTGGGCACGGTTGGCTATGTGGCGGTGGGAACGCTCTTTGCCGCCATGACCGCCAGCACACGCACGCGCGAGAGCATGTTGCCGGTCTTGCTCTTGCCGGTGATGGTGCCGGTCTTTATGGCCGGGGTCAAGCTGACCGCGATTGTCGTGGATGGTCGTGGCTTTGGGGATATGCAACGCTGGCTGGGTATCCTGGTGGCCTACGACGTTATCTTTGTGACGGTTGCCTTTCTGGTCTTTGACCTGATCTGGGAGGAGACATAACGATGAGCAGCAGCACCCTTTCGGCGCGGACCGCGGTACGCACCATGAGCGGTTGGGATATGGCCCAGTTGGTGCTCAATATCTTGGCGGCTGGCGGCATGGCAGCCCTGATGTGGGCGGCGCTGGTCTATGCGCGCCCGGCTGCCAATCTGGAAGGCGTTGAGCAGACGGCGCAGCGGATCTTCTACTTGCACATGGGATGCAATTTTGGCGCCCTGGCCGCCTTTATCATGTCGCTCACGGGCAGCATTGTCTATCTGGTCACGCGCGACCTGGACTGGGACCGGGTAACGCAGGCAAGCATCGAAGTGGGTATTCTTTTTGGGCTAGGCACCACACTCACCGGCGCTATCTGGGCCAAACCTACCTGGAACACTTACTGGACCTGGGACCCGCGGCTCACAACGGTGACGATGACGTTGTTGGTCTACATTGCCTATCTGCTCTTTCGCAACGGCATCGAGAACCGGCAGACGCGGGCGCGCTTTGGCAGTATCTATGCCCTTTTTGCCTTTCTGAGCATCCCGCTGACCTATTACAGCGCCCGCTGGTTCCGCTCGATCCATCCAGTTGTCTTCAACGGCGCTAACGAGGAGGCCCAGGGCAGTTTTAGCATCGGCGCCACCATGACCCAGACCATCACGGTTGCGCTGGTCAGCTTTTGCCTGCTC
>QEUW01000115.1 GCA_003577005.1 Chloroflexota bacterium | reverse complement strand
CAAGGCGTCACGGTTGACCGCTACGGGGCGGTATCGGATTCTAGAGTCTGATCTACGGGCATACGCAAACCGGCGTGATCTGGTCTTGATGCCAGCTTCTCAGCCTGAAAAATAAGATAGCCTCGCTCTCCCGACAAGAAGAGCGAGGCTATCTCTCTCCGCACCTTGACAACCGAATCGGTGTCACCTGCACGGTTGCGCAGAAGCCCTTCTGCGCGTCAGTGACCCACCTAGGACTTGAACCTAGAACCCGCTGATTAAGAGTCAGCTGCTCTGCCAATTGAGCTAGTGGGCCAAAACTCAAGTGTATTGTATTCAGGACAGGGTGAAATGTCAACTTTTGCCCGGTTCGGTTATAATCTGTGGTCGGCGCTTTCTGTTCATCGCTTTTGGCTTCGGCCTTACCCGGGTGAGGATCGTCGTGATGCAATCACAGCTGAACTCTTTGCAAGAACGGTATGCCGAGTTGCTTATCCGCACCGGTTTGAATTTGCAGCCCGGCCAGTCGCTGCGGTTGGGGGCCGAACTGGCTCACGCCAGCTTTGTCCGCCAGGTCGTCGCTGCCGCCTACCAGGCCGGCGCCCGTTATGTCCACATCGACTGGTTGGATGCGCCGGCGACGCGCGCACGTCTGCTTTACAGCGAACCTGATTTTCTTGAATATGTGCCCGAGTATGAAATCATACGCCACCGCCAGATGGTAGATGAAAGCTGGCCCCGCCTCGCCCTCGTCGGCCCCGAATTCCCCGACCTGTTGAGCGATGTCGATCCCGGGGCCATCCGGCGGGCGCAGGAGGCGCGTGTCCGGGCGTTGCGCTTCTATATGCAGGCGCAGATGGCCCACCAGCTCCAGTGGTGCGTGGCGGGCGTTCCGACTGCGGCCTGGGCGCAAAAGGTCTTTCCAGGGGCCGATCCAGAGCAGGCGGTGACGCAGCTCTGGGAGGTGGTCTTGCAGACGGTGCGCGCCGATCAGCCCGACCCGGTGGAGGCTTGGCGCCAGCACGATGAAAAGCTGCGCCGCATCGCCCACTTTTTGATGCAACGCCAGGTGCGCACGCTCCACTTCTTTGACCCAAACCCCGCGGCTGATGGCGGCCCCTCCACCGACCTGACTGTAGGGCTGACCGACTTTCCCGTTTGGGTGGCGGCCTCTTCCATTACCCCTACCGGCATTCGCTTTTTGCCCAATATGCCGACCGAAGAGATCTTTTCTGCCCCTCACAACCAGCGCGTCGAAGGTTATGTCCGCACCTCGCGGCCCTGCTTTCCCTTCGAGCGCCGCGTCGAGGATGCCTATTTTCGCTTTGTTCAGGGTGAGGTGGTCGAGTTTCGGGCGGCGACCGGCCAGGAGGTATTGGAGCAATTCTTCGCTATCCGGGGCGCCCGGCGGCTGGGCGAGATCGCACTGGTGGACGTGCGGTCGCCGGTCTACCAGAGTGGTCTGACCTTCTTCGAGACGCTTTTTGACGAAAATGCCGCCTGCCACATGGCCTTTGGGGAGGCCTACCCAGAATGCGTCGAAGATGGCACCGAGCGCAGCGAAGAAGAACTGGCGCAACTCGGGCTCAACCTTGCTGACACGCATGTCGATTTTATGATCGGCACCGCCACGATGGATGTCACCGGCCACTGTCTGGATGGCAGCACCGTTGCCGTCATGCGGGGTGGGCAGTTTACCGCAGAGGCGCTTGAACTGTGAACTGCAAATTGTGAGCGCAGTGATCCTCACCGACCAGTTGACCCGCCGTTTTGGCGCCACGATTGCGGTAGATCAGCTGTCGCTGACTATCGAGCGTGGCGAGGTCTTTGGCTTTCTCGGTCACAACGGGGCCGGCAAGACCACAACCATCCGCCTGGTCAACGGCGTCCTCTCCCCGACGGCTGGCGCTGTACGGGTTCTCGGTCTGGACCCGGTTACCCGTGGGCCGGAAGTTCGCCGGAACACCGGTGTGCTCACCGAAACCCCGGCGTTGGATGACCGCCTGACCGCACGCGCTACGTTGCGTTTTGCCGCCGATCTCTACGGTGTGCCCGTGACAAAGGTGGCGGTGCGGGTCGATGAGTTGCTCACTGCCTTCGGGCTCGCCGACCGGGCGGATGAACGCATCGGCGCCTTTAGCCGGGGGATGCGACAACGCCTGGCCCTGGCGCGCACGCTCATCCACGACCCCGAACTCCTCTTTCTCGACGAACCAACCAGCGGCCTCGATCCTGTGGCGACACACGATGTTCACCAGTTGATCCGGCGGCTCAGCCGCGACCGCGGGCGCACCATCTTCCTCTGTACACACAATCTGGTGGAAGCGCAGCGGCTCTGTGACCGCGTGGCCGTGCTGGCGCAGGGACGCCTCCTGGTGGAAGGGGCGCCGGCTGAACTGGCGCGCCGCTTTGGCGACGGGCGGCGCATCCACTTGACCGTCGATCCGGCGCACCAGGAACGGGTGGCGCCTGTGCTTGCCACCTGGCGCCCCGAGGCAGCCGTGAACACCGGCAATGGAGAAGCTGGCGCGCTGGTCATCCAGGGGGTCGGGCGAGCGGAGACCCCAACATTGATCCAGGTGCTGGTTGCCGCCGGGATCGACCTCTACAGCATCGTACCGGACGAGCCATCGCTGGAAGAGGTTTATCTCGGTCTACAGGGCAGCGGCAGGGAGCAAGCGCCGGCGATGGAGGGGCAGCCGTGAATTGGCGAGCGATCCGGGCCATCATTACCAAGGACCTTCAGGTTGCGCTGCGCAGCAAGGCGGTGGTGCTCCCGATGGTCATCGTGCCCTTGATCGTTGTGTTGGTGCTGCCTGCGGTGATCGCGCTGGCGCCGGCAGCTCTTGAGACCGCCGGTACACGGCTGCCAACCGATGATCTGGATGATCTGGCGGAGCTGGTGGCCCGCGCCCCAGCCGGGCTGCAGCAAGAACTGGCAGAGTATGACCTGACCCAGGCGGCCATTGTACTGGCGCTGACCTATCTGTTTGCGCCTTTCTATCTGATCATCCCGCTCATGGTGTCGAGTGTCATTGCGGCCGACAGTTTCGCCGGTGAAAAAGAGCGCAAGACGCTCGAAGCGCTCCTCTACAGCCCCACGAGCGACACCGAATTGCTGGTGGCAAAGCTGTTGGCTGCCTGGTTCCCCGGTCTGGCGGTGGGTATTGGCAGTTTTGTGCTCTACGGTGGGGTCGCCAATCTGGCGGCATGGCCGGTGGTGGGGCGCGTCTTTTTCCCCAACCCAATGTGGCTGGTCCTGGCATTCTGGGTTGGGCCGGCCATGGCTGCGCTCGGTCTGGGCGCTACGGTGCTGGTTTCGGCGCGGGTCAATACCTTTCAAGAAGCGTACCAGGCCGGGAGTTTGGTCGTTCTGCCGGTGATTGTTCTGCTGGTGGGCCAGGTTTCGGGTCTCTTCTACCTCCATATCGGTTTTGTCCTCGTGTTGGGGGTGGTGCTCTGGCTGATCGCCGGGCTGTTGCTCTGGTTTGGCGCCCGCACCTTGCGGCGAAATGAATTGCTGGCAAGATTGTAAGCCTGACCTGCTTCGCATCCGATTGACAAAGATGGCGCCGAGTGCTATGCTTGCGCTGTAGGGTTAGGCCGAGTGTTTCCTACCCTGCTTTGAATCGTTACGATGAATACAACGAACACAGTACCTAGCACGGCTGAGAATCAGCCAGACAGTGACAGTACGCCGCCCAGGATACAGAGCGTTTGCCGAGCCAATCCTCGCCGTGAGGATGATGCACCGGCCGCTGTGTGTCGATGGGCGTACCGGCTGTCCACAGATAAGATGGCTTGCGCTATCTTCATATCGTTCGCAGCGAGAACACTTTCTGAGTGGCTACGGCTTGGGCCGGTGGCGCAGCAGGGAGAGAACAAAGCGGTCGTTGCGTACACGGTCTGTTAACTCGTGAGTCAAAGCCGGGCTGGCAGCATCCCGTGTCTGCACACGGCCCGGCAAGGGTTGCTACCTCACAGCCCGAATAGGTCCTTCCTCCTGTTGCACCCCAGCCAGCGTGTATAAATTGCTGGCATTTTTGTTCCACCGTTCTTTAGCCGCATTTCGCCTTCCGCCGCTCGTCTATCGCACGCGCTGCCCCAGCACCGGCAGAAATTGCCGATGCTGGTATTGCTATGCGTTCCGTGCCATTTTATGCGCGGCACAGCCGAAGGTAGTCTGGTGACATTCTCGCCAAATCAATTGTCGAGGTTAGTTATGGTCGAACCCACCAACGTCAACGATGCGTTGGCTCACGTGCAACAGCTGCTCGAATTACACGACGTCGATCGCGCGGCCGAATATCTGCGCACGCTCCACCCGGCCGACAGCGCCGAAGTGCTCACCTGGCTCGAAGCTGATGAGCAGGCGCTGCTGGTCGAAAGGCTGAATCCGCCTGAGCTGGCCGAAGTCTTCGCCCAGATGAGCGAAGAGGACATGGCCGAGGTCGCCCAACATCTGGATGTCGAAGAGTTGGCCGATGTGCTTGACGAGATGGAGCCCGACGCCGCCGCCGACCTGATCAACGAGCTGGAGCCGCAAGAAGCCGCCGAGGTGTTGGAGCAGATGGACGAGGCCGGGCCGGTAACCCGGCTGTTGGCTTTCGACCCAGATACAGCCGGCGGCATTATGAACCTGCCGCCACCTTCGCTGCGCCGGCAAATGACCGTGGCGGAAGCCTTTGCTTTTGTCAAGAAACATTACCGGGACGAGAACGAGATCTTTTATCTCTATGTCCTCGACCGCTTTGGCCGCTTGATCGGGGTGGTCAACCTGCGCGCCCTGATCCTGGCCGATGCGAGCCAGACGGTGGAAGAGATCATGAACCGGGATGTCATCACGGCACGAGTGGATATGGACCAGGAGGAGGTGGCCCAGATCCTTGCCCGCTATGATCTCCTGGCGGTGCCGGTGGTCGACGGCGAAAACAAGCTCGTCGGCATTATTGCGGTGGACGATGTGGTGGACGTTATCGAAGAAGAAGCGACCGAGGATCTCTACCGGCTAGCTCAGGTAAGTGAACACGCCGAAATCTTCAGCCCGATCCCCCGTGCGATCCGCAGCCGGTTGCCGTGGCTGTTGATCAACATGGGTACCGCGGCCATGGCTTCCAGTGTAGTCTCCCTCTTTGAGTCGACGATCGCCCAGGCTGCGCTGCTGGCGACCTTTATGCCCATTGTGGCGGGCCAGGGTGGCAACGCCGGCACGCAGACCATGACGATCATTGTCCGTTCGCTGGCGCTGGGTGAGATCGACCGCCAGGACGCGCTGCCGGCGCTTGGCCACGAATTGATGATTGGCTTGCTACACGGGCTTACCCTCGGCATTTTGGTGGGGACGATGGCCTGGCTCTGGAAAGGCAACCCGGTGCTAGGTGTAGTGGTGGGTCTGGCCATGTTGGGCAACCTGCTGGTCGCTGCGGTTGCGGGTGTGTCGGTGCCCATGATCTTAAAGATCTTGCACGTCGACCCGGCGCTGGCATCCAGCGTCTTTGTCACCGCCGCCACGGACTCGCTCGGCTTTTTTCTCTTCTTGGGTCTGGCGACCTATTTCTTGGGGTGGCTCATTTGAGCAATGGCCTCGTGAGAGCTGGAGCGCAGGAGTTACCAGACCGTTCATTTCTAAAATTGCACCCCAGGCGGTATGCCATTTGACAACCACCCCAACCTGTGCGATACTGGCGTCAGCTAGGCCGCCAAGGCGCTGCACCCATCCGAAACATCCTACATCGGTGCAACCGCCGGCCCAGCCTGACCACGCTATCCTGAATAAAAAGGAGGTGATGCTCATGGAGTATAGTTTTAGTCAGCGTCCGGTAGCATCACCTCGGGGGCTTGCCCTCTAGCGGGATGCTACCGGACCAACACAAGAAAGGGACCTGGCCGTACGGCCAGGTCCCTTTCTTTTTGCTTCAATTGTCAAGCTGAAGACGCTGGACGATAGATGATGGTCTATCGCCAGCGGCCTAACCGTACTTACACCGCCGGGAAGTTCACCGTCAGCCGCAGACCCTGCCGCCACAGCGACGGCAAGATCTGGCGGACGATGCCCCCCAACTGGGCGGCTTGCTCGGGGCCGCTGGCATAGCGCAACAAAAATTCGATCAGCTGGAGCAACTGCGCCTCGTCCGTCGAACGCAGATAGACAAACGGCTCGCCGTTGATCTGAACCACCAGACCGGTAGGGCGGAAGGTTATGCTCAGGCTGTTGATCCCCATCTCGGCAACGCTTGCCAGCGTTTCTGGCGACTGTTGCAGCGCATCGGGGGGGATCATGCCAAGCATGAAGGGGTTGAGCCCTTGCAACTGGCCCGTACCATCGGGGCCATAGGTGAGGGTCAGGTCGATGGTGGCCGGAGCGCTGAGCGCCGAGGCCAGATCGCCTTGGGCAGCGGGCGGTGTCACGCGTTGCGCCAGCGCCGGCGCCCCTGCGCCCGAACCACCCGGCAGACGGAGAACAAGCCCAACCCCCAGGTCGGGCAGCAACGGCAACAACCCGGCGGCATCGCCCAGATCGACGCCCAGGTTGGGCAACATGGCAGCCAGCGATTCGAGCGACTCCCCGTCCCAGACCAGGGTCGGCATGGGCTGGCCGTTCATGAAGATGTAGAGACCATCAGGCTGGGTATCGAGTTGCAGGTGCTGTACACCGGCATCGCTCAATTTCTGCACCGTCTCTTCCCCCATCGAGAGATCAGAGAGATCCACCCCGAGCGCCGCCAGCGCCTGGCTAAGCGGCCCTTCGGCCAGCGTCATCTGGCCATCGGCGGCCACGTCGAGATAGATAGCGGGCAATTGCACCACCAGTTGGTCCGCGGCTGCGGTAGCCGTCGCCGGGGCGATCGCGCGCGGGCCGCAGGCGCTCGTCACCGCCAGCGCCAGCAGCAGGGTTAGCAACAGCACGAGTCGCTTGGTTTGCATCTTGGGTTCTCCTACTGGCTTTGAGAAAAGTTGAATGATTCAGGAAGAGGGAATCGTGGCCCTGATTGTATCATAGGGCGGCTGAAAAAGCATACTCGCACAAGAAGCGATCCTACTTCAAGGATCTCCCTCACTCACTCAAGTTGAACAGGGCCTTAAAGTCACTGGCCTCCAACATTTGCCTGAGCGAATCCATCAAATCAGGCGGTGACTGAAATGGATGCTCGCGATAGAGTGCCGCGTACTTGGGTTCGAGCGCATCATCATAAAAGTGGGACTTTTCCGCAGATTGGCTGTGTATCTTGTTGTAATACTCTCTGGTAAATTTTAGATTCTGTGGATCGACAATCCCAAGTTCCAGAAAGCCCTTTGTTTTTCGGGCACAGCGGCACGGGTTGCTTTTGTTGACCAACCCACATTTCTCATTCATAAAACTATAAAGGTCCTTACGTGCTCTGGACAGCTTCTGCCGAAAGTTGGCCCGAGAAATTTCCAACAACTCGCTGCCGACCGCATCACTGACGCCAAAAAGCTCACCGAGGATAAAAATCAGCCTCTGCTCGCAGTCCAAACAGAGCAACATGCCGGTCATGCAACTGATTTTGGCTTCCTCCACCAGCAGATTCATCTCCACCGGCATACTTTTCTGGTCAGGTAAGTCAGCGTTCTGAATCTCATCCAGCGATCTTCCATACGCCTCAAACGAGGTCACCATTTTTTCTGCGCCGCCTTTTTTCATGTTGAGGACATGATTGGCGACGATCCGGTAAAGCCAGGTGCGGAATTTGCTCTGGCCCTTAAACGTCGAGAGCCGGGTGATCACTTTGAGCAGAACTTCCTGGGTGATGTCTGCGGCCTCATCGTGGTCGTAGACCATTTTGAGGGCGATGTTGTAGATCCACGCTTGGTGGGCTTTTATCAGTTGCGCCAGCGCTTCTTTATCCCCTTGCTGCGCCAACGCCACCAGTGACTGCTCCTCGTCGTCCGGATATTTCGCCTCGGTAAAGGGATTGTTCATCTTGCGCCTACACTTTCAGAGAGACAAATACAAGGCATCCTCAAGGGTATTGATGATACCCGTCCCATTCACCTCAACGTCGAGGCCCTTTGGTCAGCGCCAAGACCTCCGCGCCCAAAGGGCCTCCGTGACCAGAATCAACTTGCATGACCAGACGATTTGTGGTCACCTCCCGGAGGTCAGACTGGGTCCATCACGCGAAGCCTCGTTGTCGTACTAGGTTCTGTTGGCGTTGCACCTGCAAGGTGCGATGCATGTGCAAGGTGCAACGCACTTTTCAAGTGCATCGCACCGCTGTGTAGGCTAAAATGTCAACAGAACCTAGTACTCGACCAAGTAAGTCTGCACCCGCGGAGTCCGCACGTGGGCGTACAGACTCCGCGCCTATTATATTTTTTGTCGGGTACTAGCTCGCAATGACAAACTCTTGGGGGTAGTAGCTCCTCATCTGATCAAAGTGCAGCACGCCCGCTGCGGGGTCATCATGGTCTGCGGCAACCATGAGTTGGAAGTAGGCATAGCAGACAGGGCTGTTTGCTGCGTTCTGTGCAGCCTGCACGGCGTCTTCCATGCTTTCCCAGTAGACGAGATCGACCCATTGGTTGTCCCTGCCCCGCAAGAGTTCCCGGCGGATAAACCCGGGTTGCCTGGCGAGGAACTCCTTCTGGAGTACTTCCGACGCCTGCATCAGCACCTCTTCCGCTGTCCCTGCAACCAGTTCAAAGGGCGCCCATTCAATCACTACGGTTTTGGCTGTCATTTTTCTCTCCCCTCGTTTGTGAGTTTGTGAAAGACAGATAATCGAGACCTTCACTCACTTAGACAGCCAGAACCAGGCAGTGTGACAGTTTTGTGAAAATAGGGCTTATTCCAGTAAGACCCGCTGTGCAAACCCGGAGATATTGGTCGGCTTGCGGCCCAGCAGCCAGCGGAGCACGTTGGGATTGCCCACTAACCCGTGCGCGGCGTAGTATTCGAACATCTGCTTGAGCGTAGCAACGGCATAGGCGCTCAGCCCGGCCCGTACCGCGCCCCGTTCCCACTCATCCAGCGGGATCATTTCGGCGCGGATGGGGAGACCGAGCACACCGGCCAGAATCCCCGCCACCTCGTGCTGGCTCATGGGGCCGGTGCCGCACAGTTCGTAGGTGGCGCCGAGATGGCCCGGTTCGGTCAGGACCGTGGCCGCCGCCTCGCCCACATCCGCCACATCGACCAGTGAAAGCCGCGTCTCAGGCGGGTAGGGGTTGGCGAGGACGCCCTCGTTCTGCATCCGCAGCCAGTTGGGCCGCAGATTCTGCATGTAGGCTGTGGGCTGCAAGATGGTGAACGGCAGACCCGACGCAAAAAGCAGCGCTTCGACGCGCATCTTGTTCCAGTGATGGGGCATTGCCTCCACTTGCGGGTGAAACACCGAATGGTAGACAAAGTGCGCCACGCCAGCCTCCTGCGCCGCGTTGATGACGCGCCGGCCAATCGACACCTCATCAGGATGCATGTTTGGGCAGAGATGGTAGATGGCAGTCGCCCCATCCAGCGCCTGTTGCAGATTGTGCGCATCAGCCAGGTCTCCAGCCGGCGCCTCGGCGGCTCCCTCGTTGAGCACCAGTTCCCTTTGCTCCGCCCGATGCACAAGCGCACGTACGGTCTGCCCGCGCTGCGCTAATGCGCGGATGGCCGCTCTGCCCGTTTTCCCCGCAGCCCCAGTCACAAGAATCATAGTCTCCATCCTTCCTCAAGCCAGCGCCAGTTTGAGCGTCGTCGCCCCCAATGCCAGCGGAAAGGCGACAGCAGTCTGGTTGCCTTCCACGACAAAAGTGTTCTCGGCAAACTGCTGGCGGCTGTAAACCTGGCGCAGCGGTTGGCCATCCACCTGGACTTGCGCACAACGCTGATCCAAGACGAGGGTGAAGTTCGCCGTTGGAAAGCGCGTTGTGACGATGACCTGCCAGCGCCCGTCCTCAAGCGGCTCGACTGTGAAGTCGCTCAACTGGCGCGCCATCCAGTAGTGACCAATGGCCGAGGTCTTCATCCACAGCGTTTTTGTCCTATCAGGATCATAGGCGTCGAGCCGGCGCTTGACCGCCTTGAGCACATCAAAGCCGGTTTCTGCGCCGCCAAAATAGAAACCCGGCCAGTGGCCGACGAGCACGCACGGTAACTCCCGATCGAGCACCGGCGGCAGCACGCCACCTCGCAGATCGGCGGTGATAAAGCGGTCAGGGTCGCCGGCGTCGTAACCGGTCCAGCTGCCGAACCAGTCGTGGGTGCAGCCGATCACGCTGGCAATGGCGATGCCTCGCTCCTGATCGGCATACCAGAGCGGAACATCCGGCCAGGTGTGCGGCGGGTCATAGACATGGAGAAAATAGAAAGGCCGCTCGTTGCCAAAGACCCGCTGCGCCGCCTCAAGCGTGGCGCGTGCGTAGGCCGCTTCCTGTTTGCTGCCAAAAGCGCCGGGGCTGGTGACCCCTTCGCAGGGCAGGCCGGTGTCGTGCATGAGCGTCATGGCCGTGGCGATATAGTCGGTCAGTGGCTCGACCGGCGGGTCGACCCACTCGTACTGCTCCCAGGCGTCGGTGAACTGCCAGGTCGCCAGGTCCACCACGTGGGTGTGGGTGAGCATCTCGCAGGTGAGGTCAAAGTTGGGGCAGATAAGGTCGCGATAGACCCGCATCCAACGCTCGAACTCGTGGCGCGGGTAGCCAGGCAGCCCCTGGTCCACCCGCGCCACGCCGGCCGGATAGGGCACCAGGCTAAACTTTCCCTTGACCCCTTGCTCGCCGCACCATTCAGCCCACTTGACGGCAAAATCGGCGGGGATGGTCTCCGGCACCCGGCTCAGTTTGTCCGGGTCGCCATCGGACGCTTTGAACCCCACCTGTGGTTGAAAGCGCGCCTTCCACGCCTGCCGTTGGCGGATCCAATGGTGGGTGAGGTTGATGACCGGGCACGAGTCGTCCACGATCAAGGCAAGCGGCGTGCGCAGGAGCGGATTGGCAACTATGACTTGCATCAATTGTACCCCTGAAAGATTCTTTGAAAAGTTAGACACCGGATGGTGCGTTGCACGCAGCGCGTGCGATGCACCTGCATCACTCATACAGCGTCATCGAAATTCTGACGGATGCCCGCTGGGCGCGCACTCCGCAGAACTCTGATTATAGTCTAATAGCTTGCGGTCAAAGGTGCAACGCGACCTGCGGGTGCATCGCACCAGGTGTCTCACCACACCGTCGCATCCTGCAACTGGCGCAACTTCCAGACAAACGAGTCGGTGACCGGCTCAACCATGTCGTAGGTGACGGTCTGTCCGGCGGCCACATCGCAGGTGAGCTTTGCCCCGGCGGCGAGACCAAGCGGCAAGAGCCGTTCGCGGTGCGCCACGTCGGCCTTTTCGCAGGCGCCGACCACAGTGTAGCCGCCACCACCATCGAGAGTTTTCCCTTCTTCCAGATTGTGTTTAGCCACGGCCACGCACTCCGCCGTCGGTGTGGGCAGGGCAGAACCGGTGGGCTTGCCGTCAAAGACGGCGCTGGCGATCGAAATGGGCGCTTCCACTGCCACCAGGTGGTAGGGTCGATAGAGCAGATAGTTGTGGTTGTCGCCACCTGCAGCCAGGTAATAGGCCTGCAAATCTTCCTGGATAAAAGGATGGTCGGTGCGGATCACGCAGAAGACACCCATGCCCAACGCATTGGGCAACAGCGTCTTGCCGTCCGGCCCGACACTGTTGGCAAGCTCCACCACCCCGTGCTGGCTGAGGATGCCGCCCTCCGACTCCAGGCTAAAGACCCGTGCGATCTCGTCGATGGTGACCGGCGGTTCGTGCATGCCCCGCTTGTCGGGCACCAGGCCGGCGGCATTGGCGAGGGCGGTCATCTCCACATTGGCTTTGGTGCCATCGCGGAAGGAGTTGTACATCTTGAAATTGATGTTGCGCCGCTCGATCATCTCCTGGGTAAACCCAAACCGTTGGGGCACAGTGTCGGGCGTGCCCGCGGGGTCATCGGCGTACAGGATCGTGCCGCGCCCGGCGGCGACGATTTCGAACCCGAGCGTTCGCGCCCACTCGACCATGTTCATGGTGCAGCCGGGCTGGTCACCGTCCACCAGCGTATAAACCACGCCGGCAGCATCGGCCATGCGCCGCAGAATAGCACCCACAGTGATATCCGCCTCGACGTTGACCATGACCACATGTTTGCGGTTGAGGATCGCCTCGTAGGCCATGCGCGCCCCTACTTCGGGGATGCCGGTGGCCTCCACCACCACATCGACCAACTCGCACCCGGCGACGAGCAGGCCATCGGGCACGACCGCGCGCCGGCCACTGCGGATCACGTCGTGCAGTTCGTTACCGTTGTGGGCCACTGCCACCGCCTCATCGGGCAGGCGACCAGCTTGGCGATAGGTGCGCCGGCCCCGTTCCACATCGAGTTCGGCGATGACGCTGACCTCCATGCCGCGCATTTGCGACAGTTGGGCGACCACGCCGCCGCCAAACTTCCCCGTGCCGATGATGCCGACACGAATGGGGTGGTTCTCAGCAGCGCGCTGGGCAAGCAATGCTGTGTACATCTGGTTCCTCCGTTCCGAGTAATTATGGAGGCTCCCATGCGCCTAAGGGAGCCCTGGTTCATGGCAAGTCGCGCAATCGAGGCTGCAGCTGATATTATTCAAGAGTCTAGCATAGAGTATACAAGTTTTCAACGCAGCCTTGTGGCAGGGACAGGGCTATTTCATGTTGCAGGCTAAGGCAGACATGTCAACAATGATTGCAACGTTGCGTTGCACGCAGCGCGTGCGGCGCACCTGGAGAGAGGGGGGCTCCGGTGCAACGCACCCTGCGGGTGCATCGCACCAACGGCGCGTGCGCTCTGCGACTCGTTTCTGGCCAATTTCGATGCGTGATTACGATTTTCCACAATATGAAATGTTCTGCGTGGCAGGGACAGAACGGAAAAAATATCGCTTCTCTGGCCCATTGGAATCCCTGCTGTATAGTAAGGTGCGTCCGAAATTTGGGGGCTCGGGTAGACCTTCCCGGAAGGGGGCGCAAGGTGGCTTCTCGACCAGGCTGTTTTGGCTCCCTTCCGGGAAGGGTGTCACGCAAACCTGCCCCAATCCTGGACGCATCCGTATAGCATTACGGTTTGACCGTTTGTCTTCCGGCGGGTAAAATGGTAAGGCTATGGGTTAGTTTGACTTCCATAGACGGGGGTAGCACAACGCCCCATCGCCAATCTGCTCCAACACGTGCCGATGTTCGCCACGAAGTACACCCTCCGACGCGGGGCCTTGCACTGTCGCAAAGGTAAGGTGCAATACCAATGGACCAACCAATGGATGTGGCTTACAACAGGAATTGACTATGCGAATTGGTGTAGACGCACGGTTGATGCACCACCAGCCGGCTGGGATCAGCCGCTATACCTGGCATCTTTTGCATGCCCTGGCCAGGCTTAACCATCATGATGAGTTTGTCGTCTTTCAGCACCGGCGTCACCGAACCCCGATCATCTCCCAGGGAAATTTCCGCCGGGGCACGCTCTATTCACCCGTGCATCACCCGCTGGAGCAGTGGCTCCTCCCGCTGGAGTTACTCCGTTTCCCGCTTGATTTGCTCCACAGCACCGACTTTATCCCGCCGCTGCGTGCCCTGACGCCGGCTGTGATCACCGTCCATGACCTGGCCTTTTTGCACTGGCCACACTTTGTCACCAAGGCCAGCGCAGCCTACTATGGACAGATCGACCGCGGGGTGCGCCATGCCCGCCATATCATCGTACCCAGCGAAAACACCAAGCAGGATCTGGTCGGGCTGCTCGGTGTGCAGGAGAGCAAAATTAGCGTCATCCACGAGGCAGCGGACCCCTCCTTTCGACCGCTGCCTGTCGAGCCGACGCGCGCCGAAATTATCCGCAAGTACAACCTGCCCCCCTCTTACATTCTTTTTGTCAGCACCATCGAGCCGCGCAAAAATGTCAATGGATTGCTTACCGCCTTTCACCATCTCTGCCAGCGGTATAACATCATCGACACGGGTCTTGTCCTGGCCGGCAGTCACGGCTGGCTCTATGAGGAGACGCTCGAGACCGTGCGCAGGTTACAACTGGAACGACAGACCTTTTTTCTCGGCCGCGTGCCCGATGAGGATCTGCACAAACTCTATGTAGGGGCGCGCTGCCATGTCCACCCCGCCCACTATGAGGGGTTTGGGTTGCCCCCGCTTGAGGCGATGGCGTGTGGCACGCCCACGGTCGTTAGCAATTCGAGCAGCCTGCCCGAGGTGGTCGGCGACGCCGCCCTGCTCGTCGACCCCAATAGCACTGAAGAGATTGCCGTCGCGCTCCATCGGCTGCTCACCGATGACCAACTCCACGCCGAACAGCGCGCCAAGGGTCTCAAACGGGCCGGCTGCTTTAGCTGGGAGAGCGCGGCCCGTAGCACGCTCGAAGTCTACCGGCAGGTGGCGCAGGCTCAGGCCGTGGCCCGACCGGCCATTACAACGGCTTCGTCCAAACAGACGACGCGACCGTAGCCGGGGTTATGCGACTGCTCTTCCTCACCCCCCAGTTGCCCTACCCGGCACGCCAGGGCGCGACGCTCCGCAACTTCGCCTTGATCAAATATCTGGCGCAGCGCCACGACGTCGACCTTTTGACTTTTTTGGCGCCGGGCGAGGAACTGGCTGCCGCCAATCCACTCCACCAGCTTTGCCGGCGGGTCGGCGCCACACCACAGCCGCTGCGCACGACAAAGCAGCGCATGGTCACGACGCTTCGTTCCTGGCGGCCCGACATGGCGCTCCGGCTGGATGACCCGGCCATGCACCACCTGGTTGCCCAATGGCTCGAACAAGAAGTGTATGATGGCGTGCAGATCGAAGGGATCGAAATGGCCCAATATGGGCGGTGGGTGACAGATCGTAGACAGCGCGCAGTGCTGGTCTTCGATGACCATAATTGCGAGTATTTGTTGCAAAAACGGAGCGCCTTAACCGATTTGCGCGAGCCTCGCCGCTGGCCGGCCGCAGCCTATAGCCTGGTGCAATGGCAAAAGCTACGCCACTATGAAGCGATGATCTGCCGGCAGGCCAATGCGGTGCTGGCCGTCAGCGAAGCAGATCGGGCAGCGCTGGCGGCAGTGGCGCCTGATCTATCGATTCGCGTCATCTCCAACGGCATCGACCTGGCCGACTATCCGCTCGCTGTTGCCGATGCGGTTGCGCCGTCCCCCCCGTACCATATTCTCTTGACCGGTAAAATGGACTACCGGCCCAATATCGACGCTGCCCTCTGGTTTGGGCGTATGGTCCTGCCGCTTGTCCAGGCCGAAGAGCCACAGGTTCGCTTTCAGATCGTAGGGCAGAACCCGCACCCCCGGCTGGACGAACTCCGGGCAAATCCGGCAGTAATCATCACAGGCGCCGTGCCTGAGGTCCACCCCTACCTCCAGGCTGCCACCGTCTGTGTGATCCCCATGCGGGTCGGCGGCGGAACGCGCCTCAAGGCGCTGGAGGCGATGGCCGCGGGCAAAGCGATTGTGAGTACAGGGCTGGGCGTCGAGGGCATCCCGGTACGAGACAACCAGGAGCTGCTGCTGGCGGATACACCGGCGGACTTTGCCGCGGCGACGTTGGCGCTCATCCGCGATGCGCAAGCCGGCGGTGAGCGCGCACGGCAGTTGGGAGCATGCGCCCGCGCCTTTGTTGCCGACCGCTACAGTTGGGAGCAAATCTTGCCTGCCGTGGAAGAGGTGTATGCAGAAGCGATCAGCCTGGCAACCCGTGATCGAGGAGGTTGAACCATGAAATCAGAGCAGAAAGTACGCGTCGGCTTTGTCGGCGCGGGCTGGGCCGAGCGTGTCCAGATCCCGATGTTCCGCCAGAGCGGGTTGACAGTGCAGGCCATCTGTTCGGCCAACCCGGCCAATGCCCGGCGGGCAGCGCAACAGTTGGGGATCCCAGAGGTCTACGCCACCTGGCAAGAGTTGGTGACCGCCGAGACGGTCGACCTGGTCAGTATTGTCACGCCGCCACACCTGCACCGGGAGATCGCGGTCGCGGCGCTACAGGCGGGCAAACACGTCCTGTGTGAGAAGCCAACGGCGCTCAACGTGGCCGAAGCCGAAGAGATGTTGGCCGCAGCACAGGCTGCCCCCAACCAGTTGGCGATCATCGACCACGAACTGCGCTTTCACCCCCAGCTCGTCCACCTCCAGCAATTGGTGAAAGGTGGCTACACCGGCGCCCTGCTGCGGGTAGACGTTGTGGTGCATAGCAGCAGCCGTCTCAACCCCGCTCTGCCGTGGGATTGGCGCACCGATGCCGAACGGGGCGGCGGCATGTTGGGCGCCATGGGCAGCCACATGCTTGACCTTTGCCGCTGGATCGCCGGCAAGATCGACAGCCTCACCGCCACGCTCCAGATCGGCCACTACTATCGCAACGATCGCGAGAGCGGCAACCGCCGCCAGGTGACGGCCGACGACCACGCCCATCTGCTCCTCCGCTTCACCAATGGCGCCCAGGGTAGCATTGTCGTCAGCGGGTTGACGCCAGGTCCCAACCAGACCGAAATTACAATGCTCGGCACGCGCGGCGCCCTGTGGCTCGATAGCAATGACCGGCTTTGGGGGGTTCAGGGCGATGATCTCATCAAAGGGAACTGGCAGCCGATAGAAACCGGCTATCCAGCAGAGCTTCCCGCCACTGTCCCGGCAGACCAACCCTTCCATGTGGGCACATACTATTTAGGCCGGGTGCTGGCCGAATCGCTGCCCCAGGGCGAGACGATCCTCTCCGAAGCTGCCAGCTTTTACGACGGGCTGGCCGTCCAACGCGCACTCGATGCTGCGCGCCGTAGCCAGCGCGAACAACAGTGGATCGTCGTGTAGCGGTTGAAAGCTGCCGGCAGCGCCTTACGGCAGGCGCAGGTTCACATCCACCACCGTGGCCGGCACAGTGTAGAAGAGGTGGTCGATCCCCATAGCCAAAAAGAGGAGCGCAAGATAGATGAGGCTGTACCGGTACAACCGCCAGATATTGTGCGCCGACGGTGTCCGCCAGACATCAACGGCATACCAGAGAAAGATACCGTTCAACAGCAATGCTAAGACCAAATAGACCGGCCCCAGCAGCCACAAAAAGACCGGGGTCACGCTGACCAGCAACAAAAGCACGCTGTAGAGCACGATCTGCCGGTGTGTCTCGCGATCGCCGGCAATGACCGGCAACATAGGCACGCAGGCGGCCCGGTATTCCTTCTGGCGGCGCAAGGCAAGCGCCCAAAAGTGGGGTGGTGTCCAGTAGAAGATGATCAGAAACATAAAGATCGGCAGCAGCGAAAGCTCGTTGCTCACCGCCGCCCAGCCGACCAACGGTGGAACGGCGCCCGCCGCCCCACCGATTACAATGTTTTGTGTGCTGGAGCGTTTGAGCACTCGCGTGTAAATGAGTACATAATAGATGATCCCGCCCACCGCTAACAGCGCGGCCAGCAAGTTGGTGGTGAGCCAGAGCTGGAGAAAGCTCAATACGCTGAGCCCAACCCCAAAGCCGAGCACCTGCCACGGCTTCATGCGGCCACCCGGCAGCGGGCGTTTGCGTGTCCGCGTCATGACGTGGTCGATATCGCGGTCAATATACTGGTTGAGCGCATTCGCCCCACCCGCCGCAAGAAAACCACCCAGCATAGTCCAGCCGATCAGCGCCGCACCCGGCGGCGTGTCGCCAGCCAGAAACATGGGCACCAGCGTCACCGCCAACAGCAACGAAATGATGCGCGGCTTGGTCAGCGCCAGATAGTCGCCAATCACCTGCCGAACCGATACGCTGCGTACGGCGCCCTTGTCAAACGTGGAACGCAATTGCATGAAATAACTCCGGAACTCCGGTGCTGGATAATTGAGGCTCTTCGGAATGTAGAGGTTGCAGAAACGTAGGTGCGGTTTCCACACCGCACACGCCTTGTATGGCAGAGACGTGCGGTATGGAAACCGCACCTACATTCATGAAAACAGTTTAGCAACCCCCAGGCCCACTTGAACCAAAATCTTCTATCGTAGAAGATGCGTGGGCAATCAATCTGTGCAAATCCAGTGCAAAACCTACGATGCCCGATGCGGCGCCGCAGGCAGATCCGCCGTCGAACCAGGCCCATCCACTGTCCTGGTTGGTAGCCCAGCTTCTCGCCGGCTGCGGCGTTCCTGTATACGCAACAGTTGAATGTAGCCAAACGCAAAGACCGCCGCAAACGTAAACCATTGGATGGTATAGCCCACGTGCATATACTCATCCGCCAGCGCGGGGGGCGGCGTCCGTGCGGGCAAGGCATAGGCATCGCGCCCTGGTTCGGGCAGCATGGCAAGAAATACCGGCAAGAGTTCATACGGCATCTGCTGCTGGATAGCTGCTACATCGACCCGAAACCATTCAGTCTGCGGCGCTGTAGGCTGCGAGGCAGCCGGTAGGGTTTGCGATTCTTTGAGCAAGCCTACCACCTGCAGACCCGCCGGTTCGACATAGTCGGGCCAGTGTTCCGGCCCGGCCTGGCTCACCGGGACCCACCCGCGCGCCACGAGGATTGCCCGGCCATCGGGCAGCAGCAATGGGGTGATCAGGTTGACACCGGGTACACCGTCGCGCAGGTCGTTACGCAAGATGATCTGGTGGTCGTAATCAAAGGTGCCGGATACAAACACCCGGCGATACTCCAACTTTCCCAGGTCGGCCGGCAGCGCCTCCTGGGCGAGGTCAAAGGGCGGTGCATCCCAGCGCTCCACCAGCAGTTGGTTGAGCTGGCGCTTCTGCTCGCGGCGATCCATCTGCCAGAAGCCCGCCCAGACACAGACAGCCACCGCCGCTATAACGATCAACGTCAGCAGCCAGTTGCGCCCGCTAAACATCCGTTTGATAATCACACTGACTCCCTGGCTTGCAGGCGGTTCCAGCCCCCCATCAAGCCGATCAACAATAAAAGGCCAACGCCGGCGCTGGCGACCACAGGCCAGTTGACCTGGCGTGGCGGCAAGACCTGCCGCTCGAACGTGGCACTACCTTGACCGGCGGCGCCAGTAACCTCGACCAAAACGCGCCAAAGCCCGGCAGAATCGAGCAACATCTCAATCTCATAATAATAGCCGTTGAGCCCGCTCTCTGCCGTAGCCATCGCCACGATTGGCTGATCGGGCTGCTCCTGGGGTGTAAAGGTCACCTGCACTGCCGCATCGGTGACCGGCTCCACCAGCTGATTGGCAGGCGCACCCGCAGCCGGGGCCAGGGTAACGGCCACATCCAGATGAACTAGCCCTACGCGCGGCGGCTCCGGCTGCATCCACGCAAAGACTCGATACGGCCCGGCGGGAGCATCCGTCAACACTGGCGCTCCCCCGCTGTGGGCGGCAGCACGCACCGGCAGCAGCGCCAGGAGCAGAACGAGTAAAGCTATGACAGCAATTGAAGATCGGCCACGCTCGCGTGGATCGACGCGCATCACACCCATTCCTGATCTTCGCTCTCTGCTCTCCATGCTCCGGTTTGCTGCTTCACGCCCTCTAACGGGCCTCGGTGCGAGCCTGGGCCAGCCTGCGCCAACGATTTTGGACCACTCGATGTTCCAAACCGGGCGCCACCATTGCCTCTTCGCTGTCCCAGTTTGCCACGGGGCCGGGAGCGGCCTTTGCGCCGCCAAACAGCCCCCCCAGCAAAAAGACCGCTGCCCAGACAACCATTTCACTGCTCAGCGTCCACATGATCATGCCACCGATGGCCTGGTCCTCCAGCACGTTAAAACCCCAAAAACGGGGGATGCTGGCATAGTAGGTGTACAGGACCGTGCCCGACGTGGCAATGATGATACCGGCGATCATCTGCGCCGGAATGACGCCAATGAGCATAGCAAGGCGTCCCCATACCGACCGCCGTCCATGAATATAGGGCGCCGCATTGGTGATATGCCACCAAAACAAGAGGGCTGAGACAAAAAAGGTCACATGTTGTAGATCATGCACCCACGAGTAGTAGAGCGCTAGATTGTAAAGACCAGGGTCATGCCAGCCCATATAGAACGTAATAAAGATAAACCAAGCCACCCCCGGACTCGTGACGCGGCTCAGCACGCTACGAACAGGCGATTCGTGTGTAAAGAGCGCCGCCACCCGTCGCCGAGCAGGGGTAGGCAGCCCCCACATCATAAACGGGAAAGGATTGGCGAGACAGACCAGCGGCGCCGCTACCATGATTTCCAACTTGTGTTGGATCATGTGCATAAAAAAAAGCTGACCCCCGAGCCGGTCAATCGGCGACATAAGCGCAATCGCCAAGATCACCAGACCACTCAGATAGGCTGCCAGCTTCCCTCGGCTCGCGAGTTTACGGTAGTTGCTGCGACGACGCAAGCGCACCCAACCCACTACATAGAGCGTGCCCAATCCGAGCAACATGAGTGTGACATCGATACGCCAATCCCACGAAGAGAAAAGCGCCTGGAGCAGTGGGTGCATGATACTCTGGAATCCGTAATGCGTGATACGTAGATGCGTATTACGTATCACGCATTACGCATCTACGTCAATGTACCGCATGACCAATAAGATATAGAGCGGGATAGAAAAAGATCCAGACCAGGTCCACGTAGTGCCAGTAGATGGCGCAGGCCTCCACGCCCCAGTGGCGTTCAGGCGAAAAGCTCCCCTTGCGGCCCAGGTTCCAGACAATGGCGATAAAGATCACGCCGCTGATCACGTGAAGGGCATGCATCCCCGTCATGGCAAAGACAACTGCACCATACTTGTCACCCCAAGGCGTCAGATGGCCTTCATAGATGGCCGGCACGAGACCCCACTCGAAGATCATGACGCCACCCATAAAGATAAGGCCCAGGACGGCGGTAACAACCAGACCGCGCAAAAAAGTCTTGCGGTCGCCGTGTTCGATTGCCGTCTCGGCCAGGTTCATCGAGAAGCTGCTCAACAAGAGCACAGAGGTGACGATGAGACCTACTACCTGGTCGAGTTCCGGGCGGGTAACGACGCCGTCCTCCCGCCACAGATAAAAGCGAGTGGCCAACAGCGCGCCAAATAAAAAGGCTTCGGAGAGGAAGAAGAGCCACAGGCCGAGGCGATTGTAGCGCCACGCAACGGCATAATTGTCGCCATGACCGTGCTCGACATGCCCATGGGCAGGGGCGGCTTTTACGGCGTGACCGTGTTCCAGTGTCGGTGTTGCGACTGCCATGAGCTAGTGTCCTCCATCCGTTCGCCAGAGGCGAGAGATATGCATAAAAAAGTTCACTACAAAATAGGCTTTGGCCAACGCCAGCAAAAACATGATCACTGCCCCGGCGTGGTACAACGCCGCCACATATTCGATCCCAGTCAGTACCGCCAGAACCAGCGCAATCATGGAACTGAACCGGTATGCCGCCGCTCGTCTTGAGTTCATTGGGCCTCCACAATGGTTAGCGGTTAATGGTTGATGCTCAATGGTCAACCGTTAACCATTGAGCATCAACCATTAACCATTCATCAGTCATCTCCAGCCGTTGCCGCCGCCACATAATTGCCGGGCAAACCGTAGTCGTAGGGTTCGCCCACCACGGCAATGGGTTGGGCGAAGCTGTGTTCCGGTACGGGTGATGGGATCTGCCATTCGGGTGAACGCGAACGCCAGGGGTTGTCGCCGGCCGCTTCGCCCACATCAGCGCTGTTGAAGAGATTGTAGATCATCAGCAAGACGCCAAAGGCGATAGCATAGGCGGCGATGGTGATGACAATGTGGCCTACCTCAACGGCGCCCAGGTTGCTGTTGACCATGCCGCCCAGCGCCTGCTCATAGTCGGCGATGCGGCGGCGCATGCCCATTGTGCCGACGGTCATCTGGCCGATGCTCTGGAACCAAAAAGCCGGCATCATGATCCAGAAGTGGATCTTGCCCAACGTCTCGTTATACATGCGACCGGTGATCTTTGGATACCAGTAATAGATGGCCGCAAAGAAGGGGAAGACAAAGCCGCCAAAGATGGTGCCGTGGAAGTGCCCCACCACGAAGTAGCTGTCATGCAAAGGCAAGTCCGACGCCACCGTCGCCAGGATCGGGCCGCTAAGGCCGCCGATGAGGAAGACCGAGATGGCGCCCAGCACAAAGAGCATCGGCGTGGGGAACTCGAGCTTGCCACCCCAGAGCGTTCCTAACCAGCTGAAGAACTTCACGCCGGTCGGCACAGCCACCAACAAGGTCGAGAGCATAAACCAGATGCGCAGGTTGGGGGCATAGCCCGAGGTAAACATGTGGTGGCCCCAGACGATAAAGCCGATCAGCGCAATCCCAATGCTCGACAGCGCAATCCACCGATAGCCAAAGAGCGGTTTGCGTGCGAAGACCGGCAACAACTCGCTGATGATCCCCAGCCCCGGCAGCACAAAGACGTAAACCGCCGGGTGCGAATAGAACCAGAAGAGATGCTGGAAGAGCAGCGGCTCGCCTCCCTTGGCCGGGTCGAAGAAGCCCATCCCCAGCAGACGTTGCATGGAGAGCATCAGGAAGGAGGTAGCGATAGACTGTGTCGCCGTCAACTGGATAAAGCTCGTCGCCAGCACTGCCCAACAGAAGATGGGCATGCGGAAGAGACTCATCCCCGGCGGGCGCATCAGCAAGATAGTTGCAATCAGGTTGAGCGAACCGAGAATGGAAGAGAAGCCCAACAAGAAGATCGCCCAAAAGACAAACTGAAAGCCTGCCGGCCCAATAGTGCTCAAAGGAGGATAAACCGTCCAACCGGCATCCCAGCCATAATAAGCGCTCCCCAGCAAGAGTACGATCGCAGGGACATTGATCCAGTAGGCAAAGGCGTTGAGCCGGGGAAAGGCCATGTCCTCGGCGCCCAGCATGAGCGGCACCACATAGTTCGCCATGCCGCCAATGCCGATCAGAATGCCAAAGAGCGCAGCCCAGCCGTGCAGACTCATCACCGTGTTATAGGTGTTCTCACCCAAAAATTGCAGCCCGGCGCGCGCCAGTTCGGTGCGAAAGATGACCGCAAAACCACCGCCGATCATGATCATCAGCAACCCAGTGACACCATACTGGATGCCAATGATCTTATGGTTGTAATCGACACTAAAGTAGCGCACCCAGGCCGGCTTGCCCACCGGTGGCCCGTGGATAAAGGGCGTCTCTTTGCCCACCCACCATTTGGACCAGTCGGTGATCGCGCCCACCCCGATGAGAAAACCAATTGCTCCCACCAGAATACCGCTGACGAGCACCGGCTCCTCCGCCCACGCCGGCATCCCCGCTGCCAGGCGGATCACCATCGCCAGCGCCATGCCCGCAACCATTCCCAGGGCCTGACCTACTAAGCCACGCACCAACCCTAAATCCATCAGCGACATAACGTTTGTCTCCTATACCGCCGCTATTCGAGAGAGACTAGAGATAGAGAGACTGAGGGATTGGCTCTAGTCTCTCTATCTCTAGTCTCTCAATCTTTTACTTCTGCGCCACTCCCGGCGCCTGGCTGGCAAACTGTTCGTCCAGCCAGGCGGTATATTCCGCCTCGGGCACGACCTTGACGACTGCATACATACTCCAGTGGGCACGACCGCACAGTTCAGCACAGACCAGCCGGATCTCGCGGCCGTGCTCGGCTTCATAGTCGGCGCTGGTCATCGTGGGTGTAAACCGTAACTCGTTGGTTTGGCCCGCCAACAGATCCTGCTTGACGCGGAATTCGGGAATCCAGAACGCATGGTTGACATCTTGCGTCTCCAGTTCCATCCGCACGCGGCGATCCACCGGCAGCACGAGCTCCTGGCTCTGCACGCCAGTGGGGTATTCAAACCGCCAGCCCCACTGAAAACCCACCGCCTTCACCGTTACCTCGTTTGGATCTTCAAAGACGACCCGGTTGAGCGTGTCGATGCCGATAAAGGCAAAGATCACTACCAGCGCCAGCGGGATGGCCGTCCATAGAATCTCCAGCGTCGTGTTGCCTTCAAAGTGTTCGCCTTCCGTGTCGTCTCCCTCACGCCGGCGGAAGATGATGATGGCATAGAGCATAAAGACAACGACCAACGAAAAAAGAAAAGCGATCAGCCACAGGTGCCAGCGGATCAACTGGTCGATGGTCAGCGACTCGACGCTCGCCTGCGCCGGCAGCGGCAGTACCGTTTCCAGCAACCAGTAGAGCACCACGGTGCCAATCGCAATCAGCACCGACACAATGATAAAGTGTCTTCGATCATTTGCAGACTTCGGCATACGGTCGTAACTCCTACACCTCAAGGGTCTGGAATAAGATGCGCCGGAGAGCGTAGCGCACTATCATTCGCAAGCTCTCAGCTAGTCAGGGCGAGGCCAGCGCGGACCAGGTTGGATAGCTGAGCAGCGCCAAACCAACCGTCATCAGGAGGGGAAGCGCCGTCCAGAAGAGTTCAGCGCCAACGCGCAGCCGCCGCCCATCGGCCAATTCGTTCGCTCGCGTCGGCCCACGGAGCCGGAAGGTCGCCCAGACCAGCACGCCCTGCAACACAAGGAAGATCAGCAATACGATGAGCGCCAGCGGTCTAAACAGGTACCCCATCTTGTCAATGGGGAACGCCAGAACAGGCAACCCGCCCCAAGTCTGTGGGGCATAACTAAAGAGCAGCCAGCCAGCGACTGCCAAAAGGGTCAGTGGTGTGAGCAGATTGCGATTCACAGGGCCTCGTTATCCTCCTGAACACGCAGCGGGATTGTACCAAACTTCACAAGGGCTGTCAAACAACATGGAGAGAAACAGGGCTTTTGGCGAAAGCTTCGCTTCGCCTCAAGTTGTTTGACAACTCGCTCAAATCCTGTTATCCTAGCAAAAGTTATTTAGAATCATTCTAAAAATCTGGACTGTTTATGTCACAAGCTATTACGACGCTCCTCGATGCCCTACGCCACGCCGGCCACCGGATCACCCCCCAACGGCGCGCCGTTTGCCAATACCTGGCCACGATCAACAGCCACCCCACACCCTCGGAGGTCTATGCTGGGGTCACCGCGCTTTCACCGGAGATCAGCCGGGCGACGGTCTATAATACCCTCAACGCGCTCGAACGTGCGGGCGCCCTGGTCCAGATCGACCTGGGGGATGAGCATACCCATTATGAAACAAATATGAAGCCGCACGCCAATCTTGTTTGCCAGCGCTGCCGCACGGTGATCGACTACGAACCACCGCCCCTTTCCACCGAACTCGTGGCTGCGCTGGAACAACGGGCCCGCTTTACCCTCAACACAGTGCATGTTCAGGTATTTGGCCTTTGCCGGGCGTGCCAACAAGAGAAAGATTGAATCAACATGACAACACAGACTGCATCTTCACAGAGGGAGTCTTCGCCTGCGGCTGCCGCCCCGCTCCAAACCACCGGTGGCTCGACCCCCTTTCTCGCCTACTGGCGTACAAACCTCGAACTCTGGCTGGCCTTGATCACCCTGGTTGCGCTGCTGGCCGGGTGGATCGGCGGCGCCACAGGGTTCCTGCCGGGCTGGGCTGTGCTCCTGGTGGCGCTCGTCGCCTATCTTGCCGGTGGCTACTCCGGTTTGATGGGTGCAATTGAGGAAGCAAAAAAGGGCAGACTTGACATCGACTTTTTGATGATCACCGCCGCGCTCGGCGCTGCGCTCATTGGTGAATGGGAAGAGGGCGCGCTGCTGCTCTTTCTTTTTACCCTCAGCGGTGCGCTGGAAACCTTTGCCATGGAGCGAACGCGCAAGGCCATCGAAGCGTTGGCCGTCCTCCGCCCCGAAACCGCCCGCGTCCGCCAGGGGGCAACCGAGGTCGAACGCCCTATCGATGACATCCAGATCGGGGAGATTGTGCTGGTGGGCCCGGGCGAACGGCTGCCCGTCGACGGCGTCGTGAGCAAGGGAGCGAGCAACATCGACCAGAGTTCCATCACCGGTGAGAGCGTCCCCGTAGCGAAGCGAACTGGTGACCCGGTCTTCGCCGGGACGATCAACGGGGGAGGCGCGCTGGAGATCGAGGTCACCAAGCTGGCCTCGGAGAGCACCCTCAGCAAAATCATCCGCCTCGTCGAAGAAGCGCGCCAGGACGCCTCGCCGACCCAGCGCTTTATCGACCGCTTTAGCGCACCCTACACCTATGCGGTGATCGGCGCCACGCTGCTGGCCATGCTCATTCCCCAGCTCTTTTCAAACGAAGCGTTTAGCGATACGCTCTACCGGGCCATGACCCTGCTGGTGGTGGCCAGCCCATGTGCGCTCATCATCAGCACCCCGGCCAGCATCCTCAGCGCGATTGCGGCGGCGGCGCGCGGCGGCGTCCTCTTCAAAGGCGGCGCCTATCTGGAAAAGATGGCCGAGGTGGACACCTTCGCTTTTGACAAGACCGGCACGCTCACCACCGGCCGAGTCATGGTGACCGATGTACGCCCGCTCAACGACTACACCGAGCAGGAATTGCTGCGGCTGGCCGCCAGCGCCGAATTGCGCAGCGAACACCACATCGGCCGCGCCATCGTCGAGAAGGCCAGAGAAGCAGGCATCGACCTGGAGGCGCCGGCAGAGTTTCACGCTATTGCAGGGCACGGCATCCAGGCAAGCTTCGACCGCGGCGACAACAAAGAGACCATCTATATTGGCAATGACAAACTCTTTATGAGCGAGGCGATGGACCTCTCACCCGCCATTCGCATGGTTGGTACGGCGCTCCAACGCAAAGGCAAGACGGCCATGCTGGTAGTACGGCGCAGCACGGTCGAGGATACCCTGGGAGAGGACCGCGATTGGGAAGTGGTGGGCTTTCTGGCCGCAGCCGACACATTGCGGCCCGAGGCTGTCAACACCGTGCAGCAATTGCGCAGCAGCGGGGTCCAGCGCATCGTCATGATCACCGGCGACAA
>QEUW01000114.1 GCA_003577005.1 Chloroflexota bacterium | reverse complement strand
CGGGCGGGGATGCCAACATCCAGCGCCGGTGCGCCTCGCCCCTCTAATTGCGCAAACGAAGCGTCGGTCAGACCGCCAAAAAAGGTGGCGGGCTGCCAGCAAATCTCTGCTTTGTCGGCGATGGCCTCCACCCGCTCGACCAGCCAACCGGGTGGGATAACCCCGCCCAACGTGCCCCGGCTGTGGAAGCTGTAGCGGGTGAGGGCGGGTCCCCTACCGAGCGCCAGGTCGGCTCGTTGCTTCAAGTCGGGTGTATCGCAGGCTGGAGTGATGTCCACGCTAAAGATAAGGTCAGGGTCGAGTGTGCGGATGGCGGGCAACACCCCGCGCAGGGTAAACTCCTCCTGCACGCTAGCTACCAGTGTCACCCGCAGCGGCGGCGGGTTTGCGGCCAGCCGGCCGGCGAGCACGCTCAAGACGGCCAGCCCCACCCGGTCGTCGAGTGCGTTGGCAAAGACGAGATCACCCTGGCGGCGAAAGGTGCGGGCATAGACGCCAAAGGTGCCCACATCGATCCCGTACGCCGTGCGCACCTCCGCCGCTGTGGATGCGCCGATGTCCAGATAAAGCTCATCGGCCGTGAGCACGTGATAACGCTCCTCTTGCGGCGTATAGTGGTGGGACTTGGCGCCGATCACCCCGGTCACCGGCCCGTGACGGCCCAGCAGCACCACCTGCTGCATGGGCAGCACCCGTTCGGGCAACCCGCCCAGCCGGTGGATGCGGAGAAAGCCGTCGGGCTCCACCTTGCGCACGACAAAGCCCACCTCATCCAAATGGGCGATGATGGCGATGTGCCGGTCACCGGCGCCCAGGGTCAGCCAGCGGTTGCCCAGCGGGTCGCGCTGCACCGGCCCAGAGGCCGACCAGTCCGCCGCCACCCGGTCGCCCAACGCCTCTTCATGGCCCGACGGCGCCGGGATTGCGGTGTAGGCTTGCAGGAGAGATGCCAGTTGTTCCATTAGAAGTCGTTCTCAAAGGTCTTGGGATGGAGCGAGAAAAGCGGCTATCTGTCGCCCCTAAGCCGGCAACATGAGGCGCACAGCGTATAACTTGTCGAGACGCTGCTCGGCCTGCCACAAGTCATAAGCAGCCTGATGGCCGAGCCAGCTTTCGGGGCTGCCACCAAGCGTAATCGAAAGCCGAATGGCGATCTCCGGTGTCACCTGACCTTTACCATTTACAATCTTCGATAAGGTCTTACGGCTAACACCCATTGCATGGGCAGCGTCCGTAATACTCGCACCCATTGGGGCAAGCCATAATCCTTTAATGATCTCACCCGGGTGAGGTGGATTGTACATCTTCATCGCGGTTCAACCCTCAATGATAATCTTCATAAACCTTGCAACCGATGCACCACGGGGACGGTACTCTCATAAAGCTGCCGGTAGAGCTCAAAGCGTTTGGCATACAGGGCATGGGTGACCGGGTCCGGGTGGACTGGTTCTTCGAGCGTGATCCAGTTGTGGATGCCCTCCAGGTTGGGCAGCGCACCCGCAGCCACCGCGGCTAGAAAGGCATCACCCAAGGAGGCGCCGATGCGCTGGCGGGGCAGGTCCTGGGGCAGGTTGCAGGCGTCGCTCACCATCTGCAACCAGAGGCGCGACCGGGTGCCGCCGCCGACGGCTACCAGCCGCTGGGGTAGGGCGCCGGCGTCGCTCATGGCCTGGACGTGATGGCGCACACCCAGCGCCGTAGCTTCCAGCACCGAGCGGAAGAGGTCGCCCCGGCTGGTCTGCAATGAGAGGCCAGCCCACACTCCACGCGCCAGCGGGTCGCTAAAGGGCGTCCGCTCGCCGCTGAAATAGGGGAGCAGCAGCAACCCATTGGCGCCCGGCGGCGACTGTTCCGCCTCGGCAAAGAGCCGGTCAAAGGCGTTCTCGACGCCGCCTGCCAGTTCGCGGCGAAACCACTGGGTGATCGCCCCCGTGGTGGACATACCGCCGGTGAGCACATAGCTGCCAGGCTGCATATAGACACCGCCCCACAGGTGCGGCGACTGCACCCGCCGGTCCAACGGCTGGATAAAGAAGGTGGTGGTGCCGTACATGATCATCATGTCGCCGGGCCGGGTTACACCGGCGCTGATGGCTTCGGCCGCGGCATCGATGGTGCCCGCAGTCACCGGCGTGCCGGCGGGGATGCCGGTCTCCGCAGCGGCCTGTGGAGTCACCTCGCCGGCAAACTCGGTGGTCCAGATGATCTCCGGCAACATTGCGATGGGGCAGCAAGCCTCGACAAAGGGTGGATGCCAGCTCAACGTGTCCAGGCTAAAGAGCGGCGCCTGGGGTGCGGCGCTGTACGCATCCACCACATAACGATCGGTCAGGCGAAAGGTCAGATAGCTGGCTGCGGTCAGGATGTGCGCGGTCTGCCGCCACACCTCCGGCTCGTTACGGCGAATCCAGAGGATCTTGGGGCCGACCGCCTGAGCCGTAAGCGGATTGCCGGTAACCTGCAAGACGGCCTCGGCGCCCAACGTCTCGTTGAGATAGTCGATTTCGGCGGTGGCGCGGGTGTCGATCCCATAGAGGATCGACGGGCGCAGCGGGCGGCCAGCCGCATCCACGGGCAGGCAGGTGGGGCCGATGGCGCTGGCCGCAACAGCGGCAATGTGTACGGAACGTTCCCGCGCTGTCCTCATCAGTTCCTGGGCGATGGCGCAAAAATCCGCCCACCAGACGGCGTCCGCATCCTGCTCGGCCCAGCCGGGGCGCGGGGTCTCCATGCCATGCTCGCGCTGCGCCGTCGCCAACACCTCCCCTTGCCCCGAGAGCAGGACACCCTTTGAGCCGTAGGTGCCGATGTCGATCCCAATAAAAGCCTCTTGCACCATAGCGCCTCCTTTACCAGATTAGGGGGACTAGAGACTGGAGACTAGTCCTGTTGACATTTGTCCAGCAGCCCATGACCCGGCCGGGGTGCGCACGTGCATCGCACCGGCCAGGTGCGATGCACGTCTCAGGTGCAACGCACTTTTCAAGTGCATCGCACCGCTGTGCAGGCTGAACTGTCAACCGAACCTAGGAAGCTTGAAGTCTCCAGTCTCCAGTCTCTAGTCTCTAATTCCCCTCTCGCACCTCGCGCACTTTGTCCATGAACAGGCGCACCCGGTTCGGGTCTACCGGGTTCCAGGTGTGGCCATCCACCTTCAAGCTGGAGCCGACGATGACGCCGTCGCTGACGCGCAGAAAGTCCTGGATGTTGTTGGGGCGGGCGCCGGTGTTGAGCAGAACGGGCGTCTCGTCGCCTACGGCATCCTTGGCCTCTTGCACCCAGGTGGGGTCGGGGGCGGCGCCGGCCATGGCTCCGGCAATCAAGATGGCATCCACCAGCGATGAGACGACGGCGCTCTTGGCCCGTTGGGCGACGGTGCGATTGCCCAGCGGCGAGGCAAATTCGGGCATGATGTTGGCAAAGATACGAACGTGCTCGGCGTCGATCTGGCGGCGGTAGCGGTAGATCTCGGCGGCATCGGGCGCCCACAACCCCATGTCGCTTTCGTAGACGCCGGTCACCACCTCGCGCATAAAGGCCGCTCCCGTGGCCTGGGCAATGGCGAGGGGAGCGCGGGCATCCCAGAGAAAGTCCACACCAAAAGGGCGGTCGGTCGGCCGCAACTCGGTGATGACGCGCGTCATCGTGGCAATGGCCTCGAAGTCGGCCTGGAAGGTGTAGGGTCGGTCATCTTCGTTGCAGAACATCACGGCATCGACCCCGCCAGCCAGCAGGTGACGCAGGTCGGTGCGCACCCGTTCGACCATGCCGTCGATGCCCAGGCTCGCATCATAGCGCGGTGTGCCGGGCAACGCGGGCAGATGGGCCATGGCGATGACCGGTTTGGTCACGCCAAAGAGATCGTTGAACCACTGGGTCACAAATCACCTCGCGCAGTTAGGTTTTCGAGATATGAAGCTGATTCCAGATTGTGGGCTAAATCCACATCGTCACTGGCTCGCCCTCGTCTGTCATCTTCCGATTTGCCAGCCAAAATCGAGCCAAAGAACATGATACCACGAGTCGGTATGTCCTCCGAAACCGGCAAAATCGGATACCGGCATTCGTCTCCACCCTTTGTGCGGAAAGCCGAATGCGCGGAGTTCGCCCGTGGCGTGCGAACTCCGCGGGTGTCAAGACTGATTTGGTCGGGCATCAGGCGCAAGCTTCGGAAAGAGCGCTTGCCCGCCGGCCACCCTGGCGCCGACGATGCGTTCTCCCCAGGCCCGCGCCAGACGCCATTCCCCATCCGCAGCCAGCGGTGCGCCCAACTGCTGGACAATCGCATCTGCTGTGCCGGGTAGAAAGGGCGCCAACTGGTGTGCGATGACCCGCAGCGCCTCGGCCAATACATAGAGCGTGGTGGAGAGCTGCTGTGCCACAGTGGGATCGGCCCCCTGCTCGCGCAGCGTACGGGCCAACCGCCACGGTTCCACTTCCACCACGTATTTGTTGGTTGCACCCACCAACTCCCAGAGCGCGGCCAGCGCCTTGTGTAGCGCAAATTGAGCAATCGCATCGTCTATCTCTTGCGCCACGCCCTGGGACAGATCGACAAGTCTGTGTGCAGCATCATCAAGCGGACCCGGCGCCGGGACAGTGCCGCCGGTATACTGGGCAATCATCTTGGTCACCCGGCTCACCAGGTTGCCCAGTTGATCGGCCAGATCGGCATTGTATGTGCGAACAAGTTCGTCGCGTGTAAAATCAGTATCACCTGTCGACGGCACCTTGCGCAGCAGATAGTAGCGCAATGTATCGATACCATATTGTTCTGCCAGCTCCACTGGATCGATCACGTTGCCCAACGATTTGCTGATCTTCTGGCCTTCCACCGTCAGGAAGCCGTGGACCCATAGTTGGGATGGCAGGGGCACGCCGGCCGACAAGAGCATGGCCGGCCAATAGATGGCGTGAAAACGGATGATGTCTTTGCCGACCAGGTGGATGCGCTCGCTACTGTCCACCCAGTATTGCTGATAGGCGGGGCCATTATGCGCATAATCGAGGCCAGTAATGTAGTTGGTCAACGCGTCGAACCAGACGTAAATGACCTGCTCCTCATCGCCGGGCACGGGAATACCCCACCCCCGTGCGCGCGCTCGCGTCCGCGAGATGCTGAAATCGTGCAGGCCCCGCTCGATAAAGCGGAGCACCTCGCGCTTGCGCGTCTCCGGCACGATGCGAAATTGATCCGCTTCAATCCGCCGGTAGAGTTCATCCTCATAGCGGGTGAGGCGAAAGAAGTAGTTCTCCTCTTCCACCAATTCCGGCGTAGTGCCGTGGACGGGGCAGCGACCGTTCAGCAGTTCGCTTTCCTCATAAAACTGTTCGCAGCCGATACAGTAGCGACCGCGGTAGTGGCGTTTGTAGAGGTCGCCGCGCGCCGCACAGGTCTGCCAGAACTTGTGGACGCCGCTCTCATGCCGCGGTTCGGCGCTGGTGCGGATAAAATCGTCAAATGAAAGGTCCAGCGCCGGGCGCAACTGCTCAAAGCGCCGGGCATTGCGCTCGACCAGGGCTGCCGTAGGAATGCCTTCCTGTGCGGCGGCCTGCACATTTTTCAGACTGTTTTCATCGGCCCCGGTCTGAAAACGTACGGCGTATCCGTTCAGCCGGTGATAACGAGCCAACACATCAGCCTGGATCAGCTCCAGCGCATGGCCGATGTGGGGCTGGGCGTTGACATAGGGGATTGACGTGGTGATGTACCAACTTTTTTGTCCCCCGTTGTGGTGTTGCGTAGACATGATAGCCTCCTTTGAACGCTTGCTCGATACGATTGACGGGAACAACAAAAAGGCCGCCCACGCTGTGGACGGCCTGAACCTCGTTTGCTCGCTGGCGATGGATCAGCCAGGGTGCAGGTGGAGGGGCTTGGGCAGTGGACAGCATGGTCTGCCAGGTGTGCGGTTGCACATCTGCATAGCCATGCGCATCATAGAGAAGGTCACTGCCGTCGGGTAGTTCATCGTATGCCTATCTTAGCAGAAATGCGGCGCTTGTCAAGGGCTTCTCAATCAAAGGGTGCGTCCAGGATTGGGGGCGAGAATTTGGCGCCACAAGCATTCCGGGAAAGGGCCAGCACCAGTCTACCTGACCGATGCGTCTCCGGCCCTTTCCCGGAATGCGGGTTAGGCAAGATGGCATCTCGCCCTACTCGCCCCAAATTTCGGACGCACCCTCAATCAAATGACCCTGGTCTGCAGGGGGCGTCCGGCTAGTAGCCAGACCTACGGTAGGTTAGGCCCACGGCTGGAGGATAATCTTTGCCGACTGTTGCGAGGCCGAGCACTCGAACGCCTCTTGGATCCGGCTCATGGGGAAAACATGGCTGACCAGTTGTTCGATCAACGGCGACTGGCGAATGACCTGCATGATCAAGGGGAAATCTTTGAGGTTGTAATGCCAACCACCGACCAGGGTCAGCCCCTTGCGGATCAGGTCCGGGCTGATTCTGATCGCCAGGTCATTGTGGCATTCGCCGATAAAAGCCACCCGGCCTTTGCGCCGCGTGGCGTCGATGCAGAGCCGTTCGGCCTGCACATGGCCCGCACACTCCAGAGCACAATCGACGCCGCGCCCTTCGGTCAGGTCGCGAATGTAGTCGAGGATTCGCTCGTCGCGCGGGTCCAACACGGCGGCGCCCATCTCCCGGGCGCGCTCAGCCCGGTAGGGGATCGACTCCGCCACGATGACACGGGCGCCGCGGAACCGGGCATTGACGATGGCGCCCAACCCTACCGGCCCGGCGCCGGTGATTAAGATGGTGTCGAAGGCGTTGACGTTCATCAGCTGCATGGCGCCAAACGAGGGCCCTAACCCACAGCAGGCCAGCGCGGCCCCCTCGTAAGGAACATCAGCGGGGATCTTGGGTAGCAGCCAATCCTGTTTGAGGATATATTGCGCATAGGTGGCGCGACCCTCGCCGTTCTGAAAATAGCGGGACAGGTGCGCTGTATTCTCACAATGGATATAGTCGCCGGCCACACAAAGGTGGCAGACGCCGCACCCATAGAGCGGCATGGCAACCACGCGGTCCCCCACCTGGACGCGGCCGGGCTGCGCCACGGCAACCACTTCTCCGGCAGCTTCATGACCCAGGAGATCGGCCGGTTTCCCGCTGACAAACTGTTTGTACTCCGCACACATGGGTGCAGCATGGACCTTGACAACCACCCAGTTCTCCACCGGCTGGGGCTCAGGCACATCGACCAGGGTCGCCTGGCGCTCGCCGACGATGATTGCTTTTTTCATCGTAAGTTCATCATTCTATAGTTATTGTGCTGGACCAGGAAAACGCTGCAAACCAACAAGCGCCAATTATCAACGATCAACCAGCAATTGGCAATTGCCAATGATCCGTCGGTTCAAGGTTGCTCTTCTTTGGACCACTCGTACATTTGTGCTATATTCTGCACATGTAGTCGACAAAAACAGAATAGAGGGAGGAACGTCCATGCCCCATCCACTCGTGCTGCAGTTGCGCTTTGCCCGCAGCGAATTCAAACGGGCGCTGGAAGGTGTCACCGACGCCGAGGCGCGCCGCCGCATTCACCCCATGAATTGCATCAGTTGGAACATCGGCCACCTGGCCTGGCAGGAGCAGCGCTACTGGCTCTGGCGCGGGCAGGATCGGGTGCTACTGCCGGTTTTGAACGAGCAGTTCGCCTCTGGTGGCCCTCCCTGTACCCCGCCGTTGGAGGAGACCTGGGCTTTGTGGCGGCAAGTTACAGAGACCGCCGACCCCTGGCTCGATACTTTAACAACTGAAAAACTTCAAGCGCCCCACGAAGTTAAAGTCGGCGACGAGGTCGTCGTTCTCACTTTTGGCACGCTGATGCTGCGGACGACCTATCACTACTGGTATCACACGGGTGAAAGCGTGGCAATCCGCCAAATGCTAGGCCACACCAACCTGCCCGATTTTGTGGGGAACATCGACGATGAAGCGCCCTATCAGCCGGAGGCAGATGGAAGGGCGTAGACGCACATACGGTGACTGGCCGCTGCGCGAGCAGAAGGCCTCCCAACTGAAGACCCCAATCAACATCCCTGAACCGTGCTCTACTCACTATCCATCGTAATAGTATGCCGCCTCGTCCACCGTCACCGGGCTCTTTTGCGTCAGCCGGACGGGGTTGGGCACTTTCTGGAGGATACCTTTATCCGCCAGCCACTCGTAGATGTTGGCCAGCGGCCACTCGGCCTGCACCTGTTTGCGGAAGTAATGGTCTAACTCGGTCGTTGAGCGGACGCCCCCCTCATCGCGCAGATAGGTGAGAACCGGGCCAAAGAGTTCGACCGTTTTGCAATCCAGATACTCGTTGATCAGATTGAGCGCTTGCTGGATCGTCTCCTCCGTCTTCGGCCCATGCACCAGGTCGAGGTAGACCTTGCCAAAAAAGTCCGGGTGGAGCTTGACCGCCTGCGGGATCACCTCGCGGCTGGGCACCACGCTGTTGGACAACACTTCGATTTCGGCCAGCGCCTGGATCGTGTACATGATCCAGAGAAAGCTGTAGCTCACATCCTTGCGCACATAGAGCCACTTCTCGGCCTTGGCCAATGTCGCTACGGCGGCGCCGCCGGCCTTCATCAGTTGCATCTGCCGGTCGAAGGCGCCCACCGTCTGCACATTTTGATAGTAGGCGCGGATCGTGTCGTCAGTCGTGTAGAGCAGCGTGCTCAACGAAAAGTATGAATGCCAGAACGACCCTTGCAGCGACCCTTCGGTCAACTGTCTGAACTTACTGCGCGGCATGACGCTGGCGTGGATGTTGACCCCGTTCTCCACCAAGCAGTAACTTTCGCTTGACTTCTCCTCGCGGCTGACAAGGATCAGGTCGATGTCGGATTTGCGCCAGACCGTGTCGTGCGAAAGGCTGCCGCAGAGAATGGCGGCGATGATGTAGCGATCCTGTTTTACCCTCGCCGTAAACGACTCCAGCGCCTCATTGAAGAGGGCGACGGTGTCGGCAAATTGCTCGTTGCGCGACGGGCGTTTTTCGTGTAAGGTTTCGCGCACCATGGTCAACATCCTTTCGCGTAGGCGCTGGCGGGCATTAAAAAGTCGCTTCTTCACCGTCGTCACCGGCACTTCGAGGAAGGCGGCGATCTCGTTTTGCGAGTAGTCACTGATGTAAAAGAGCGTCGTAACCATGCGCTCGTGTTCGGGCAAGGTCTGGATGGCGGCGGCGACTGATTCCTCTGTCTCCAGTTGTTCAACGGCCCATTGGGGATCATCGCCATTGGCCGGCGCCGGCACATCGAGGATTGCATCGAGCGAGACCAGGGCTAGTTTTTTGCCGCGCGTCAGCCGGTTACACTGGGTGAGCACGATCCGCTTGAACCAGCCCGGGAAGGCCGCTGGCTGGCGCAACTGGTCGAGGTGACGCCACGCAGTGAGGAAAGCCTCTTGCGCCGCATCCTCGGCCAGGTGAAAATCGCCCAGCACGGCATAGGCGCAGCCAAAGGCCAGATCTTGAAACCGATGCACGATCTCGCCAAAGGCCTGGCTTTTCTCGATCTGCGCCGCCTGCGCCGCAGTCGCTCTGGCAATCAGCGCGCTGATTTCGTCCAAGAACTGTTGCTCCATGCTCTTTGTTCACCGTTCGTTACAGAATAGAGCCGCATAGAACCGAAAAGGATACCACAAGATCGCTGTTTTTGCGACTTTCCGAACAAGCGCCTTTCGCTCGGCAGACCCAAGAGCTGGTTCACAGAGAGCACGGAGGAGACGCGGAGAATATAGAGACAAGCCTCTGCGCCCTCTGTGTCTCCTCCGTGCTCTCTGTGAAGCGCAGTTTTAGCGAAATTTGGATTAGAATTGAAATTTGACCCACCTCGCTGTCGAATTTGCCGTCCCTCATTCGTCATATTGGTGAAGCAGGCGAACGGATCGCCTGTTCACAAAAGCAAAGGAGAGCAATCCATGCGTTATCTCTGTCTGATCTACACCAACGAACGAGAAGATGCCAATGCAAGTCAGGAAGAGCAAAATGCGGTGATGGCGGCCTACTACGCCTTTACCGAAGAAATCAACAAGGCAGGGATCATGCGCGGCGGCGAGGCGCTCCAGCCTACCTCCACCGCTACCACCGTGCGCGTGCGCGATGGCAAGACGATCACAACTGATGGCCCTTTTGCCGAAACAAAAGAACAGTTGGGCGGCTACTATCTGCTGGATTGTAAGGATCTGGACGAGGCAATCAGCTGGGCTGCGAAGATCCCCGGCGCCAAGTTTGGCTCCATCGAGGTACGACCGGTCTGGGAGTTTGGCGGTTGAAGGATTGGTAGTAGGTAGATAAGTAGACAGGTACACAGATAGGTGTACAACCCTGAGCTACCTGTCTACCTGTTTACTTGTCTACCACATTACTAATCAACCGTCATGCAGCTACCAATCAAGCCACATGAACCAGATCGGTGAACTGGTCGAGCGGACCTTCCGCGCTGATGCGGGCCGCGTTTTGAGTACGCTGATCGGTCTCTTGAACGACTTCGACCTGGCCGAAGATGTGCTCCAAGAGACGTTGGTTGCCGCGCTCGAACACTGGCCGCGGGAGGGTGCGCCGCGCAATCCCGCGGCCTGGATCACGACCGTGGCGCGGCGGAAGGCTATCGACCGTCTACGTCGCAGCAAAGTCTGGGAGGAGAAGCGGCGCGAACTGGCCTGGCAAGCTGCCCTGGCGCACGAGGATGGTACCGACATGGACGAAGCAACCTTCCCCGACGAGCGTCTCAAGCTGATCTTCACCTGCTGCCACCCGGCGCTGGCGCTGGAAGCCCAACTAGCATTGACCCTGCGCACCCTGGGTGGGTTGACCACTGAAGAGATCGCCCGCGCATTTCTCGTACCCGTGCCGACGATGGCGCGGCGTCTCACCCGCGCCAAACACAAGATCCGCGCCGCCGGCATCCCTTATCAGGTGCCGCCGGTGGAAGCCATCCCCGCGCGATTGGAGACTGTCCTGCGCGTGCTCTATTTGATCTTCAACGAGGGCTACACAGCCACCGCCGGCGAAGACTTGATCCGCCACGAACTCTGCGCCGAGGCCATCCGCTTGGCCTACATGCTGATCGATCTGCTCCACCAGGAGCGCCAGTACGCCGCCGCACCCGAAGCATTGGGCCTGTTAGCGCTCATGTTGCTCCACGACTCGCGCCGTGACGCCCGCGTCGATGCCGCAGGGGAACTGGTGCTGTTGGAGGACCAGGACCGCTCCCGATGGGACCACAACAAGATCAAAGCAGGGCTACACCTGCTCGACCAGGCGCTCGCCCTGCACCGGCCCGGCCCCTACCAGATTCAGGCCGCGATCAGCGCGCTCCATGCCCAGGCGGCCACGCCGGGCGAGACCGACTGGAAACAGATCGCTGCACTCTATGGCGAACTGGCTCGTCTGACGCCCTCGCCCGTGGTTGAACTCAACCGTGCGGTCGCCTTGGGAATGGCGCATGGCCCGCTTTACGGGCTGATGGCGTTGGATCAGTGCCAGCTAGAGGAGGAACTCGGTAATTATCACCTCTATCATGCAGCGCGGGCTGACCTGTTGCGGCGCGCCGGTTACGCTGTCGAGGCGCAGGCTGCATACAGGCGCGCACACGCACTTTGTCAGAATCGAGTAGAACGCGCTTTCCTCAGCAAGCGGCTGGCCGAACTAGCACAAAGGTGAGATGAGCGTCCAGGCAGATGATGTGTAATCGAAAAGCAGAGAGGGTGCGCATGATTATATGCGCACCCTCTCTGCCTTCTACATACCGGGTCGTCAACGTCTTAGCTTATCCGACGGTTTGCTTGACCCGTTCCCAGCCGTGGCGCACTGCATCTTTGAAGTTTTCCCACGGGCTGTCGGCGTGATAGTTGGTCCAGTAGAGGCGGGCATCATCTTCGACGTCTCGCCAGTCACGGCCTGCGTAGCGATCATCCGTGGCCAGCGTATAGCCGTAGCGATAGGCAGGTTCGTATTGCTCGTAGGTATAGCCGCTATTCGCATAGTTGGACTGATAGTGGGTATGGAAATCAGCATCGTACATACTCATGTCCGCTTGCCGCTGCCCGCCGGACCACTCACCCCCGTCGGTGCGCGACCCGGTTGTTTCCCAGGCCTGGGCGCCGCCGTTGGCGACGCGGCCGGTCTGCATCTGTTCGGTCTCAGCGGTTGGGTAGGCAGCGCCGCTGCTCGGGTAGGTAGCTTGGCTGGCAGCCTGGCGAGAAGCGGTGTCAGCCGTGTCGCTACGGAACTCTTCGTAGCGGGTGCTGGCAGGCTGGTCATAGACGGTGCTATCGCCCACCACATCACGGCCAGTCCAACCTGACTCCCGCCACATCGTTGCCCGCTCTTCGATATTCACCGGGTTGTAGCGGCTGAAAATCCGCACGATACGATCAGCTGCGGCCTCTTCGGCCTCGACGGCAACCAATGTGCTGCCACGACGGACGCCCTCAGCGTAATAGTCCGCGTAATCTTCGGGCACGCCAGCATCGATGAGGGCGCCCACCAACCCGCCCACGGCTGCCCCTACACCGGCGCCAATCAGGCCCGCAATCAACGGACCGGCAGCCACTACCGGCCCAATACCTGGAATTGCCAGCGCACCAATACCAATCAAAGCGCCACCGAGGCCGCCAATCACAGCGCCGGTTGCTGCGCCTTCGGTTGAGTCGTCAGCCTCACGGGTAGCAGCGGTACCTCGCTCCAAATCTCCCGCATAGCGCCGATCCGGATCGCCAGCGATCAGGCTGATCCGATCACGGTCGATCCCTTCATCCACTAGTTCGCGTACGACGCGCTGGGCATCGCCGAGATTATCAAACAGTGCCACGACTGTCTTCATGATGTACTCCTTTCGCTTGGAAATCGGGCAACGACCCTCGCGTGTTTATTACGCCGAAAGGCAGGTTCGTCCTTGCCTCATGGTGTAGCAAGAAGTGCCCAGGTCACAACCAGCCCTACCAGCCCTGCCAGTGAGACCAAGACCTCCCTGCTGGGCAGAGCGGTCTTTCGCCTGGTTGCGGGACAAATGTGCCTGAAACTGTGGCTAGCTCATCTTGCTCAGGTCAGCCACTGAAAAACAAAGTAAGCCAGAATCGCTAGAACCAGCAGCAACAATAAGATACCGGCCACATTGCCGGTCGAGCGCACGGGCCTCTCGGGGCGGTCATATACACCCACCGGCGGTGGGGTCGCATCGTTTTCGGTCGGGTTCGGCGTATTGAGGGTACGTTGCCGCTCCCGCTCGGTTGTCGTTTCATAGGTCTCAGCCATAAATAGCTCCTGGGTATTTCCTCGTTCTGTAGTTCCGGACCTAACGCTTGTTTCCTATCTCAATCGCATCGTACGGCACGGCGGCTGCAACAAGTGTCACCGGCATGACCTTTCTATACTCAGTCGATCATCGTTACTGGTCAGGTGCTCCAAACCCCGGATTGCCTCTATTGTGCGGTCAAAGCTAGCGTAATGAGATATTGAAGATCGCGCCATAGACGCCAATACAGGGTACAGATACATAGAAAGACATAGGTTGGCCCGTGATACAATTCAAAGCGGCTCGCTTTCTGATGTTTTCACAGCTTGCCATACCGTAATATTTCTGCAAGAATTCTGTATGTGCAGCGTAACTGTGCTGTGCTATCGTCGGCATTTGGAATCACCCTGAAAACATGGATACCTCATGAACCGACCACTGATTCTCGTAGTGGACGATGAACGCAACATCAGCGAGGTGGTCAGCCTTTATCTGGCGCGCGCTGGCTACCAGGTCAAGATCGCCCACGACGGCCAGACCGCGCTCCAGTTGATCGCAACCGAAAAGCCGGACCTGGTCGTGCTCGACCTCATGTTGCCCGAAGCGGATGGCCTGGAGATCACCCGCCAGGTGCGCACCCACAGCGAGACGCCCATCATCATGTTGACCGCCCGGCGCAGCGAAACCGACCGCATCCTGGGTCTGGAGATGGGGGCCGATGATTATGTGGTCAAGCCCTTTAGCCCTCAGGAATTAGTGAGCCGGGTGCGGGCCGTGTTGCGGCGCACACAGGCGCCCGGAACATCCCCTGTCCCCGGCAAACAAGCGCTGGAATTCTCTGGTATTCGCATCGACCCTACTACGCGGCTGGTGGAAGTCGCCGGTCGCGAGATCGCACTGACGGCTAAAGAGTTCGACCTCCTCTGGTTTCTGGCCAGCCACCCGCGCCAGGTCTTCAACCGCGACCAACTTCTTGACCACGTCTGGGGCGAAACCGACTATCTAGATCCGAGCACCGTCACCGTCCACGTGCGGCGGCTGCGTGAAAAGGTTGAAGCCGATGCGGCCAACCCACGCTATATCCACACCGTTTGGGGAGTAGGATACAAGTTCGAACCATGACCTCAACGACAATTCGGGTTGTGCGCCAGCCGTGGGGGTTGTTGGCGCGATTCCTGGGCATCACCGCCCTCACCGTGGCGCTGACGCTGTTGATCTTTGTCTGGATCATGCAGCCGCCGTGGATAGAATTTCAGGGAATGACGCTCTTTCTGAGCGCAACCGCGGTGATTTCGCTGCTGCTCAGCTTTGGCGCCTACCAACTGGGTTGGCTACAACGCTCGCCCAGCCTTAAATGGACGCTGCTCAGCGGCTATGCCCTATCGAGCCTGCTCACCTTTGTCAACGTCTGGGTGACGGCGCGGCTCATGTTTATCAACTATCACGACCTGATGCTGGCGACGATCCTGCTGGTCTTTGCCGCGGGGATTGCGATGGCGCTCGGTTACTTTCTCGCTACCGCCGTGAGCGATAGCTTGCGGGCGCTGCGTGACGGGGCAATTGCGATTGCCGATGGCCGTCTCCAGACCCGCGTGCAGATCACCGGCCGCGATGAGATCGCCCAACTGGCGCACACTTTTAATGAAATGGCGGCACAACTCGAAGAGGCCGCCCACCGCCAACAAGAGGCCGAACAGATGCGCCGCGACCTCATTGCCTGGGCTGGCCACGACTTGCGCACACCCCTGGCCTCGGTGCGCGCCATGGTCGAAGCGCTGGCCGATGGCGTCGTGGAGGACCCAGCCACGGCGGAACGTTATCTGCGCACCGCACAGCGCGAGATCGGTGCGCTGGCCGTGCTCATCGACGACCTCTTCGAACTGGCGCAACTGGACGCTGGCGGTCTCAAGCTCGACCGCCAGCCCAACTCGCTCGCCGACCTCATCTCCGACACCATCGAGTCGTTTTCGGCCCTGGCGCAGGAGAAAGGCATTCAGCTTGGTGGCTGGGTGGAGCCAGGCATCGACCCTGTGATGATGGACGCCCGGCAGATAGGCCGCGTGCTCAACAATCTGGTGGGGAATGCCCTCCGCCATACACTGGCAGGTGGTGCGGTGCAGATCGAAGCGGATATGGTGGCTGCCGCTGTGCAAGTCCGTGTGCGCGACACAGGGGAGGGCATTCCTCCCGAAGATCTGCCGCGCGTCTTTGAGCAATTCTACCGCAGTGAAAAGTCACGCAGCCGGGCAACAGGTGGAGCGGGGCTGGGGCTGGCAATTGCCAAGGCGATCATCGAAGCGCACGGCGGGCGCATCTGGGCGGAGAGCAAGATGGGACAGGGCGCGACTTTTGTCTTTATGCTGCCGATCACCCGCTCAAAAACTCGTACAAATCCACTGTTGCGGTAGCGCGACGCAAAACGATGGCGTGTGCCTTGCAGATTAGCCAACTCCAGCATGATCAACCCATTATGGCCAGTACATTGAGCCAGTGATTTGTGGTTTGGCATATTCGCAAGTCTAAATCAAGCTTTGACTTATATCTACTAAAAATTTCTTATATTTTTGGATCAGGACACAAGTTCGTCGGGAAGGAGGCAGGTCTATGCAAACTGCAGTAACCAAACGGGGCCCGACGGTCATCCCCGCTCATATTCGCAAACGCTATGGGATCGGTGTGGGGACAAAGCTTGCCTGGATTGACGATGGCAAGATGATACGGGTGATTCCTGTGCCAGATGATCCGATTGCCGCACTAGAAGGCTCGGCGAAGGGGGAGGGGTTGTTGGAAATATTGCTGGCCGAGCGAAGGCGAGACCGCGCACGTGAAAATAAACGGAGCTCCTGAAAAATACTTGTTGGACACCTCGGCATTGCTGACCTGGCTGGAAGGGGAGGATGGCGCGCTCCGGGTGCATGCGCTTTTGCAGCACGGGCACGCCCTTCTAGTGTGGACTACACTCCTTGAGGTTCATTACATACCGCTCCAAGAGCGGGGCGAACGAATTGCGGCCCAACGGTATGCGACGCTTATGCAGTTGCCTGTTACTGTTCTTTGGGAGGTTTCAGAACCGATCATCTTGCTTGCAGTAAGCTTCAAAGCCAACTTCCATCTCTCGTTTGCCGACGCTCTGATTGCCGCAAGCGCGAGCTATCATCACGCCATCTTGGTGCATAAAGATCCAGAGTTTGAAGCTCTGCGAGATCAAGTACGGCTGGAAGCGTTACCGTTCAAGCAGAGTTAGCTGCTGCGGATCGCCAAGAAGCGTTCGATCACCGCTACAAAATCAGTAAGTTGGTGGATCTGTTGAGCCAACCGCTGCCGTTCAGCCCCCAACAGGAGCGTCAGCGCCGGGTTCTCGGTGTGCTTGCTGTGGCGACACTCCTCGACATTGCCGTGGTCGCTGGTGATGATGATGAGCGTCTTGTCCAGGTCGACGACCTCCAACAAGCCGCCAAGAAAGGCATCGAACCGCTCAAAATTGGCGACTGCGCCGGCCAGGTCGCGGGCGTGCCCCAGTACATCCGTGTACCAGTGTTCGAAAAAGAGAAAGTCGTATTCCTCCGCAATCGTCCATAGCTGTCGCCCGCCTTCAGCCGGTGTGTAGACCGGCACATCCAAGTACCCTAGTTCGCTGCGCCAGCCCTCATTGGTAAAGTCTGCCGCCAATGCCCGCCCCGCCCGTAGATCTTCTACCGTGAACAGTGTCAGACCACCCGCCGTAGCCGCATAGGGTACGGCGCTCAACAGGCGTTTGCCCCGCTGCACAGCGTCAAAATAGCGTTGGGGATAGGCGTTGACAAAGCAGGTCCGCCGCCCCGCCTTGCGCAGCCGGCGGAAAATTCCCCCCTCATCCAGAATAGTGCGCACCCGCGCATCGGGCCGGGGGCCATAATGTTCACCCAGCCGTTGTGGCGCGTTGATTCCGGTGAGCAAGGCGGCCTGCCCGCTTGCGCTCTGCGGTCGGCCGGAGACGCCCAACCGGGCATCGGTTGGAATCAGTTCGGCGTAGGGTGTAGAGAGGCGACCAGTTGTCGCAACCAGTTTCCTGCCTTGCAGCAGATCGTGCAGCGTAGGGCAATTTGCAGCCACCAACGGGTTCGCCGCTGGGTCATCACTGCCCAGCCCAACGCCATCAAGAAAGAGGAAGATGACTCGCTTGCGCACCGGCAATTCCTGGTTAACGGATGCGCGCCGGTCGCCGGCTGAGAATATCGGTCAGACCGTGGGGGCCATCCAGCAGCAAAATGAGCAGGTTGAGCACGTTGCGCCCCAACAGCACTTCGTGGCCGCGGGTGTCGACGACGATCTCAATCCCTGGCAACAGGTGTCCGCCCACTTCCAGGTCGACGACATAAATGAGTCCCATCTGCACCTCACCCCACTGGCTGCGCAGACGCGCCGGACGCGCAGTCTCCCGGCGTAGGACGGCTAGTTGTCTCGCCGGGACAATCGTTGCATCGGCTCCCGTATCCGCGTAAGCCCTGAGTTCCGGCGTGATCGCACCGCCCTGAGGATTGCGAATCACAACCGGTAAGGTTGGGAACGGCAGAAAATAGTTTGCATCAAATCGATAGGACATGCGAGCGCCCTCAGATTAGCGGACGAGACGAGGGCTACGAAATGTGTATTCCGGCAGCGTATCCCAGTCAGCATGAACAAGCAAAACCGGTTTGCGCGCCGACAATTTGCGCGTGCGTAGGTAGAGTTCACGCTTATCCTCGTCGTGATCGACCACCTTGCCATCTTGGATGGCAACATACTCACCGGCATATTGCTGCCGCTCAGCAAACGGTCTTGCAAACCACGCTTCCTGTTCCGCCATGAGGTGTTTGATCAATTCATCTTCTTCGTCTGTTGGTGCCGGCTCAACCTCTGCAATGGTGCGAATGGCCGATAGCTGCTCCTCTGGCGATAGTCCGGCGGCCAGCGTGCGGATCTGTTCGAGAACAGCTTCACTCTTGGTCATGGTTTTCTCCTTTAATCTGCCATCCCTGCACCAGTGCTGCCAGCCGCTGTTCGAGCACGGTCAGGCCCGTATCAACTTCAACATAATGCAGACCAAGTTTCTTTGCCGCTGCCCGCGCCCGCTCGCTTTCATCCTGATCCGGCGACTGGCGCAGGTAGAGCAGGTGGGTGTAGTTGCCAAAATAGAGGTCGCGCAGTTGCGGGTGACGGTCTAATCCCAACCCCTTCCAGACCAGGCCATCAAAATGGCGGGCAAGAAAGTCGGTCAGATAAAAACATGCTCATACCGCGCCAGCAGGGCGTCGAGCACGCCACCGGTGCCACAGTCGGCATAGCCCACCAGGATCAGGTCGAAGCGCTTTGCCCAGGCGTCAAGCTTCTGCGCCACTGCGGGCGCGATCCGTTCGGGCCGGTTGTGCAACTGCGCCGGCACGGCGGTCAACTCAAAGTCCCAGCCCTGGCGCCGGGCAATCGTGATCAACTCACGGACAATGGCGCCACAGGCGACAATCCCGATCTTCATAGCTCAATAGCGTAGAACGTAGAACGTAGATGTATTGACAAATCAAGTTGGGTAGCCGCCGGGAGGTGCAACGCACTTGACAAAGTGCGTCGCACCTGGATTGCATGACC
>QEUW01000113.1 GCA_003577005.1 Chloroflexota bacterium | reverse complement strand
GCGTCCGGGTCGATGGATGAAAAGCTGCCAACCACCGCGCCGCTTGCCTGATTCTCATCCACGCTGCTGTTGCTGAGGCTAAGACTGGTAGGCGCCTCATTCAGATCGTTGACCGTGATCGTGAACTGCTTCTCAAAGGCACCGCCGTAGCTATCGGTCGTCCGCACGCGGATGGCGTAGGAGGTCTTTGTCTCGTAATCAAAGACAGCATTGGTCTTCAACGTGGCTCCAGAAATCGTAAACGAACCGTTGTCACCATCTCCGTCGCCGCTGACCAGGCTGTAGGTGTGCGTATCACCTGGATCACTAGTATCTACGTCGGTGCTGCTCAGGGTGCCAACGGTAGAGCCTTTGGCCAGATTCTCGTCAACCGCAGTTTCCGTCAGCGCAATGTCGGTCGGATTGGCATTGAAGCGGAGCGGCACAGTGGCGCCGGTGGCCGTTCCAGGAACCGCCGAGCCCGACGTATCACCAAAGGACGGGGTGGGGTTGCTGCTAAAGGCAAAGACGACGTTGGTCAGCGTCCCATCGGTTGTGCGGCAGCTATTCTCGACGCCAAACACGAATGTAACCAGCGTGCCGTCACTCAACGCCTGGGTTGTGCTGACGGCATTGCTGACGCTGAAGTCAATCTCACCGGTTGTGTCGTCTGCATCATACGATACGCTGGGGGTGAAGTTTGCATGGAAGTTTGTGATGACGGAGTCCGGGACCCCATCGCCATTGCTGTCCGTGACGCTGTCGAAGGTCAGGCAACCCTGATCGAAATCGAGTGAAAAGCTCAAGGAGGCGATCTCATGGCTGTTACTCGTAAAAGTGATCGGCGCCTGGAACGTGCTGCTGTTCATGACATTGATTGTGCTGTCAGAAATGGTCAGCGCTGGATCGCCCGCTGCGCGCAGTACGTTGGAGCTGAACAGCATTGCCCCGAGCAACAGCAGAATGATCGTCAGGGAGTACCTGGCCGTGTGTAAAGAACCTGGCAAAACTTTCTCGCGGGGGTCAAGACGCAAACGAGCATGAAGATAAATGTATTGAACCACCTTTTGGTCCTTTCTAAATCTATGAGATTGAAAACGAAGGTAGGGGGATATTCACTTTAGTGACGCCACGGGAGGACAGACATGCCCTACTGTCAGCTATACTGATGTTAATGTTAACTTGGAACCCGGCGTTACCTCCCTAGCCGGGGAGCCCCTGGGCCTAGGTCGAGGACGGAACCGTCTCGTAGCAGACGAGAACTCAGTTTCTCCGCCACGAGGGAAGGTCAGGAGGAGGCTGAAGGACTCCAGATTTCGTTTTGACTTGAGTACAGTTTAGTACGCTTTGGTCAGAATTTCATCAGAAAGATGACAGAATCGGACCACATCGACAGACTAGACTTTATCCTAGCCATCTATCTAGGACGGTAGTACGTAGAAAGGATGGATCTACGGTTTCCACAGATTTTAAGCTGCCGGCGCCCTCTGAACGCCCCGCTTCTGTGCGCCGTAGAATCAGCGGTCTATCTTCGCAGGTGCAGTCGCCGTACCGCGCGTACCGCATCCAGCAGGGCGTGCGGTATGGAAACCGCACCTACTTCATGTCAGTAGGTTATCAATCCCCCAAGAGTCAACCGAACAAATCATTCATAAATATAAAACACACAATAAAGAAAATCAAATAAATATCAACAAAATATCAAATATCATAAAATTACCTATTGACAAATAGAAAAAAGGCTGCTATACTCGCCACCATAAGTGAAGGCGATATGCAAAGGAGTTTCCCAATGTACAGCCACCCTGTTTATCAAGCTGAACTGGCTCACCAGCACCACGCCGAGCTGATCCACAAGGCACAACAATACCATCGGTCCCGGATCATCTGTGAGGCACGCAATCAGAACCGGCAGCCCCTCCTTTACCAGGCCGGCGTTACACTGGTGGCGCTGGGCGAATGGTTGAAGCGGCGCAATCGCTGGCCGGCGGCTTCCCCGTCGACCTACCAGATCTAAGGTCTTGAAAGGAGTCACGATGCTACCCCTCCCGACACGCTGTCCATTTACGGGCGGCGAAATTGTTATCACCCAGTTCTTCTGTCCTGACACAGGGCTCAAGGTGGAAGGCGAATTTAGCCTCACCATTCCCTTTGCCCAGCTTACGCCGGAGCAGGTGCAGTTTGTCGAAACGTTTGTCCGCTGTGAGGGCAAGTTCAACCGGATGGAGAGCGAGCTCAGCCTCTCCTATCCTACCCTGCGCACCCGGCTGCACGAGGTCATCCGCGCCCTGGGCTATGAGCCCGGCAAGGAAGAATCGCCGGTCCTCACCGAAGCGCAACGGCGCCAGGTATTGGAAGAGCTAAACGCCGGCCAGTTAGGCTTTGAAGAAGCCATGCAATTATTGAAAGGAGAAAGCGAATGAGAAACTCAAGGTTGATCCAGGTGGGCGAAAGGCCTACAATTACTATCCGTTACGTATCAGGCAACCTCACCGTGCGCGCCTGGGACCGGACCGAGGTGGCCGCCCGCGACGAGGACGAAGAATTGCTGCGGTTGGTCCACGAAGGCGATAGTGTGGCCGTCGAGTCCGATACGGACTGCAACCTGCAGGTTCCGGTCAACGCGACCCTCCAGATCGAACAGGTGGACGCCGACACCAGTTTGCAGGGCGTCAAGGGCAAGACCACGGCGCAGACGCTCTCTGGCAATGTCGAGGTGCGTAACGTTGGCCCCATGGTGCTGGTGCAAGTAGAAGGGGACCTCGTCGCCAAACATCTCGACGGCGATTGCACCCTCCAGCACATCAGTGGCAACGCAAAGCTAACCCATCTGCATGGAAGACTTACGGCAGAGCATATCGAGGGTGATATGAGGCTTGAGCATGTCCATGGCGACTGTACGATCAACACGGTGACCGGCAACCTGACCGCCGACGATCTGATGGGCAATCTCTCGGTTGTGACCGCCGAAGGCGATGTAGAGGCCGAGCGCGTACATGGCCGCTGCCAGCTCAATAGCGTGGCCGGCAGCGGCCATGTGGAAGAGATTATGGGGGGCCTTCACGTTGAGACAGTGGAAGGCGACCTGAAGGCCGAACGCATCCACGGCGATTGCCAGGTCAACACCGTTAGCGGCAGTGCTCGGCTCGAACATGTCATGGGCAACCTCACCCTTGCCACTGTCGAGGGCGATCTTGAGGTAGAGCGATCACACGGCAATGCGACGATGGAGTCGGTCGGCGGGCAACTCAAGGCGGAACACATCTTTGGTTCGTTGACCGTAGACAAGGTCGAGGGTGATTTTGTGGGCCGCCATCTTATGGGCGAAACGATGGCCCAGCGGATTGGGGGCATGGCGCGGGTCAAACATCTCAAGGCCGGGTTCCAGGCGCACAAGATCGGCGGCGATCTTGCACTCGCCCATGTGCTCGGCAATATCACAGCGCAGGTTGGGGGCAGTGCCGCACTGGACCTTCCGCTGGCTCACGGCCAACAGTGCCGCGTAACAGCGGGCGGCGACATCACCTGCCGCATCCCCAGCGAAGCCAATGTGCGTGTCGAACTAGAGAGCGGTGGCGATCTCACCGTGCGCGGCTTGAGCCAACAGCATGACATAGAGCAAGGGCATGTCGAGTTTGTCTTGGGCAACGGTGATGCGTTGCTCACCTTGCGCGCCGGCGGAAGCTTGCAGTTGAGCGGCCAACAGGGCGGCCCGCGCGGGGCAGGTTGGGGCGCCGAGTTTGAACGCGAGTTTGGCTTTGAGTTTAGCGAGGAATTTGGTGAACGCGCCGCCGACTTTGCCCAACAAATTGCCAGCCAGGTGGAGAAACAGGTCAGTGGCGTAGCGCGCCAGCTCGAAGAGCGCATGGCGCGCTGGGGGGGCGGCGACGAGATCGCTATCCGCGTCCAGGAGAAGGTGCAGGCCGCCATGCGCCGCGCTGAAGAAGCCATCGCCGAGGCCATGCGCAATGCCGAACAGCGCGCGCGCGAAGCCGAACGCCACGCCGCCAGAGCCGAAGCACGCCGCGAGCGGCGCTCGATGCGCTGGGAAGCCCCCATCCCGTCCACACCGCCACGGCCGCCCAAAGCCAAAACCCCACCGGTCAGTGAGGAAGAACGCCTCATGGTGCTGCGCATGGTCAGCGAAGGCAAGATCTCGGTGGAGCAGGCCGAACAGTTGCTTGCCGCACTGGGGCGCTCCGAATCCGGCGATTGACCCGGGAAATCGATCAGCCTATCGGAGAACCGACCAGAACACAGATTTTTAGGATTCACACAGACTTCTGCCAACCAGTGGTCACAAAATCTGTGTAAATCCTGAAAATCTGTGTTCAAAAATCTCATCACCAGCTTCTGCCAGCCGAGACGACCATCTCCGGCTGGCGTTCCAGTCTTGCTACCGGTGAGGCCAGAAACAGCAGAGCCTGGACCAGAAAGCCCAACGCAGCCACGACGAGGCCGCTCTCCGCCCCATACGAACCACCAACCAACGCGCCAACGGTCGCACCGACCGTCCCCGAACCCGTAGTGGTCATGCTAATGACCGCCGAGACTCGACCCAGCACTTCCCCGGGGGTGACGATCTGGCGCAGCGTGAGCGCGTTGATTGTCCACAAGACCGGACCCGCCCCAAACAAAAAGAAGCTCAAACCGGCCAGCGGCGCGACCGGCACCCAGATAGTAAGCACCATGACCAGCGCCCCGGCCAGCCCGGCCAGCGGCCCGATCAGCATAACGGCACCAAAAGGGAGCACTCGCATCACCCTGGGCACAAGGAGCGCGGCCACGACCATGCCGGCTCCGGCTGTGGCCAGCGTTGCGCCTACGCCGGATGGCGAAAGACCCAGCCGATGGATTGCATAGGGCACATAGACAGCCTGCAAGACAAAGAACGCACTGACAAAGAAGACAGCCGTCAGCAAGACAGGCCGGAGCAGTGGATGGGCGAACACAAACGCCGCCCCTTCCTTCAGCTCGTGGACGACCTGGCGGGGTGGCGGGGCCGGCCGCACGGGTTCGCACAAACCGGCCAGCAACGAGACCGCGCCGGCCGAGCAAGCGGCGGCAGCCAGAAAAGCGGCGGCGCCTCCCCACCCGATCAGCATACCGGCCAACACCGGGCCGGCGACAAAAGCGGCGCTGCGGGTGAGTTCGATACGCCGGTTGGCCTCGGCCAGGGTCTGGTTCGGCACGAGCGCCGGCACCAGCGAGGGCGCCGCAATGCTGGAGGCGACGGTTCCAGCCGCACTGACAAAACCGAGCAGCGCCAGTACCGGCAAGGCCAACCGCCCAAGCATCAGGAGCGTTAGAATCGCGAGAAACGAAATCACGCGTAACAACTCGGCCCCAACCAACAAACGGCGACGGGAGGTGCGGTCGGCTAACAGACCGGCGGGAATCGACAAAAGCAGAAACGGCAAGGTTTGCGCAGTGTGGAGCAATCCCGTCTCGCCGGCGCCTGCGTTGAGCGCCAACACAGCCACAATCGGTGTGGCCGCCAGACCGATCTGTTCAGCCGATTGCGCTGCGAGATTCGACCATGCCAGACGGTTGAAGGCTGCTGGTAGCGAGATGGTAGACTTGAAATGCATTGCTATCAATCCCTCGGTGTTTGAAAGGTGTGTCCGAAATTTGGGGCGAGTAAAGCAAGCTGCCATCTTGTCCGCTGAACCCGCATTCCGGGAAAGGGCCTCAGGCGCATCGTTTGACCCCAATCTCTGAGGCCCTTTCCCGGAATGCTTGGGCTGCCCCACCTCTGCCCCCAATCCTGGACGCACCCGTGTCCATCCTGCGCTTCGGGCAGATTTGGCTAATCAGTCCGGCTGTAGATTATCTCCGGTTGCGCCATCATTTACCACCTGTTTCTTGCGCAGTTGTATAGCTAGCCGGCAGCATCCGCTGATGCCTTGCCAAAATATTCAGTTGCCTATCATCCGTCTCTGGCATTGCGCTTCCCCGGCATCTGCTTTACAATTTGATAGACCATCCCATCCGACTAGATCAAACAACTGAATGACACGAGGGTACAAGAGGATGAATGACGCACAGATTCGAGTGGGGATCGCCGGCCTCGGCCGCAGCGGTTGGGATATCCATGCCAGGTTGCTGGAATCGTTAACCGACCGTTACCAGGTCGTCGCCGTGGTCGATGCCGACGAGACGCGCCGCCAGGAAGCCATCGACCGCTTCGATTGCCAGGCATACACCGAGTATGACCAACTCCTGGCCGACCCGGCGGTGGAACTGGTGGTCGTCGCCCTGCCCAGTTTTCTCCACGCCGATGGCTCGATTGCAGCGCTGGAGAGGGGTAAACACGTCGTTTGCGAAAAGCCGATGGCCACCTCGCTGGCCGACGCCGACCGTATGGTCGCTGCCGCCGAACAGACCGGCCAGGTGTTGACCATTTTCCAACAACGCCGCTATAACCCTGAGTTTGTCAAGGTGCGCGAGGTGATCGATTCGGGCATTCTTGGCCGTATCGTACAGATTCGCGCCACCGAATCACGCTTCACCCGCCGCTGGGATTGGCAGACGCTACAAAAATTTGGCGGCGGCAGCCTCAACAACACGGGGCCGCACTATCTCGACATGGTCTTGCAACTTTTTGGCGATGCCTATCCCGACGAGGTCTTCTGCCACCTCGACCGTACGCTCACGTTAGGCGACGCCGACGACCACGTCAAAGTGGTGATCAAGGGCAAGGATGCGCCCACCATCGATGTTGAGATCAGCAGTTGCTGCGCCTATCCCGGCGAGACGTGGAATGTGATGGGGACGCGGGGCGGGCTGGCCGGCACCACCCGCCAGCTACGTTGGAAATGGGTAGACTGGGATGCTCAGGAGCCACGCCAGCTCGACCTGAAACCAACCCCCGACCGCAGCTACAACCGCGACAACCTCATCTGGCAAGAGGAGAGTTGGGACATTGCCAATGATACATCGCCCGGCCATACCGGTTTTTATCTGGATCTGTACGAGACGATCCGCCGCGGTGCGCCGCTCGCCATCACGCCGCAAAGCGTGCGCCGGGTCATCTGGTTGCAGGAAGAGTGCCACCGGCTCTGCCCGCTGACGCAGGAGATTTTTTGAGTGAAGAGTGAGGAGTGACGTCACTCCTCACTCTTCACTCATCAGGTCAAAGAAAGGAATCTCTACCAATGCCCGACCTCTATCCCCTCTCCTGGAGCACGCTCGGTTGCCCTGATTGGACGTTGGAACAGGCCGCCGAACAGGCTGCGGCCAACGGCTACAGGGCGCTGGAAGTGCGCCTGCTCGACCGCGAAATCATCCCCACCGACCTGTCCACCGAGCAGCGGCAGCGGGTCAAGCGGGTGATGCAACAGTACGGCATCGGGATCATCGCCCTGGGGCTTTCCACGCGCTTTTCGTCGCCCGATCCAGCCGAACGGCAAAAGAACGTGCAGGAGCTAGAGCGGTATATCGAGCTGGCCAATGAACTGGGTGTACCCTACGTGCGCACCTTTGGCGGCAATATCATGGAGGGCGCCACACTGGCCCAGACCATCGACTGGGTTGCCCGAGGGGTGGCCGCCGCGCTGCCCGCCGCGGAAAAACATGGCATCACCGTCCTCCTGGAGACCCACGACGCCTTCTGCCGTGGCGAAGAGGTAGCTGCGGTGCTGGCCCAGGTCTCTCATGAGCGTTTCAAGGCCGTGTGGGATGTGCATCACCCCTTCCGCATGGGCGAATCGATCGCCGACACCTGGCGGCTGATCGGCGAGCGCACGGCGCACATCCATATCAAAGATGCTCGCCGCCGGGCGGATGGCTCATGGCAACTTGTTCTGCTCGGCCAGGGTGAAGTGCCCTGCCGCCAGATCGTGGAATTGCTCCATAAAAACGGATACCAGGGCTATATCAGCGCCGAATGGGAAAAGAAGTGGCATCCAGAGATCGAACCGCCGGAGGTGGCCCTGCCGCAACACGCCGAGACGTTGCGGGCGTGGTTTGCGGAGCTTACGTAGGGTTAGGTGATGCGTACTGCGTGATGCGTAACCCGTAAAACGCACCCTATCGGCGCCCTATCTCGCATCACGCAGCACGCATCATGCGGTACAGTTGGCTGAGCACTTGATTGCGTAACCCTTACCGCAGGAGGTTCTTACTGTGTATCAGCAAGTGATCCGCAATCTGCGCGACGCCTATAACCGGAAGGTGGTGGAGCGAGCGCAACGGCAACTAGCGCCCTGGAAAATCGAGGAGCGGGCCCGTTTTTTCGCTCTCCTCCAACAGGAGGGTAAACAGACCCTCCTGGAGATCGGCGCCGGCACCGGCCACGATAGCAAGTTTTTTCAAGACAACGGCCTGACCGTCACCTGTGTCGATCTGTCTCCGGCGATGGTCGAACATTGCCGGGCCAAGGGGCTAAACGCCCATGTGATGGACTTTGCCAGCATCGACTTTCCACCCCTATCATTTGATGCGCTCTATGCGATGAATTGCCTGCTCCACGTACCCAGGCGTGATTTTCCCGCGATTTTGGCAAAACTCTACAACCTGCTCAAACCTGGCGGCATCTTCTATCTGGGCCAATACGGTGGAGTGGATCAAGAGGGCGTCTGGGAGGGCGATCACTACGAACCCAAACGCTTCTTCTCGCGCTACCTGGATGACCAGATCCAGGCCATCCTGACGCAAGTCTTCGACTTGGTTTCATTTAACGCAGTGCCGATAGACGACGGCAGTGAAGGGCACTTTCAGTCGCTGATTCTACGCAAGGGTTAACCGCAACGGGCGCAAAGATCTGTGCCCGCTTTGCGTTCCATCTCATCATCAAACCATCATCCATCAGGAGAAAACGATGACCACGATGCAGCAACAAGAGCGACCAACTTTTGACCAGGCTGCCCTGGCAGGCCTCATCAACCGTGTCAAAGAGCAACCTGAAGCGGGCAGAACGGTCTGGAAGGCCACCACAAACTGGCTGGGAGGGTTCCGCAGCCAGGCGCAGATCCGCGGCTTTACGGTGAAGATGGACGAGCCTTGTGCATTGGGCGGCTCTGACTCCGCGCCCAATATGGTGGAGATTGTGCTGGGCGCCTATGGTTGTTGTTTGACGACTGGTTATGCGGCCAATGCTGCCTTGCGCGGTATCGAACTGGAGGATATCCAGATCGAATTGGAAGGTGACCTCGACCTGAATGGCTTTTTTGGGTTGCAGGACCCAGAACTGTGCTGGCCCGGTTACACAAATGTGCGCGCCAAAGTAACCCTCAAGGCGCCCAAGAGCACGCCTGAAGAGCTCCAAGCCCTGCACGACGCTGTGCTCAAGACCTCACCGGTCGGCTCGATTTTGCAGCGGCCGATTCAGGTGAGCACTGAACTGAACGTATAGAGATAAATCGGCAGCGGGTTTGCCAGATTTCCCCTTTCTTCGTAGTCGTAATCGCAGTGATGAGCTGAATCAAATCGATCACGAGTGCGATTACGACTACGTCCTACCAGGTATCATCCCAGGGGTCGTCGATGACAAAGCGCCAACCGCTGTCGAGCTGGCGCCGGGCGACTTGGACACTTTTTCCACTCAGTTCCATCGCCTTGCCATCGGGCCCGGCCAGCGAAAGGCGCCATCGTCCCCGTAGCAATGCCAGTTCACCGGCCTGGATCACCTGGCTGCGTTCATAGGCGATCTGCGGTCGCAGAGCGACGCAACTCTCCATCACCATGCGCACGCCGGGCATGCCGATAACAGGCGCTTGCCCCGGCTGTGGCACCGTCTGACCACCCTGCTCGAACAGATCGAGAATCGCCGCTACATCACCAGCATTGAGCGCGGCGGCAAACGCTGAATAAAGTTCTTCGGGTTGCTGGACAAACATGGTCTCTCCTTTGCTGCTCTGGCAGCACGATTGCTTCTTTCGACAAGACGGCTTTCGGCGATTCCCAATTCAGCCAAAACCGGTAACGCCGACAAAACAGGCCAAGGTGCTCGAACAAAGACACCTGTCGCAGCTTGCTCTTGATTGTACAACCCCGCGGGGAATAATACAGGAGAAGGAATACGTGGCAAGAGTGATGAGAAATACCTATTGAATCGTACTGCGACCAACGCTATTCGCGTGCGCTACCGATGCGGTCGATCCAGGGCAAAAATTCTGCTATTGGTGTGCAACGCCGGTGCGGGTGCCAACCTGCCAGCATAGAAAGAGGTCACACTGTCTGGCAATGTGACCTCTTCTGGCTCATGGTTTGGTTAGCTCAACTGCCTGATTGCTGTCGAAAGATTCACCCGGCTAGACAGGGAGGGTGCGCCGAGTGTGCGCCCGCCCGTCCTGCGCCGTATCCTCACGGTGACCGGCGATGACACGCGCACCAGCGTCGATCTTTGCGGCCACATCTTCGGGCGTGGCCGTCTCCAGAAAGGCAATGCCGTTTTTCATGCAGGCGGCCCGCACCCGTTGGCGCACCTCTTCCATCTCGGGCGGGAAGGGGCGCGGCGGGCGGAAGTAGCCCAGCGAGAGGCTCAGGTCGCCCGGCCCCATTTCGGCAAAACCGATGCCCGGCACACTGAGGATCTCCTCGATGTGTAGGATGGCCGCCGCCGACTCGATCTTGAGGCCGAGGAGTAGTTCGCCCTCCGGGTTGAGCGGCCATGGGTCGGCCTTGCGCAGATACTCGTCGCGGTCCACACCCCAGATCACCGTAGCGGACGGCTCCGAACCAACGCCACGGGTCCCCTGGCCAAGCCCTTCGCCCACGCCAATGCGGTTGATCGGGTAGCGGCATGATTCCACAAAGGCGGCCACCGCTTCGGGTGTCTCGGCCTGGCAGAGCAGAATGCCATGCACCCCGCGCGCCAGGATCTGGCGGAACTGCCAGGCGTTGAAGCGGACGATCTCAGCCGATGTCCCTTCGACCGGCGCCTCGACGATGACAGTGGGCGTGCGATGGCCGCTGCGCGTCGGCCCGCCGTCGACCAGCCCGCGCAGATAGTCGTCCAGCCCGGCCATGTTGAACGCGCCGTGTTCCATCCCTACATTGATATAGTCGGCCCAGGTACCGGCATCGATTTTGCCCTGTTCGTAGGTTAGCACATGGCCGGTGTGCCCGCCCATGTAGTAGATCGGCTGGTCCTGTGCCAGCAGCTCGATGGCGCGGTTGATGCGTGGTGACATTGATTCCTCCCAGTGGTGGTGCGTGATACGTAATGCGTGATACGTAATGCGTAATGGGTAATTCCTGATCACGCATCACACATTACGCATTAGCAGCTACGGCGTAAAATCCTCATTGCCCGACAGCCCGCTGACAAAAGCAGCCAGCAGGGCGGCGGCACGATCGATGTCGTCGAGTGCAATGGTCTCGACGGCGCTGTGCATATACCGGTTGGGGATGCTGACCAGGCCGGTGGCCACACCGGCGCGGCTGATCTGGATGGCATTGGCGTCGGTGCCGGTGCTGCGACCGTGGGCGGTGATCTGCACGGGGATCTCGGCTGCGGCGGCGGTCGCCACCAGCCGGTCAAAGACCCGCGGGTTGACAATGGGGCCGCGGTCGATGACCGGGCCACCGCCGAGTTTGACGTCGCCCTCCTGCCGTTTGTCGATGGTGGGGCAGTCGGTGGCGTGCGTTACGTCTACAGCGATGCCAATATGGGGCTCGATCGTGAAGGTGCTTGTGTGCGCGCCGCGCAGACCGATCTCTTCCTGCACAGTCGAAACGGCGTAGAGAGCCACATTGAGACCCCGTTCGGCAGCCCGGCGCAGCGCCTCGATCACTACCCAGACGCCGGTGATGTTATCCATACCCGGTGCGTTGGCCAGCCCGTTGCGCATCTCCTGGTAGCCGAGCGCCAGCGTAACCGGGTCACCGATGCGCACAATGCTGGCGGCGTCCTCTTTGTCTGTGGCGCCAATATCCAGCCAGAGGTCTTCCAGTTTCACCGCTTTGTCGCGCTCGTTATTCGAGAGCAAATGAATGGGCTTGCGAGCGATAACCGCAGCGACCGGGCCTTCCTGCGCCCAGATGGTCATGCGCTGGCCGATGAGTTGTTGCGGGTCCCACCCGCCGATGGGTTTGGCATAGAGAAAGCCCTTATCGTCGATATGCGTCACCACCAGGCCGATCTGGTCGCAGTGGCCGGCGAGCAGGATACGAGTGGGCGCCGTCACATTTTTGCCCACGATGACGTTGCCGTGAAGGTCGGTCTTGACCGTATCGGCGAAAGGTTTGACATAATCGCGCACCACGGCCTGTACGGGCCCTTCGTAGCCGGAAGGGCCGGGGGTGGTGAGGAGTGCCTTTAGAAAGTCATGGGCGCTGGATTCCATTTACAATTCCTTTTCTGTGTGGTGCGGAATGAAGAGGTTGCCGGCGCCTCTTATTGTAGCACTGTGGATCGGACACGCCAAGCCGCAAGGCATTTTTCCAGATCTTCGGGCTTGACAACCATCTGTATCTATGTTATGTTACCGGTAACATGTGTTACCGGTAACATGCTCCCTGGCGGAAGCACATGCTGGTCGCCTTTACATTTCCAGTTCGACGTTCGTCTATATGAGCACCATTCGAGATGTTGCGCGCCGCGCTGGCGTCTCTTCGATGACCGTCTCTCGCGTGATCAATCGCACTGGTTATGTGCGGCCGGAGACGCGCAGACGAGTCGAGGCCGCTGTCGTCGAACTGGGGTACGTACCCAATACGCTGGCCCGTAGTCTGCGCGTCAAACGCACCAAGACGCTGGCCCTCGTCATGACCGACATTACCAATCCCTTTTTTACCACGCTGGCGCGTGGCGTTGAGGATGTGGCAAGCGAGCACGGCTTTAACGTGATCTTCTGCAACACCGATGAATGCGAGCAAAAGCAGACCGATTATCTCACGGTTCTGGTGCAAAAACAGGTGGATGGCGTCTTGTTGGTGCCGGCGCGCAGTTCAGCGGAGCCGATCCATTTCTTGCAACAACATGGGATCGTTGTCGTGGTCCTGGATCGGCGGGTTCCTGGCGCAACGGTCGATATCGTCCGTTGTGACTCGCGCGAGGCGGCGCAATATCTGACCCAGCTCTTGTTGGCGTTAGGTCACCGGCGCATCGGTATGCTATCCGGGCCGGTCGATGTCTCGACAGCCAGTGACCGGGTTGCCGGTTACCACCGGGCTTTTGCCGCGGCCAGGCTGGAGGCGCCCGAAGACCTGGTCTTCGCCGATGCGTATACGGTAGCAGGTGGCCAGCGCATGGCCACCTGCGCCCTGGCCGTCACGCCACCCCCCACGGCTCTGTTTGCCGCCAACAACTTTATCGGCATTGGCGCCTACCATGTCCTGCGTGACCAGGGGCTGCGCGTGCCTGAGGATATTTCGCTGGTAGCCTTTGATGATCTGCCCCCCACCGTAGCGCTCGATCCTTTTCTGACTGTGGCTGCGCAACCCGCCGAAGAGATGGGGCGCCGGGCTACCGAACTGTTGCTCAAACGGCTCAGCCAGCATGACGGCGAACCGCCTGAGGAGATTTTGCTGCCCGTTTCGATCATCGAACGCCGGTCGATCGCAGCGCCCGGCAACCTGTAACAATAAAGCAAGAGGAGCCGAAGCGATGCAAGATGATGCGATTGTGCGCGAACGCAGCCAGCGCCCAGGCGCCCGGCAAGATCCACGCCTGGACTGGTGGCGAGCGGCCAAGTTTGGCCTGTTTATCCACTGGGGGCTCTACGCCATCCCCGCCGGGGTGTGGAAAGGGGAAGAGATCCCCGGCATCGGCGAGTGGATCATGTTGCGCGCCCGCATCCCTGTGGCGGAGTACGAGCCGCTGGCGCGGCAGTTCAACCCCATCCATTTCAACGCGGCCGAGTGGGTGGCGCTGGCGAAAGAGGCCGGGCAAAAATATCTCATCATCACCTCGAAACACCACGATGGCTTTTGCATGTATGATTCAGCCGTCACCGATTATGACATCGTGGACGCCACCCCCTTTGGCCGCGACCCGATGAAGGAGTTGGCAGCCGAGTGCGCCCGGCAGGGTCTCAAGTTTGGCTTTTACTATTCCCAGACACAGGACTGGCACCATCCCGACGGCGACGGCAATGACTGGGACTTTGACGAAGCAAACAAGGATTTTCAGGGCTACCTCGATGGCTATGTCAAGCCACAGGTCACGGAATTGCTCACCAACTATGGCCCGATTGCGGTAATGTGGTTTGATACGCCCAAGGGCATCTCGGTCGAACAAAGCCAGTCGCTGCTGGACCTATGCCGTTCGATCCAGCCGGAGTGCCTGGTCTGCGGACGGCTGGGCAATGGGCTGGGCGACTATGCCTCGGCGCGCGACAATCAGATCCCACAGATGCTACGCGCTGACCTGGATTGGGAGACGCCCGCCACGATCAACGACACCTGGGGCTACAAGGCCCACGACCACAACTGGAAATCGACCACCGACCTGATCCAAAAGCTGGTAGATATCGTCAGCAAAGGCGGCAACTACCTGCTCAACGTCGGCCCCACCGCCGAAGGGGTGATCCCCCAGCCAAGCGTAGAGCGATTGTTGGGCATGGGCGAGTGGCTGAAGGCCAATGGCGAGTCGATCTACGGGACCCAGCCCGGTTCAATTCAGGGCGCCGAATGGCTGCGGACGACTGCCAGGGCCAATCAAACGTATCTTCACATCTTCGACTGGCCGGCCAATGGGCAGATCAAGGTGACGGGATTGCAGGCAGAGCGCGCCTATTTGCTCGCTGATCCGGCGCGCACAGCCCTAAAAGTAACGCCAAGTCGCGATGGTCTGCTCATCCACGGCCCAGCACAGGCGCCGGATAGCGCCGATTCGGTGGTGGTATTATGCGACTTGTCAGCCAACGACGCCTAAACAAAAAGCAGGTCACTGAGGCCACTGAGTAATACAGAGACTATTCTCCGTGCTCTCTGTGTCTCCTCTGCGCCCTCTGTGAATTGCTTTGAATTGCTTTGACACTGAACAGAGCGTGGTCTATAATCTGCGTATTCTCCTTGCGGCACAAGTGTACGCTGCTTCCCGCCCGCTCTGGCGTGTACTTATCTCATTCTGCTCCATTCCACAACGTTCGTTTGTACAACACTGTTTGACCCAAAGGAGGATCGATATGCAAGGTCTGTCCCGCCGTAAATTCTTGCAGCTTTCGGGTGTGTTTGCCGGCGCTACGGCGTTAGCTGCGTGTGTCGCACCCGCTGGGGTCCCCACCGGTGGGAGCGCCGGTGCGCCCGCCGCCGAAACCATCACGTTGAGCTTTGGCCACCACTGGGAGGCGGCCTTCCAGCCCGTCCAGACTGAGTTCGACCGGGCGTATATGGAACGGCATCCTCACGTCAACATCACGGTCACCAACAACACCTGGGCCGACCACAACCAGATCGTGCCGACGTGGGCCGCCGCCGGCACTCTGCCCGATGTGATCTACGTGCATGGCCGCTACGCCTTCCCCTGGAACTACGAGGGTATCGTCGTCAGCCTGCAAGATCACATCGACAATGACCCCGAATTCAATGTGGAAGGCATCTGGGAAGAGGCGCTGCGTCTCTATCGCTTCGACGGCAACCAATACGAGATCCCCTATGACCACGGCCCAGTGATCTTGGGCTATAACAAGGACCTCTTCGACGCTGCCGGGCTGGACTATCCCTCACCCGAGTGGACGATGGACGACTTCCGCGAGGCCGCCATTGCGCTCACCGACCTCTCCGACAGCAGCAACCCGCAATGGGGCTATTCGGGCAGCCTGCCCAACTTTGGCAACACGGCCAATGGCCCCATGCTCTACGGCTGGGGCGTTGAGCCGTTCAACGAAGACGAAACTGCGATCCAATTGGATAGCGACGAGGCGCGGGCGGCGGTCCAGTTCTGGGTGGACCTGATCCACGTGGATATGGCTGCCCCTACCCCCGCCGAATCGCAGGCCTTTGAGCAGGGCGCCTGGATCTCCGGCCGCGTCGCCATGAACAATGTCGCTTCGTGGAGCACTCCCACGATCCACACTTTTGCTGCGTTTGCGTGGGATGTGGCGCCGTGGCCGCAAGGTCCTGTTACGCGCGGCACAGGCTCGTTTGGCAGTGGTTTTGGCGTCACGCGCGACAGCAACCAGGTAGATGAAGGTTGGAATTATCTGCGCGAATATCTCTCCAAAGAGGGGATGGAGACGATGTGGGGTTCGACGGGCCGCGGCAGCCCCGCGCGCAAAGATGCCTACGAGTCGTGGATGAACTCGGACCCGGCCCCCGATAGCGCCGAGTACTTCCTCGAAGCGCTCGACACCTACGCCAAGACCGACCGCCCCTACCAGACGCTGGCCGGCGGCGAGATTCTCGACATCCTCAACCGCCAGACTACGCTGCTCCAAAACGGCGAAACCACGGTCGAGGCCGCCATCGAGGCCATCATCTCTGAGGGCACACCGGTGCTTGAGGCCGCCGCAGCCCGCCTGCGTGGCAGTTGATTGAGAAGGGGGTAGGGATTGGGGAGTAGGGAGTAGGAATTGCGCACGTCCTATCCTTACTCCCTACTCCCTATTCCCTATTCCCTACTCCCTGGAGAGAGCCATGTTCTTGACCATCGCTTCGATATTGCAGCGGCGGCCGTTGACCTTGCAGCAGCGCGAGCAGGTGGACTTTTACCTGGCGATTGCGCCGTGGTTGATTGGGTTGATCCTCTTTACGGGGGGTCCGGTGTTGGCCTCGTTTGCCTTTAGCTTTACCAACTGGACGGGGTTGACCACAGTCGAGTGGGTGGGGCTGCAAAATTTCCGCCAACTGCTCTTTGAAGATAACCTCTTTTGGGTCGCCACCTACAACACCTTTTACTACTCGGTCGGCAGCGTCTTGTTGGGGACGATTGGCGCGCTGATCGTCGCCATTCTGCTCAACCAGAATTTGCCGGGGACGACGCTCTTGCGTGTGGTCTATTACATGCCGTCGATTGCCAGCGGCGTGGCCATTGCCATCCTCTGGATCTGGCTCTTCAACCCGCAGGTGGGGCTGGTCAACTATCTGCTCTCCTTTTTTGGCATCAAGGGGCCGCTCTGGCTGGCGAGCCAGCAGTGGGCCTTGCCGGCGCTGATCGTCAAGAGCCTGTGGGGCATCGGCGCCAATATGATCATCATTCTGGCCGGTCTGCAAGGGGTGCCGCTCTCGCTCTACGAAGCGGCGCGCATCGATGGCGCCAACCGCTGGCACGAATTTCGCCACGTCACCGTGCCCATGATCTCGCCGGTGCTCTTTTTTGTGATCGTTATCTCGACGATCAATTCGTTCCAGATCCTGACCGACGTGCTGGTGATGACACAGGGCGGGCCGGGAACGGCGACCTTTGTCTACGTCTACTACATCTACCAAGCCGCCTTCCAGTATTTGAAGATGGGCTATGCCTCGGCGCTGGCGTGGATCCTGTTCGCCATCATCCTGGGGTTGACCTTGCTCCAACTTTGGGGCAGCCGCCGCTGGGTGTATTATGAGGGTGGAGAACGATAGACAAATAGGTGGGAGTAAAGTGCATGGCACAAGCTACGATCACCCTTACAGGTGAGGGTGTCCAAGAAATCCAACAACTGGACATGCAGATCTCGGTCATAGCGACGATCAATATCAATGCCGTGACGGCTAAACGAAAGGTCACTGCCTGGTTGGTGAGTGAAGTTGCCAATCTGCTTGTTGGCGGAACGCCGCAGTTGGTCATTGGCCAACAAAGTGTGTGGCGCGTGCCTGTACTCCTTACCTCTTCGCAGGTTGGTCAAGTCGGCCAGGTAGGAGCCGTAGATGTCGATACCGTCTCCGGGCAGCTTTTTATCAATTCAGACTTGAAAAAGCAGATCATCGCCAATGCCAAACGCGCTGCCCGTTCCGTATCGACCACAGTTGGCTGACGGTTATTGCTTGCCTGCTTGCGCGCAAATGGTGCTTGCTTACTGGGGAATTGAGCGTGATCAGAAGAAACTGGCCCAGCAGTTGCGGACCATCCCCGGTGTAGGCACACCTGCCTCCAATCTATTGCGATTGGCGACTAGAAGCATCGATGTTGTCTTTGGCAGTGGAACCCTGGCTGATCTGCATACAGCCCTGGTGCAATATGCACCACCCATCGCAATGGTAAAGACGCAGATGTTGCCCTACTGGGAGATCGACATGGCTCATGCGGTGGTCATACTGGCGATGGACGAACACTCGGTCGTTCTGCTTGACCCAGCGAAAGGGCCGGATGCGATTCAGATCGATCTTGGTTATTTCGATCTGGCCTGGGAGGAAATGGTGCATCTCTACGGGGTAATTAGAAGGAAGTAAATCCTATGAGCCAAACCTTACAGAACCCAATGGCCCCCAGTGCAAGCGTTCGGCCACATGGCGTGAACACGACGCCGTGGTGGCAGCGCAAGCGGACGCGCCGCTTTGTCCACGCGGTGGTGGTCTATGGGTTGTTACTGCCGGGTGCGCTGCTCTTTATCCTGCCGTTGCTGTGGATGCTCTCCACCGCACTCAAGGAGCCCAAGCAGATCTTCGTCTACCCACCCCAGTGGATCCCCAACCCGCTCAAGTGGAGCAACTTCTGGGAAGGGTGGAACGCCTATCTGCCCTTCAACCTCTTTCTGCGCAACTCGCTGATCATCACGGTCAACAACATCATCGGCAACCTGGTTTCGTGTTGTCTGGCCGCCTATGCCTTTGCCCGCCTGCGCGCCCGGGGCAAGAACATCTTCTTCATGCTGGTCTTGGCGACCATGTTGTTGCCCCAGGAAGTGAC
>QEUW01000700.1 GCA_003577005.1 Chloroflexota bacterium | reverse complement strand
TGGTCCGATCACGACCCCGACCACCAGGATGTCGTCGAGGGTCTGCGCGAGCACGCCGCCGAACTGGCCACACCGTGGGGTCACGGCGCCGCTGCGCTCTATCATGACCTCTCCTCAGCGATTGCCGCCAACGACACGCCAGCCACACTCGCTTCGCTAGCCCGGCAGCACAATGTTCCTGAAGCTATAGTAGTCGCTGCCGAACAAGCCGCCGCTGCCTTTGACAGGCTGCCCGACCAGACCAACGCATTCCTCTTTGCCCTGTTAGCCGGCGATGAACATCTACACCGGCTGCGCAACGAGCTCGATCAACCCCAGCCGTTAGCCACGCTCGCCCCAAAACTCTCTATCCCAGCTACCCAGCCACAGCATCTGATCGATCTGGTTAACCTTGCTGTGCGCGCCCGTCGCTTGCCTTCGGCCATGTCCCTGCTACCGGCGCGCTACCATGTCTTTGCCCGCGCACTCGAAGGCGCCTTCCTCTGTCTCAACGCCACCCATCCCGCCCATCAAGTAGATCACGCACCCCGCCTCTTCCTCAATCGCCACGAGCAATGTCCACACTGTCACGGGCAGGTCTTTGAGCTGGCCACTTGTCCACGGTGTGGCACGGCCTATATTGTCGGGCGAGAACTTCCGCTGGAAGGCAAAACGTACAAGGTCTTGCGCCATCCTTCCAGCGTCAATGACGAATTAGGGGCTGGACTTTCCTATTTTGTGCTCGCCTCACATGTGCAGGCTCCCGATGAGGATGAAGCAGTGCTCACCGGCCAGTCATTGGACCAGCTTGGCACCGAGCAACTCGAGGCCATCCGCCTCTGTCTCGGTTGTGGGGCCCTCGCCGAAAACGCCAAACGGCTAGACTGCACTTGTCCACCCGGCACACCACAGACCATCTTCCAGCGCGTGCGCAGCGTCGAAGACCCGCTTCGCCGTTGTGTTGCCTGTGGCGTGCGCAATCCCAATGGGGTCGTCTACCGCTTCTTGACCAGTCGCGACGCACCCGTCAGCGTGCTTGCCACTTCACTCTACCAACTGCTGCCGCCCGATGAGAACCCGCAGGTGACCCGCATCCCCGGTCAAGGCCGCAAGCTGATGATCTTCGCCGACAGCCGCCAGGACGCCGCTTTCTTCGCCCCCTATCTCGAACGCACCTACCAACAGATCCTGCGCCGCCGCCTGATCCTCAATTCGCTCACCCAAGATGAGGCCGGCCGCGCCGGACACCTTCGCCTGCAAGATGCAGCCACACGCATTCGTCTGGCCGCCGAACAATACAGCCTCTTCTCTGTCGAACAAAGCTACGATGAGCGCGAGCGCCTCTCCCACCAATGGCTGATGCAGGAGTTCGTCGCCCTGGACTTGCGTATTGGCCTGGAGGGACTGGGGCTACTCCAGTTGCGCCCCGTGCTCCCTCCCAACTGGCGACCGCCTGCCCCATTGCTCGAACCTCCCTGGAATCTAACTACAGAGGAGGCCTGGGCGTTGATCGTGCTCCTACTCAACTCGATCCGTCAACAAGGGGCTGTCACCTTTCCCGACCACGTCGATCCGACCGGCCCGGACTTTGCGCCACGCAATGTCCGCCTTTACTTTAGCGACTACGCCGATGAGCAAAATCGTGTGTTAGGATGGTTACCTCGCCGCGGCAGCAATCGCCGGATCGCCTATCTCGCTCGTGTTCTCCGCACCCGCCAGCCGCACCTTGCCACCGCGACGGCCGAGCAGCACGCGCTGGATCTCCTCAAGGGTCTTTGGCGCTATCTCTCTGCGCCCGATTCTGAATGGCGCTCGCACCTGGCACGCGAATATCTGCCAACGGGCGCAGTGGCTTTTCAGTTGAGCCATAGACTGTGGGAGTGGGTCCCTACGCAAGCGGCTGAGGTCCGTGGCTACTATTGCGAACGCTGCTTCAACATCACCTACACCAACATCGCCCAGGTCTGTCCGCAGTATGGCTGCGATGGTCAATTAAAAATAGCCAACGAGAAGAGTCTGGTCTGGCTCAATAACCACTACCGCCATCTCTACCAACTGTTTAGCCCCGTTGAATTGTCAGCCGAGGAACATACAGCCCAGTGGACATCCAAAGCCGCCAGCGACATCCAGAGCCGCTTCATCGACGGCTATGTTAACGTGTTAAGCTGCTCCACGACCTTTGAACTCGGGGTCGATGTGGGTGATTTGCAGACGGTCCTTATGCGCAACGTTCCGCCCACCACGGCTAACTATGTGCAACGCGCCGGCCGTGCCGGTCGCCGCACCGACTCTGTGGCCTTTGTGCTAACCTTTGCCCAACGACGCTCCCACGATCTGACCTTCTTCAGCCAGCCAGAGCGGATGGTAGCCGGTCGTGTCGACCCGCCCGTTGTGGTCATTGAAAACGAGAAAATTGTGCGCCGCCATCTCCACTCCGTTTTCCTGGCTGCATTTTTCCGTTGGGCAAGCGACCTTCACCAACGACTCTTCAATACCGCCGGCGACTTCTGCGAGGCCGAACCAGGACAAGTGCCCGGCCCGGAGCTGCTCCGCACCTTTGCAGCTTCCCACCCTGAACCACTGCGCGATGCCTTGTTGCGGATTGTGCCATCG
>QEUW01000112.1 GCA_003577005.1 Chloroflexota bacterium | reverse complement strand
AAATGACGTATTGGAGCGGCTGGGCGACTCGGCGGTGCTCAACCTGGGCGGCGGGCGGCTGGCCTTTTCCACCGACTCGTTTGTGGTGCAGCCGCTCTTTTTCCCCGGCGGCAACATCGGCGACCTAGCCGTCAACGGCACGGTCAACGACCTGGCCATGAGTGGGGCCCAACCGCTCTTTCTGAGCACCGGTTTTATTTTGGAGGAGGGGATGGCGCTGGACCAACTCGGCGTCATCGTGGAAACCATGGCCGCGGCGGCGCGGTCTACATCAACACCAGCGGCATCGGGCTGATCCCCGACGGCGTGACCATCGCCCCGCACCGGGCGCAACCGGGCGATGTGGTGCTGATCAGCGGCGAGATCGGCCTGCACGGGATCGCCGTAATGAGCATGCGCGCCGGGCTGACCTTCGAGACCGTGGTCGAGAGCGACTGCGCACCGCTCAACGGGCTGGTGGCGGCCATGCTCGCAACGACCCAGGAGATCCACGTCCTGCGCGACCCGACGCGCGGCGGGGTCGCTTCGTCGCTCAACGAAATCGCCCGCAGCTCAGAGGTGGGCATTGTGTTGGACGAGCGCAGCCTGCCCGTGCCGCCCGGCGTCCACTCGGCGTGCGAGTTACTCGGTCTCGACCCTCTCTATGTCGCCAACGAAGGCAAGCTGATTGCCATTGCGCCGGAAGCCGTAGCGGATGCCCTGCTCGATACCATGCACCGCCATCCACTGGGCGCAAAGGCGGTGCGCATTGGCCGGGTAACGGACCAACATCCCGGCGTGGTCGTCGCCCGCACCGGCATCGGCGGCACCCGCGTCGTCGATATGCAGATCGGCGAACAGTTGCCCAGAATTTGTTGAGCGGTTTGTCCTCGCCAGATCCACCTCGACCGGACAGGCTGGAAGAAAAGCAGGAACACAGAGAGCTGTTTGTCGTACCTCAAAAGCTTTGTGGTCCCTGTGTTCCTGCTGTTTGTTAAGAAGCTGTTTGAAAAGGTGGGCGCCACCCTGGTGCGATGCACCTGTAAGGTGCGTTGCACCTTTGAAGCACCCGGCGACCCAGGTGCATCGTACTCTTCGAGTGCAACGCACCGAGCTTGTCAAACAGCTTCTAAGCGTCCGTTCCGATCCGCCTATTTCCCGTCTATCCCCACGAAATTTGCCTTATTAGCCCCTCGTGCATTATTATATAGGTTCGCCTTCAACCCTATCAAGCACTTCCAGCGCAATCGTTTACTGTTGACTGTTCCCTATTGGCCACTGCGTCGGGTGTGACTATGCGCCTGTTTTGGGAAGTTGCCCGGCTCTCTTTTCAGCGCCAGCTCACCTACCGCGCCGCTACGTTGGCCGGGCTGGCAACCAACATTTTCTTTGGTCTGCTGCGTGCTGCGCTCATGGTCGCCCTCTACGGCGCCCATGACGTCGTGGCCGGTGTTTCGCTGCAAGATGCCATTACTTACACAGCACTGACGCAGGCGCTCATCGCCTACTTGATGATCTTTGGCTGGTATGACCTCATGAACTCGGTCTACAGCGGCGAAATCGCCACTGATCTACTCAAACCCCTCAACTATTTCAGCTTCTGGCTGGCGCAGGACCTGGGGCGCGCCGTGGCCGCCATGCTCTTGCGCGGCGTTCCGATTGTGGTGCTCTATGCTCTCGTGGTCCAGATTACGACGCCCCCTACAGCCGGGCAGTGGTTCGTGTTGGGCGTATCGCTGTTGCTGAGTTGGCTGGTGAGTTTTGCCTGGCGTTTTTTGGTGAATCTCAGCGCCTTTTGGACGCCTAATGCCAGAGGGGTCGGTCGCTTTGCCTTTGGGCTCGTCTGGGTGCTTTCGGGCTTTTATATGCCGTTGCGCTATTTCCCTGACTGGTTTCAGACCATCTGCCAGTTAACGCCCTTCCCCGCCATGGTCAACACCAACGTCGAGATCTATCTGGGGCTGCTCAGCGGCGTTGAACTGGCGCAGGCGCTTGCCACACAGGTGCTCTGGGCCGTCGTGCTGATCCTGGCCTGTCAGGCACTGCTGCGGGTTGGTGTCCGTTCATTGGTGATTCAGGGGGGATAGGGAATGGGGTGCTCTACTCCCCAAGCCGTGTCCATTATGAAACAACTCCTACACAACCTCACCATCTACCGGCGGCTGCTCTCGGTGCAGATCCGCTCGCAGATGCAGTATCGGGTAGCCTTTGTGTTGGACGCTGCGGCGGCGATGCCCTACCTGACCCTCTTCTTTCTGGCGCTGGCTCTGGTGCTGGAGCGGTTTGGCAGCGTGGGTGGCTGGCGGCTCGGCGAAATCGCCTTTCTATGGGGTACGGTGGAGGTGGCCTTTGGCATCATGGACATGGTTTTTAGCGGGTTTGACCCAGGTGTCTTTGGCCGGCGTGTGCGGCAAGGCAGCTTTGACCAGCTTTTGTTGCGACCAGTGAACATTACGCTCCAGGTGCTGGGCGATGAGTTTGCCCTGCGCCGCCTGGGTCGCATCGGCCAGGGGCTGGTCATCTTTGCCATTGCCGTGGGCCTGGCCGATATCCAATGGACAGCAGGCAAGCTCGTCTACCTGCCACTGGTGATCGGGGGCATGATCGCCTTCTTTGGCGGCCTCTTTATCATTGGTTCGACTTTCACGTTTTGGACAGTCGAATCCATCGAAGCAATGAACATCCTCACCTATGGCGGCAGCGAAATGATGCAATATCCCATGCACATCTATCCTGACCTGTTGCGGCGGCTCTTTACTTATATCATACCGGCCATCTTTCTCAACTATTATCCGGCGCTCTATTTCCTGGACAAGCCCGACCCGCTCGGCCTGCCGCCGGCGCTGCGTTTTGTCGCTCCGGCTGTCGGCTTCGGCACGCTGCTGGCTGCACTTGCCTTTTGGCGCTTTGGCATCCGCCACTACCAGAGCACAGGCACGTAATAATAGTTAATGGGTAACGGTTAATGCTCAATTGTTAATGAGGATGAGTTAGCGTCATACTTCGTTCCTCAATTGAGCATTGAGCATTAACCATTGAGCATTGACAATTCACATGATCACTGTCGAGAACTTGCAAAAACACTTTCGCATCAACAAACATCACCGCGGCCTGTTGGGGACCTTCCGCAACCTGGTAGAGCGCGAGGTAAAGATTGTACGGGCGGTGGATGGCATCAGCTTTAGTGTGGCTGAGGGTGAACTGGTTGGCTACCTGGGGCCGAACGGCGCCGGCAAGTCCACGACGATCAAGATGTTGACCGGACTGCTAGTGCCATCGGGTGGTGTGGTGGAGGTAAACGGATTAGTCCCCTGGCGAGAACGGGAACGCTACGTGGCCCGCATCGGGGTGGTCTTTGGCCAGCGCACCACCCTTTGGTGGGACCTGCCGGTGGTTGAGTCGCTCGACTTGTTGCAGTTTATCTACCGGATTCCCAAAGATCGCTTTCAACGCAACTTGGCAGAATTTCGTGAGGTGCTCGAACTAGACTCCTTTCTTAACTCGCCGGTGCGTTCGCTTTCGCTGGGCCAGCGGATGCGCGCCGACCTCTGCGCCGCCATGCTCCACGACCCTGATCTGCTCTTCCTCGACGAGCCAACGATTGGGCTGGATGTGGTGGCCAAAGAGCGCATCCGCCAGTTTATTGCCCACATCAACCAAGAACGGCGCACCACGGTTCTGCTCACGACCCACGATCTGGCAGATGTGGAAAAGCTGTGCGACCGGGTGATGATCATCGACCAAGGCCGGCTGCTTTTCGACGGCAAGCTCGCTACGTTGTTGGAACGCTTTGGCGGCACACGCGAACTCGTGGTCGATCTGGCCGAGCCGTACGCGGATGTCACGGTGGAAGGGGCAGAGGTCGCCGCCCACGAAGGATTGCGCGTGACCTACCGCTTTGAGCGCAACGCCATCACCGCCTCCGAGTTGATTGGCCGGCTCTCGGCCCACTTTCGCCTGCGCGACCTCAGCGTGCGCGAGCCGGAGATCGAGGCTACGGTGCGGCGCATTTATGAGGAACGGCTGTTGGAGACAAATTGAAGATTCTCTCCGCCAGTCAACAGCACCAGGCAGCCAGGGAGGGAGTTACAGGATCTCTTTGCCAATTTCTCTGAGGAGTTGCATCGGCCTGAGATCCGTCGTCGCCGGCCCGAGGTCTACGAGCGTCCCGGCCACCGCAACGCTGATCTGGAGGAGTTCGCCCTCTATCGCCTCTGGCGGCGAGCCATGAACTACTTTGAGCCGCGCGTGGCCGGCATCCTGTAGAGTACCCGCGCATCTTTAGCCGAGTTCAGTTTTCAGCCTCAACTTTAATCGAAGACTGACTTGTCGAACAACCGCCGATTCGGTATCATACACCCTATGAAGAGTCTCTGGAACGACCAACAAGCCGCGGCGCTGGGCAACGACCCGCTGGCGCTGCGCGTCTACACCTCACGCCTGCTGGGCGGCGACCCGTCGCTGGTGTTGCACGGCGGCGGCAACACCTCAGTCAAGATGACCGTGCCCGACTTCTTTGGCGAGCCGGTCGATGCGCTCTACGTCAAAGGCAGCGGCTGGGATCTGGCGACTATCGAGGCGCCTGGTTTTGCGCCGGTGCGGATGAAGGCGCTCCTGCGCATGGCCGAACTGGAGCAGCTGAGCGACGCCGACATGGTCAAGCAGCAGCGCGCCGCCCTCCTGGACCCAGGTGCGCCCAACCCGTCAGTCGAGGCGATTCTCCACGCTATCATCCCGTTCAAGTTTGTGGATCACACCCACGCCGATGCTGTCGTCACGATCATGAACACGCCGGATGGCGAGGCCAGGGTGCGCGAGCTATATGGGCCAAATATGTTGATCGTCCCGTATGTCATGCCGGGTTTTGTGCTGGCGCGCAGGGTCTACGAGATGACACGGGGCATCGACTGGAGCCGGCTCGATGGTATTCTCCTCATGCACCACGGCGTCTTCACCTTTGCCGGCGACGCCCGCACCAGCTATGAACGCCATATCGAGATCGTGACGCGGGCCGAGGAGTATCTGGCTCCACATACGCCGGTCACGGCTGCGGTGACAAGCAAACCGCAAGAGAACCTCCTCGACCTTGCTCGCCTCCGCCAGGCAGTTTCACGCCAGCGTGGTGGCGCATCGCTGGCGAGGCTGGATGCGAGCGCTGAAGCCCTGGGCTTTGCCAATCAGCCCAACATAGCGGAAATTGCTACGCGTGGTCTGCTCACGCCCGACCATGTGCTGCGCGCCAAACGAGTGCCGCTGATGATTGAAGGGGAGGTAGCAGCGGCGGTGGAGCAGTACGCCGCCGACTATCGCGCCTATTTTGAGCGGAATGCGGCGAACTTTCCCCAAACACTCACCCCGCTCGACCCGGCTCCACGTTGGGCGGTCTGGCCGGGGCACGGCACGGTCAGCCTTGGCCGCACGTTCAAGGAGATCGTGCCCATTGTCGATATTCAACACCACACCATGCGAGCCATCCAGGTGGCAGAGGCATTGGGTGGTTGGTCGGTGTTGGGTGAAGCAGAGATTTTCGAGGTCGAGTACTGGGAGCTGGAACAGGCCAAACTGGGCAAGGGCGGCGCCGAACCTCCACTGCTGGGCAAGATCGCCATCGTCAGCGGTGCAGCCAGCGGGATCGGCAAGGCCTGCGCCGAGGCGCTCGCCGCCCAGGGCGCCGCCGTCACTGCGCTGGACATCAACCCGGAGATCGAGAAGCTGTTCAAGCAGCCCCAGATCCGCGGCCAGGTCTGCGATGTGACCGACAGTGCCATGCTCAAGGCCGCCGTCGAAGCCACTGTACGTCATTTTGGCGGGTTGGACATTGTGATCTGCAACGCCGGCATCTTTCCCAGCAGCCAGACCATCGAGGAGATGGATGCGGGGGCGTGGGCGCGCAGCCTTGACCTCAACCTGACCAGCCACCAACGGCTGGTCCAGTACAGCATACCGTATCTCAAGGTGGGCATCGACCCGGCGGTGGTGATCATCGCCTCCAAGAACGTGCCGGCGCCAGGGCCGGGAGCTGGGGCCTATTCAGTAGCCAAGGCAGGGCTGACACAGTTGGGCCGAGTCGCCGCGCTGGAGTTGAGCCAGTTTGGCATTCGGGTCAACATGCTGCACCCCAACGCTGTCTTCGACACCGGCATCTGGACCCCCGAAGTGCTCGCCAAACGGGCCGCCAGCTACGGGATCAGCGTGGATGAGTATAAGAAGAACAATCTCCTCAAGACCGAGATCACCTCGAAGGATGTGGCGGCGCTGGTCTGCGCTCTGGCCGGCTCGCTCTTCGCCAAGACAACCGGCGCACAGGTCCCCATTGATGGGGGCAACGAGCGGGTGATTTAAGACAAAAGTAGGTTGACAATCATTGGGGATAGTAATAAAATTAGGCTAAGGGTCGGTGGCGGAACGGCAGACGCAACGGACTTAAAATCCGTCGGGGTAACACCCGTGTGGGTTCGAGTCCCACCCGACCTACTCTCTTACTTTAACCGCCGAGCCGGTGTCGGCTCTCACAGCGCAGAGGCGATCAGCAGCAGACAATCTCCCTTCTTTTCGTCATAACCAGGCAAGGATACGGCGCGACACGTCTTGCGCCGTCTTTGTTTGGCTTGGTGAAAGGCTTTCCGCTTATGAACAGGATTGTGTCTCGCAGTGCCCCCTCTTGGTCCGTAATTACCCCTAAACGTTGCCGATCTACTTCTATCTTTACCCTTGTCCTGGCACTTTTTATCGCTTGTGGCGCAATTGGGCCATCTACGCCAGCGTATGCGCAAGAGACGGTGCATGTCGTCCAGCGCGGGGAGAGTCTGACCCAGATCGCACGCCAGTATGCGGTCGAACTTGAGGCGCTCATGGCAATGAACGGCATCACCGACCCCAATGTTATCTTTGTGGGCCAACGGCTGCTCATCCCTGGCAACCCGGGCGCTGGCGCCTACGGTACACCGGCTACGGAGGATGCGCTGCCGGGCAACCACGGTTATTACGTGGTGGGTCGAGGTGATACGCTCTCGCACATCGCCCAGCGGCACGGCATGAACCTGACGGATATCATGCGGCTCAACTCGATCACCGACCCCAGCACGATCCATGTGGGTCAGCGGCTGCGGGTGACGGCACGCGCCGCGCCTTTGTCGGGTGAGCAGCCGTCACAGCTACAAGTCGCCGATCAGATCTACGTCGTACAGCAAGGGGAGTCGCTCCATGCCATTGCCACCCGCTTCAACACAACTGTTCAGGCGCTGATGGCGGCGAATGGTCTACCCAATCCGAACTTTGTCTGGGAGGGGCAACGGTTGCGCATCCGCTCAGGCGAACCCGTGGCGCAACGGGCGTTGGTCGCTGCCGGCGCACCGGCGGACGGCAAACGCTGGATCGAGGTCAACCTGAGCAACCAGACGCTTACCGCCTGGCAAGGCGATGTGGCGGTGATGCACACAAGCATCAGCAGTGGCACAGACTGGTTCCCCACCGTCACGGGGCGTTTCAAGATCGAACGCAAATATACAAAACAGCGTATGACCGGTCCCGATTACGACCTGCCCAATGTACCGTGGGTCATGTATTTCTATAGCGGCTATGCCATCCACGGCGCCTACTGGCACAACAAGTTTGGCAGCCCTACCAGCCACGGCTGTATCAACATGCGCATCGACGAGGCCGAGATGCTCTATCACTGGGCAGATCACGGCACCGAGGTGTATGTGCGTCATTAAGCCACAGGGGTAAGCCTTTGTCTGGCGCGCCAAACGAGCATCTGATGCATAGAGATTCTTCGCCAGACAGGGAACCATACTCTATACATCCCCGGTACCTGCGGAGGTACCGGGGATGTTTGTATATCAATTGTGCTGGGTGGCTGTTTTTTTTGCGCTTTGACAGCGTTTTGAATTAACTCTATAATCTTGACTGGCCTGGCTGCCCCCAGCTGCAAATTTGCCGAAAAAGAGTCCAATTCTGTTCAGCCATCACCAAAAGGAGAAACCGATCATGGCCTATCCATTCACGCGCCGTCGCTTCTTGCAGGCCGCCGGTGTCGGCCTGAGTCTCCCCTTCTTCTCCCAATTGCTCACCGCATGCCAGATGGTGGCGCCGGGCAGCAGCGCGCCCCTCAGCGAGATCACCTGGTCACGTGGGGACGATCTGCGCACCCAGGATCCACAGCTCATCGGTGGGCGCATGGAGGGCGAGATCAACCGCTGTATCTATGACCAACTCTTCGACGTGGCGCCCGACGGTTCGCAGATCCCCTGGCTCGGGCTGGAATGGAGCAGCAACCCCGAGGGCACGGTCTGGACCGCCAAGATGCACGAAGGCGCCACCTTCCACGATGGCTCGCCAGTGACGGCTGAAGATGTGAAGTTCACCTATGACCGGCTGTTAGCCAACCCCGATTTTCAACACTCCACGGCCTTCAACGACTTGCTCGGCAGTGTCGATGCACCGGACGCCGCAACGGTGATCTTTAACTGCCTGAAGCCGGCTCCCCTTTTCAACCTGCTCATGGGTGAACATATCCTCTCCAAGAAAGCCGCCGATGAATACGGCGAGAATTTCTGGGAACAGGCCATCGGCAGCGGCCCCTTCCGCCACCTGGAGTATGTCAAGGGCGAATACTGGCTGGGCGAGGTCTTTGAGGAGTACTGGAAGCGCGACATTGTCAAGGTGCAGCGGCTGCGCTACCGCCCCATCAGCGAGGAGGCGACCCGCGTGGCCGCACTCCGCTCTGGCGAGGTGGACATCATCGCCAACGTCAGCGGCGAACTGGCCGAGGAACTGGCCCAGGATGAGAACATCGCCATCTACCGCCGGCCATCGCTCGACCATCTCTATTTGCTGACGCAGAACCAACGGCCACCCTTTGACAACCCGGATGCGCGCTGGGCGGTCAACTACGCCATCGACCGCGAGGCGCTGGTCAAGAACATCGTCAAGGCCGGTCAGGTGGTGGGCGGGCACATTCCGCAGGGCACGGTGGGGTATGATCCCAGTCTGGAACCTGTTCCCTATGACCCGGACGAGGCGCGGCGGTTGCTCGACAAAGCCGGCGTGGCGCCCGGCACTCGCATCGAGATGAAGGCACATCCCTTCTGGTTCGCCAAAGGCAAAGAAGTGATGGAGTATGTGGCCGGCGCGCTGCAGGAGATCGGTTTTGAGGTAGACTTACAGTTCCTCGAACCGGGCGCCTACACCGACGCCCGCCGTTCCGGCAGCTACCATCTGGCGCTACAACAAGGTGGCAAGGCCAACAATCCCTGCAACCAGTACAAGATCTTCTACGTCAACGACACGTATGGCTCCGGTTTCGGCCCCCAACACCCGGAATTTCAACAGCTGATCGAGCAGGTCTGCGTCGAGGTCGACCCGGTCGCAGCCGACGAGCAGTACAAGGCGATCCAGAAACAAATCTACGACGAAGCCGTCGAGATCCAGCTCTACCGCCAGGAGAACATCTGGGCCGTCCGTCAGCGGATCACCGGCTACGAAGCCTACTCACCCGACACCACCCGCCCGTGGAACGGCGTGGGCGTGAGCGGGTAGAGAATTGTCAATGGTTAATGGTTAATGCTCAATGAATAACAGTACCGCAGCTTATTAACCATTAATCATTGAGCATTGAGCATTAACCATTGAGCATTAACCATGGGTGTCTACATCCGCCGCCGGCTCATGCAGTCGGTCATCGTCATCTGGGGCATCTCGCTCATCGTCTTTTTTCTGCTGCGCCTGGCGCCGGGAGACCCGGTGACCATGCTGTTGGCCGAAACGGCCGGCCCGGAGCAGATCGCCGAGGCGCGCGCCAAATGGGGGTTGGATAAACCCATTTACGTCCAGTATTGGGTCTTTCTGACCAAGGCTGTGACAGGTGATCTGGGCAACTCGCTCTTCTTTCAACAGCCGGCGCTCAAGGTGTTGATGGAGCGGATGCCGGCGACGTTGCAGCTTTCGGCGGCAGCGCTGCTCTTTTCGCTGAGTGTGGCGATCCCCATCGGCATTCTCTCGGCGCTCAAGCGTGACACGATTTGGGACTATCTGGGCACCAATCTGGCGATGCTCGGCCAGGCGATCCCGCCGTACTGGCTGGGCATCATGTTGATCCTGGTCTTCTCGGTCAACCTGGGGTGGTTCCCCACCTCCGGGCGGGGGACGGTGCGCCATTTGGTGTTGCCGGCGATCACGCTCGGCTCGGTGCTGATGGCGTTGGTGACGCGGCTGGTGCGTTCGGGGATGTTGGATGTGCTCGGCGAAGATTATGTCCGCACGGCGCGCGCCAAAGGGTTGACCGAACGGTCCGTCATTGTCCGCCATGCGTTGCGCAACATCCTCATCCCGCTGGTGACGGTGATCGGGTTGCAACTGGGGGCGCTCTTTGGCGGGGCCGTGATTACCGAGAGCATCTTTGCCTGGCCGGGGGTGGGGCGATTGGCCTTGCAGGCGATCAATGCTCGTGATTATCCACTGGTGCAGGCATCGGTGCTGGTCATTTCGGTGGTCTATGTCTTTCTCAATCTGGCGGTTGATCTGCTCTATGTTTATCTCGACCCAAGGATTCGCTACGAATAGAGACGATAGACGAAGGACGATGGACCATCGTCTATCGTCCTTCGCCCATCGTCCTTCGTCCGTTACTTATGACAACTACGTCGCTACAAACACATGGGCCAACTCCTGCCCAACCCGTCGATATCGTTGACCGGCCGCGACGCGGTCTCTTTCGCCAGCGCTTTTGGCGCAGCCGGCGCGTCATCGGCGGGTTGAGCTATCTGTTGCTGGTTGGGGCGATCGCGCTGCTGGCGCCCGTGATCGCCCCCTACCCGGAGCGTGACCAGAATCTCAATCGGGTGCAGTTGCCCCCCTTCTCGACTTCGGCGGAAGGCACCTACCATCTGTTGGGCACCGATGCGTTGGGGCGTGACCTGCTTTCGCGCATGATGTACGGCGCGCGCGTTTCGCTGCTGGTCGGGTTGACGGTGGTGGTCGTGGCTGCGATCATCGGCGTGCCCATGGGATTGGTCAGCGGCTTTTTTGGCGGCTGGGTAGATACGATTATCATGCGGCTGGTGGACATCCAACTGGCAGTGCCTTTTATTTTGCTGATCATCGCCATCATGGCCGTGTTGGGAACCGGGTTGCTCAACGTGATCCTGGTGTTGGGGATCAGCGGGTGGGTGGGCTATGCGCGCATTGTGCGCGGCACGGTGCTGAGCCTGCGCGAACAGCCTTTCATCGAGGCGGCGCGCTGTGTGGGGTTGCCTGACTGGCGGCTGGTGCTGCGCCACCTGTTGCCCAACGTGTGGACGCCGGTCATCATCCTGGCGACGCAGGGGGTGGGCGGCGCCATTCTCGCCGAGTCATCGCTGACCTTCCTAGGGCTGGGTATCTCGCCGCTCATCCCGACGTGGGGCGCCATGATCGCCGACGGGCGCAACTATCTGACCACGGCTTGGTGGATTTCCGCCTTCCCTGGCGTGCTGCTGACGAGCACCGTGTTGGCGATCTATTTTCTCGGAGATGGGCTGCGCGATGTGCTCGACCCGCGGTTGCGGGTATGATCCAATCTCTCGTTATCTCCACAAATCTCTGATTCCTGTCGCCCCTTTGAGATTGAAGAATCAGAGATTTGTGGAGATTTGTTGGTTCTTTATCCCTTCACGTACGATAGCTTCTCCGCCACTTTGCCCCCGCGTACACGGAAAATGTCCACCCCGCGGACGTGGCCGCTTTGGCCATCGGCATCTTGCCAGGTGTAACGCCAGCGGATAACCCCCCGGTCCCCGCCGGTGAAGCTCTCTTCTATGGCAAAGTAAGCGTTAGGTGAATTATGAAAGAAGGTCTCCCAGAAGGCGTGGACGGCAGCCGCACCGGCATAGCGTTCGCCATCAGGGGGTGGAAAGGTGTTCTCGAAGACGCAGTCATCGGTCATCAGCGCCATGATGGCGTCCACATCGTGGCGGTTGAAGGCGTCGTGGAACTGTTGGATGACCAAGAGTGTATCGGAGGGGGCGGCAGCTGTGGCTTGTTGCTTCATTACCCTTTGATCCCCGTCGTGACAATCCCTTGCACAAAATACTTCTGCGCCACAAAAAAGAGGATCAGACAGGGCAGCGCCACCATGAGCGCGGCGCCCATGAGCAGATGATCCTGCGGGCGTGAGACCGCACCGGCCCCACCGGCCACTGCGCTCTGGAAGTAGCGCAGGCCCACGGCCACGGTGTATTTGCTCTCGGTGTTGAGAAAGATCAACGGGCCGAGAAAGTTGTTCCAGTTGGTAATAAAGCCCAGCGTTGCCACCGTGGCAATGGCAGGCCGGCAGAGGGGGGTGATGATCTGCCAGAGGATGCGCCAACTGCTCGCGCCATCCAACCTCGCCGCCTCATCGAGGTCAAAGGGGATCGCCATGATGAACTGGCGCATAAGGAAGATATTGAATGCACCACCCCCAAACCACGAAGGCACCCAGAGCGGATACCAGGTGTCGATCCAGCCAAAGTTCTTGAAGAGCAGATAGGTAGGGATCAGCGTCACCTCCACCGGCAACATGATGGTGCTCAGGGTGATGAAGAAGAAGAGGTCGCGCCCTGGAATGCGGAAGCGCGCAAAACCATACGCCACAATCGTCGCCGATATCACCGTCCCCAACAGCGAGAGCGCCGTGATCACCGCCGTGTTGTAGAGCCAGCGCGCAAAGGGCACCACCTGGAAAATCTCGATGTAGTTGGGTACAAACATCATCTGTTCCGGCCACCAGGTGGGCGGATAGCGGTAGAGTTCGCTGATCGTCTTGCCCGAACTGAGAAAGGTCCAAACGAAGGGTAGCATCGATGCCACGGCCCCGATCACCACGAGCAGATAGACCAGTACCAGTTGCAACATGCGCCCCTGCCTGTGCGTGGTGCGCGTGGTGGAAAACGATGGCGCCGCTTGCGGCCGCATTGCTTGTTCTGCCATTGCCCATTACTCGTTAGAAATTGCTCAGTCTCCCCAAATCTCCATAAAGCTCTTCAATCTCTGGAGATTGAAGAGCTTTATGGAGATTCAGTTAGCGTCGCTCCCCAGCATAAAAAACCCAGCTTCCCGACAGGCGGAACTGGAGATAGGTCAACACAAAAAGGATGATGAAGAAAACCCAGGAGAGCGCCGAGGCGTAGCCCATGTCAAAGCTGACAAACGCATTCTGGTAAATGTGCAGCGAGATAAACCAGGTGGCCCGCGCCGGCCCGCCATTGGTGGCGATGAGCGCCGTATCAAAGGTGCGCAAGGCAAAGATGATACCTAGCACCAGATTGAAAAAGATGGTCGGCGAGATGAGCGGCAACGTCACGTGCCAGAATTTTGACCATGATCCCGCCCCATCGATCTCGGCTGATTCCAAGATCTCTTTGGGCACATCCTGCAGGCCGGCCAGAAAGATGATCATGCGCGAGCCGCCGATGCTGTTCCACAGCCCCATGATCACCAGCGACGGGATCGCCCAGGTCGTGCTGGCGAGCCAACCCGGCCCCTTGATCCCCACCTGCGCCAGCAGATAGTTGACCAGCCCCACATCGGGGTTGAGCATCCAACGCCACAGGAGCGCCACAGCCAGCAGCGGGGTCAGCGTAGGTAGAAAATAGAAGGTGCGCCACATCGTCGTGGCCCAGAGCTTCTGGTTGAGCAAGAGCGCCACGATCAACGAGCCGATCATGGCTAGGGGCACGCTCAACAGCGCATAATAGAAACTGCGCCAGATGGAAGGCAAAAAGAGCGGGTCCTGGGTGAATGCAGTCACATAATTCTGCAGACCAATCCACTGCGCCGGGCGCAGCACATTGTATTTGGTAAAACCCAGATAGAGCGAAGCCAGCAGCGGACCCGCCACAAAGACGATAAAGCCGATGATCCACGGCGAAAGATAGAGAACGCCCTCAATGGCCTCACGCCGCCGCATAGGCGACCAGCGGGTGCGAGCAGGTGCAATTGTAGTCATAGCCAATCAATGGTTAATGGCTAATGGCTAACGCTCAATGCTCAATGTTGAGGATTGCTGGCGCGGCGCAACCATTAACCATTGAGCATTAACCATTGAGCGTTGCTTAGGCCGGCTCTTTGTCCAACACAGCCTGGCAGGCGTCCTGAATCTCAACGGCGGCCTGTTCAGGCGTCTTTTCACCCAAAATCATCGCCTCGTAGACGGCATGGAGTGCGTTGTCGTACTCTTCGCCGCGGAAATTCGCTACTAGGAAGTCGGCCTCGATGCTCTCCATGATGGGGCGCAACTTGGCGTAGGTTGGCTCCTGTTCGTAGACCCGGTCATCGGCCCAGAAGTCGGCGCGGGCGATGGGGCCTTTTTGTCCCTGGATCACACCCTGCACGTTCATCTCTTTGCCGGCGATCCAGGTGAGGAACTTGAACGCAGCGTCGGGGTTCTTGCTGGCGGTGGTGAGACCAAAGACATGTTCGTTCAACATGCTGCGGCGAGCGTCACCTTTGTTGACCACCGGTGTCAGCACAAAGTCGATCTCGAAGTCGGTAAAGGTGGCGGGGTAAATCTGGATGCGGAAAGGCCAAATGTCCACAGCCAGCACCTTCTGGCCGCCAAACAGTTCGGGCGCATTGATGGCGCCCGCGGCCGGTGAGGGCGACACTTTCCAGGTGTTGGTCAGGTCGTAGTCGAACTGGAGCGCTTTGACAAACTGCTCCTGGGTGTCCAGGAAGGTGGCTCGCTTGCCTTCAGCATCCACCTGCTCGACGCCATGCTGGCGCAGGTAGGGTGCGCCACTAAAGCCCAGGTAGGCGCGATCGGCGGCATAGTAACCAAAGGTATCGTCGGTGGTGCCTTGTTGTGCCCAATCGGCCAGCTCATCAAAAGTCCAGTCATCGCTTGGCTCGCCGATGCCCATCTCGTTGACTTTGGTCTTGTTGTAGGCAATGACCGGCACAATCGGCTCCGAGATGAAGGACATCCAGTACTGTTTGCCTTCGTGACTGTTGGCCTCGACTGCGCCTTCAAAGAAGTTGGCCTTCATATCATAGCCGGCGCTGTCGGCCAGCGGGTTCAGATCGGTGACGATGCCATAGCTGGTGCCCCAGGCAATGTGCGAACGGTGGCGGGGCGGATACCAGACGGCGTCGCCCAATGTGCCGGCGGCGGCAAACGAGAGGATCTTGGGGATGTACTCAGCCGTCCAGCCGGGAATAGTCTCCAGTGCGATTTCGATGTCGGGATTGGACGAGACAAAGCCGTCAATGTCCTGGTCGAGCCCCATCTGAATCCAATCTGACACATCCTGCTTTTGCACCATGTGGGCGCTCACGGTTGTCTTCTCGGCACTGGGCGCGGCCGCTTCACCCGCGCTACCTGACGAGGCAGCCGGCGCCCCGGGTGCGGACGGCGCACAGGCGGCGACCAGCGCGGCGCCAATGGCGGTCCCACCTGTGGCCACGAGAAAACGGCGGCGCGAGAGCAGGCGGGGAGAGTTTGACTGGCTCATACACTTCCTCCTTGATTGAATCTGCTAGACAAAGGGATAGAATTGAGAAATGATAGTACGCCCACTAACACACCAGAGCAAGCGTCGGAATTGCGCTGAACAAGTGCGCGCTGCCGTTGACGAATCCAGGGTGGCTAAGACCACTCTTTCTCGCTTGATGAAGCTGGGTTTACTTGTGGAACGTCCGGCATTATAGCACCTGCTGCTCCTCGCTCAAAAATTTTGTGAGGATCAGCGCCTGCTTTACTGGCTTTACCTGTTGCCGGTAGCGCTCAAACAACCCCAGCCACTGCGCAAAGGTCAGTTGGGTCGCCGTGGCATTGCGAGGAAAGCGCAAATCGCGCGCAATTCTCTTCCACTGTGGGTAGGTGAACAGTGATTTGTAGGTCAACCATAAATTATGCCTGCCCCTCTGAAAGCCATAGCGGACAAAACGACGATAGTGCTCAACATCGGCGGCAGGAACCAGCGGAGGGTCGCGCTGCTTCATCTGGAGCAGGACGACTTCAACGCTAGGGGGCGGGTTGAAATCGGTTCGCCGCAGCTTGCGCACAATTTCAACGGCGAAGTGTGGCTTCAACAACAGTGAAAACTGGGTCTCCCGGGGCACACCGGCGAACTTCTGTGCCGCCTCCCGCTGTATGACCAGATGTGCCATCCGCGGTGGTTGCGGCGCCTTGACCAGTTTGTGCATGATCTGGGCTGTCCGGTTGAAGGGAATGTTGGCAAACACGGTGTAATCGCCCAGATCGAGCGGCATAGTCAGAAAGTCGCCTGCCCTGATCTCCACATGCCTCTGCAACCGGAAACGCCGTTGCAGCCGCCTGACGAGCGCCGGGTCCTTTTCAACGGCGATGACTCGACCCGCCACCGCCGCCAGCGCCTCGGTGAGGATGCCGTCTCCCGGTCCAATTTCGACCACAGTATCCGAGGGCGCGAGACCACTCTCCCGCACCAGGGTACGCACCAGGTCCGGGCGGCGAAAGAAATGCTGCGCCAACGCAATTCGTTTTCGTAAGGGCTTTGCCATGATTTTCCTCCTGGCAAAGCACAGGCAAAACGAAAAGGCGAGGCCGTGCCTGATCTCTCGGGCCTGGCCTCGCCTGCGCTGGCTGTTGTGCCCACCCAGGGCCATCAACAGCGCCGGCATTCATTTGTGACCAATGAAAAAGGCCATGAACCCTACGATCTTGTCGCAGACTCATGGCCGATGATTGCAGTTAGACGGGGTGAAACCCGTCCGTTATCGTCCCAACAGCACACGAACCAGATCGTTGGAGATCAGTGAGATCTGCACGAACCGTTCGCGAATTCGGATTCCCATTGTGCTTTGCGCCTTTGTACATGAAAATGTACATGAAAAGAAAGAATACGAAATTGACAGAGTTTAGTATACGAAAGGCTGCCCGATTCTCAAAATCGGACGAAATGGTGTGGCCACTTACTATAACGATAACCTGGCGGTGCATCGTTGTCATATCACCCGCAACACTGGTGCGCATCATAGCGGGGTGTGGAATGCGGAATCGGGGACTGTGAATCACATATTCCGCATTCTGCACTCTGCACTATAATCACTCCAGCGCCGCGAGGATGGAGGCCACGTTGTATCGCATCAGATCGATATAGGTGGCCGCCGGACCGTCAGAAGTGCTGAGGGAATCGCTGTAAAGCGGGGTTACCCGAACGCCTACATCGTTGGCGATCTGCTGAGCCAGCGTAGGGCTGACCGTCGAGCCGACGAAAATAGCTCTTACCCCCTCTGCTTCGAGTTGGCGCTGGAGCGCGGCCAGTTCCTGGGCTGAGGGCGCGGCTAACGTGCTGAACGAGGGAATCACCGTGCCGATGATTTCGAAGCCGTACTGGGCGGCAAAATAGCCAAAGGTTTCATGGTCGGTCACGAGCTTGCGGTTTTCAGCCGGGATCGCGGCGACGGCGGCTTCGATCTCAGTATCCAGCGCCTCGAGCTCGGCAAGGTAAGCGCCGGCTGCGCCCTCGTACGTTTCAGCATTGGCCGGGTCGAGTTCGCTCAGGGCGTGTTCGATGATCTCGACCCAGTGCATCACATTGGGTACAGCCGTCCAGGTGTGCGGGTCGAGACCGTGGTCATGATCCGCTTCGTCTCCCTCGCGCGCCTCTTCTGGTTCATCTTCGTGGACTTCGTCTTCTTCGTAAGCGTCCATCGCCATCAAGTTGATACCCGTGTTGACAGCAACGAGCGCGCTGTCGCCGCCCCGGTTTTCGATCACCGGCAGCAGTGACTCCTCGATGCCCTCGCCGACGATAAAGATCACGTGGGCTTCGCTCAACATGCGCAGATCGGCTGGGGTGGCGTTGTAGCTGTGGGGGTCGGCGCCCACGGGCAGCAAGGTCGTCAGTTCGATCTGATCCCCGCCGATGTTGCGTACGACGTCGCCTAAAATATTGGTCGTAGCGACCACGCGCAGCCTTTCGCCCTCAACGAGCGTGACCGGGCTGAGGTCCGGCAGGTCGTATTCATCTTCCGCGTGAATAGCGCCTCCACCGTGCGCATCGGTCGCTTCACCACCCGGGGCGGTTTCAGCTACGCCGGTGGTCACAACCGGCCCTGAGACCGGTGTGGCGCAGGCAGCGGCCAGTAGGAGCAACATAAGCGCGCTAAGCGCCAGCGTCAAAGTGTTGTGGGCTCGGCCAGATGAAAGCATCTCTTCCCCTTCCTGTCGTAAATGAGAATTATTCTCGATTGGGGCGGGATTCTAACAGAAGGCAGAGGGTCTGTCAAACAAACAGACCAAAGACGCACTATTTTGAAAGGCGACCGAGGGGTGATACCAAACAGGCAAGCTCCGAGAAGTTTGCACAAGAGGGGAACTCCTCAACCGGCAGACCCAGAGGCATTGCTCAAAGCTGTCACGGAGAGGTTGTTTGGCTTTTTCTAACGTGTCTCAGGGTTAAACTGACGAATTTTTATAGGGCAGGATGCTACGGCAGCCACAGGGGACGCTGGCCGGGACGGGCGACTTCCCACTGTTCGCTGCTCTCGACATCCAGCACCCAGACCGAGAGGGTAATGTCCGGCCCCTTGAGCGGCAATTTGTGGAACAACAGGTAGCGGCCATCGGGCGACCACTGGGGTTGGCCGTGGTCAAAATCAGCATCGGCGGTAAGGGCGCGAGCCTCGCTGCCATCGCCGCGCATGAGCCAGAGTTGCTTGCCCAGCGTAGCGGTTGGGCCGGTGAGCTCTTTGCGGCGGAAGGCGATCCAGCCGCCATCAGGCGACCAGGCCGGCGACCCATCTTCCACCAACGCCTCTTCGCCGCTGAGGTTGCGCTGCTCGTTGTTGTTGACATCGATGAGCAGCAGGTGGACGACATACTGCGTATCAAGCTGACGCAGAACATTGATCAGCAACTGGCTGCGCAGCGGGCGCCAGATGCCAGGTTCGCCGGTCGTCGTCTCATAAAACTGGGTGCTGCCATCGTAGAGGTTGAGCGTTCCCACGCCGCCCAGATCGGGCGAGAGATAGCTGAGATACTGGCCGTCACTCGACCAGCGTGGCTCAAAGGCCAGCTTCTGGCTGTCGGCAAAGACGGGGGAATTCTCACCGGTGGC
>QEUW01000699.1 GCA_003577005.1 Chloroflexota bacterium | reverse complement strand
GGGCCGGAGGAGATGGAGGAGATTGGCCGAGCGATTGTGAAGGTGCGCGAAAATATTCAAGAGTTGTGATTGCTAAGGGATGACGAACTCGTCTGACCGCGAGCTGTGAAGGAGTAAAGATGATGCAGGTCTTGATCGATTCTGAACCAGTCAGTGAGATTCAGGGGGCTCTTGTCACCCAAACCGAGGCCAAGAGCGCCGCCGCTGCCTATGTGGCGACCCATCTCGATCCGACATTTGAGGTCACGGGTGACTTGCCATCCCGCAGCCAGCCTGGTGATGACGACAAACGATGGCGCTTCTTTGTCTCCTGTGTGTATGGACCCTTGGCATCTATTTTTGTCGATGCCAAGACGGGCACTGTCATTCCACTGACCGCCACTGAAATTGGTTTGATCCATGAAAAAGCTGCCATCTTGCGCTGTAGGTCGCTTGGCGTGTTGCCGGTGAATGACCAGGGGTATGTGTTAGGAGAATACGCACGCAAGCGAGCGCAACGGTATCTGAGTGATGCGATCGCTATGTTTTTCGAGGGCGCCGACCCTGTGCTGGTCGACGGCGAACAAGCAGTGTGGCAAGTTACAATTGTGTTTAAGATGTACGAAATCGGTCCTGTGGCACTTGGTACATTGGACATAGACGCACTCACCGGTGAACCATTTCCCTTGACAACTGAGCAAATCAAGCAAATCAAAGAGCGTGCCAATGCTATTGTCAAATTTCACGCACAGCAGGCAAAGACACCGCTCTGATTGTTTAATCGCATGTGCTGAAATGGTGCTCAATTACTTGGGGATTGACATTGGCTACAGCCGGTTACGCGAGTTGTTACGGGCTGGAGAGTTGTTTACTCCTTTTAGTCACTTGAGCCGCCTGGAGATATTGGGCATGACCATAGTAAGCGGCGACTTGGGCCAGTCCACCATCTTTGAATCCAATATTGCCAATGGACTGCCTGTGATTGCCGGCGTAAGAACACTCAATTGGCAGCATTGGGGCAAGCTCACGACGGAACATGCAGTTGTGGTTGTCGGTATCGACAGAGAACGCGATGTTATTTACATTCACGATCCATACTTCACGGCTGCGCCGATTGAGATGTCACTGATCGAATTTATGATCGGCTGGGAAGAAAAAGATCGGCAATACGCAGTCATCCGTTTGACGCCACCCGAGGATTGATGGTGGCTTAAGCCGTTAACTCCTGCATAGAATGTAAATTTTTGCGCGAGGAGAAAAAGAATGTCAGCCCGTTCGAGTCAACAGACCAAGCTGCGCGTCGCATTATATTTGCAGGATAAGCATCCGATCCGTGATGGGATGGAGTACGTCAAGTACGCCGAGGAGAAGGGCTTCGAGGCGGTCTGGCAGGCCGAGAGCCGCCTGGTGCGTGATGCCATTGTGCCCATGGCTGCCTTTGCCGCGGTGACCAGCCGCATCAAGGTCGGCTCCGGCGTGATCAACAACTGGACGCGCAACATCGGTCTGCTGGCAGCCACCTTCCTCACGCTGGATGACCTGGCGCCCAACCGCATCCTCTGTGGTATCGGCGCCTGGTGGGACCCGCTGGCGCAGAACGTGGGCATCGACCGCCGCAAGCCGCTACTCGCTATGCGTGAGACCATCGAAGTGCTGCGCCGGCTCCTCAACATGGAAAATGTCACCTTTGCGGGCGAGTTTCATCGGGTGCATGGCATCGAACTCGACGTGGTGCATGGCCGCCGCGAGCCGCGCAACGTGCCGATTCTGATCGGCGCCACCGGCCCGCAGATGATGGAATTGACCGGCGAGATCGGCGATGGCGTGGTGCTCAACTACTGTGTGCCCCCGGAGTACAACCTGCCGGCGCTGGAACAGTTGGAGAAAGGGGCGAAAAAGGCGGGCCGGACGCTTGACGATGTCGACCGCCCGCAGCTTAGAACTGTTGACCCAATATCTGGCCCAGCAGCCGCACATCGCCAAAGCCAGCGGCGTCAAACCCGAAGTCGTGGCGCAGATCCAATCCATCCTCGGCTGGCCGGCCACGCACGAACAGGTGCGCCAGGCCATGCACCTGGTGCCGGACGACCTGGTCCAGCGCATCACCGCCAGCGGCACACCCGATGAGGTCAAGGCTAAAGTGCGCCAGTATGTCGCCAACGGCTGCACCTGTCCCATCCTCTATCCGTTGGGAGATGTCAGGCTGATGATCGACACCTTTGCGGATGGGTATTGAGCCATGCGCAATCCACTGGCTGAAGTCTTTGGCTATCCTGTAGAAGATAGGTCGCAGGCGGCGGTGAACCACCGGGAGGGGCGGCTTTGTCCTTTTCATAACTCATCCGGCCTGAGATGTACCAAGAACAGCGTTACCGACCCGCTTGGCGTCTGTAGCATTTTGGCTGGAGACACGATTGCAATCACCTGTCCGATCCGCTTTCGTCAGGATATGCAGATTGTAGTTGATGCTGCCCGATTCTTCTTTCCCAACGGCGCCAATTATGTGACGTTGACCGAGGTGCGGCTGAACGGCAGAGATGGCAATTCTGCGGGCAATATCGATCTGGTGCTGGCCGAATTGAACGAACAGGGACAGGTGATCGACTTTGGCGCTGTGGAAGTGCAGGCTGTCTACATCACTGGCAACGTTAGCAACGTCTTTAAGGCGTACATGCAGGCGCCTGAGGTAAACTTCAACCTGGATTGGCCGAGCAGGAACTATCCCAAACCTGACTATTTGTCATCTTCGCGCAAGCGTCTGGCGCCACAGTTGATCTACAAGGGCGGGATTCTACATGGGTGGGGAAAGAAGATGGTTGTAGGTGTGCATAGCGCCTTTTTTGCCCAACTGCCAACACTTCAGGAAACCACCCTCCAAGATGCAGAGATCGCTTGGTTCATCTATGATTTGCAACGTGAACCGCCAGACGGACGCTATAAGCTGGTATTGGCGAAGACCGTGTACACAAAATTCAAAGAGGCGATGGACAAGATCACGGTGACTGAGGCGGGAAACGTTGAAGATTTTCTACACAGCCTTCAGATCAGGATTACCAAAGGCAAAGTAATGGGTCAACCTATGCAATCAGGGATATCACCAGACGTTGAGCCAATCACGACTTTTGAGGGTGAAGCGTTTAGCGCATCTGATAACAGTGGTGAAGAGTGAATATGAGTAAGTTGCAACTTTCATTATGGGACGAAAAGCCAGGGATCGTCAACGTAGCTTCCATTCCGCAACGCAGCCCCTTTCGCTATCCTGGTGGCAAAACCTGGCTTGTGCCCTATATCCGCATGTGGCTTCGGCGTCAAGGTGGCGAAGACAAAGAACTGTTTGAAGTCTTTGCCGGCGGCGGCATTGTAGCGTTGACGGCTATCTTTGAACGGCTTGTCGGCAAGGCAACGATGGTCGAGTTGGATGACGATGTAGCTGCGGTCTGGCAGACCATTCTCGGTGGCGATGCTGCTTGGCTAGCAGAACATATTATGTCATTTGACTTGACGGTAGAGACGGCGAAAGCTGCAATTTCTAATGCGAACCAGTCTGTCCGCGACCGAGCTTTTGCGACCATCGTAAAAAACAGAGTCCAGCGCGGCGGCATCCTGGCGGAAGGCGCGAGTTTCGTTAAACACGGGGAAAACGGCAAAGGCATTTTATCACGCTGGTATCCTAAGACATTGAAACAAAGAATCTTGGCAATCGACGAACAGCGCGAACGCATCACCTTTATTCACGGTGATGCGTTCATGGTATGCCGGGAAAACGAAGAGCGCACAGATGCGGTTTTCTTTTTTGATCCACCCTATGTAAAAGCCGGCAGGAGACTTTATAAGCATTCAGAGCTTGACCATTTGGCTCTATTTGAACAAGCCGCAAGATTACGAGGCGACTTTTTGATGACTTATGATGACCATCCAGAAATCAGTGAACTGGCCTCCGGCTATCATTTTGACTTGCGCAGAATCAAAATGAAAACCACTCATCATTCGCAAAAAGATGAATTGTTGATTGGCCGGGACTTAAGTTGGCTCGACAATGCCCATAGCTTTTGAGCGGATTTATCTAAATTGATCCCTTTTTGCAGGAAGTTTTCCCATGACTGACCATTCGCAACACCGTCTTCCTATCGGCTTGTGCATTTTTGGCATTGCCTATACCGCCGGCTTTACCGGCAACTGGCAACAACGGACCCACGGCAAGCCCCTTGACCCAAATGAATTTTTAGATCTCGCCGCCCGTCTGGGTCTGACTTCGGTCGAGGCGCCGCCTCGTTACATTACGCCAGACGAGGATGAGGCCGCGCTGGCGGCCTTCCGTGAGCGCGCTGCCGAACGGGGTCTCCAGATCGTCCTGGCCGGCCCCCGCATCGAACTTGAAGCCTTCAAACAAGCTATCCCCCAGGCCAAACTACTCGGCGCCAACACCATCCGCTGTGTGATCAGCGGCATCCTCTGCGGCGACCGGCGCCCCATCGGCGGGCTGGAGGGCTGGCAGCGTCACCTGGCAGCGACGGCGCAGACGCTCAAAGAGATCGC
>QEUW01000111.1 GCA_003577005.1 Chloroflexota bacterium | reverse complement strand
GGTGACGCCCATCGAATTGCTCGACGTGGTAGAATCCTAGCGCACCCCATACCCCCTATTGCCGGTAAAATCTGCTGGTGAAAAATGTGGAACAATCGCCGCCAAAACTCAGTCTGACGATCCTAATCGGCGTTTCATTGCTTGCTGGCAAACCGGCGTGAAGGATGGAGGAGAACCCTTTCCAAAAGAGTCTGCCATCCCTCGCTGCCCGGTACAAGTTTGCTTAGAAGCTGTTTGAAAAGGGGAATTGTCGCCGTGGTGCGTTGCACGCAAAGCGTGCGATGCACCTGGGAGGTTGGCTTCGTTGAAAGGCGCCACGCACCCTGCTTCTCAGACCTTGAAAGTCTCCACCTACGGGCAAATCTTGCATCGTTAGGAAATTGTAAGTAAACTGCAAGGTCAGATCCGACCGATCCTGCGTCAAAATCAGAGAAAGCCGTTATCATCCATTTGACACAAAGGAGTCATTATGCGGACATGCGTTTGCGCAGCCCACCGGAGGGTGTTGGCGCTGTTCTTCGTGCTGCTGTTCGTGTTCGGCAACAGTGTAACGGTCGCCGCTGCGACGCCGGCGATGGACCAGAGTGCGGTGCGGCCTTCCCCGCGCCTCGGTGATAGACCTCTTATCCGGCAGGCGCCCGTGCCACGGCCCAAACCCGGCCCTGCCGATAGGGATGCCGACGGCGCCGCCGCGGCTGAACTGGTTGAAGAAGATGATAGCGATCTGGCCGTCACCAATCTGGATGATGTCAGCCTGGCTGTGGTGCAGATCGAAGCGGTGGGCACTTTTGAGGACCCACGTGAAGGCACGATCATGAACGCCGCCGGCAGCGGTTCCGGCTTTATCATCGACCCGGCAGGCATCGCTGTGACCAATAACCACGTCGTGACTGGCGCCGCTTTCCTCAACGTCTATGTGGCCGGTGAAAGCAAACCGCGCAATGCTCGTGTGTTGGGTGTCTCGGAATGTTCGGACCTGGCCGTCATCGACATCCAGGGTGATGGTTTTCACTACCTCGAGTGGTCGGACAAGCCGGTGCGGGTCGGCGTCGAGATCTACGCCGCCGGTTTCCCGCTGGGTGACCCGGAATTTACTTTGACCCGCGGCATCATCGCCAAGGCCAATGCCGATGGCGAATCGAGTTGGGCCTCGGTGGACCGGGTGATCCAGCATGATGCCTCAACCAACCCCGGCAACTCTGGCGGCCCTATCGTCGATGGGGATGGCATGGCTATCGCGATCCACTACGCTGGCAACAGCCAGACCAACCAATATTTTGCCATTGCCGCGGCCGAGGCCCAGCCGGTGCTCGAACAGCTGCGCGCCGGCAACGATGTGGATTCCATCGGCATCAACGGGGAAGCCTTTGTCATCGATGGTGAGGTGAGTGGTATCTGGATTGCTTCCGTGGCGTCCGGTTCGCCCGCTGATAATGCTGGCATCAAACCAGGGGACATTCTTTTGACCATGGAAGGGATCTCCCTGGCGACTGAAGGCACTATGACCGAATATTGCAACATCCTGCGCAGTCATGACCCAGAGGATGTACTGGCGATTCAGGTGTTGCGGCTGGCAACCGAAGAGATGCTCGAAGGCCAGATCAATGGGCGACCGCTTGCGGTGACCTTCTCCATCGCCCAAGAGATCGAAGAGAAAGGCGATGAGCCAGGGGGCGCCCCTAGCGGCAGCGAAACGTACGACGAGTATGTCATCGTCAGCGACGATTCGGGTGTGCTGGAGGTCGAAATCCCCGCTGCGTGGGAAGATGTCGATGGCGGGCCGTGGGTCAGCAATGACGAGGAGATCGGCGTCCGCATTATCGCCTCCATCGATCTCGATGACATGTTAGGCGGTTGGGACACACCCGGTCTCTTCTTTGGCGTCTCTGCCAGCCTCGTACAGACCAAGTCAACCGAAGATCTGCTCGATGACATCGACTACAGCAATGCCTGCACCTATGAAGGGCGTACGGAATTCCCCGCTGGCTTCTACACCGGGCATTACGATATTTGGAGCAAATGTGGTTCAACCAACAGCACCGCCGCCACGGTGGCGCTCACGCCGGAGTCCCAAGCCTACCTGTTGTTGTTGGAGATCTACACCGTCTCCGAGGCTGATCTGGACGCCCTCGACCGCATTCTCGACAGCTTTGTCGTCAAGCTTGATGAGGGCGGCAGCGGCTCGCAACCCGTGAACACTGTGGATACAACCGGCCTGGCCTACGACTACATATTGGTCAGCGAGCCGGCCCTGGCTGCCTTGCTCCCCACCGGCTACGATGACATCGTCAGCGGGGATTGGGTAGTGGAGGATGAGATTGTCGGTCTGACGCTCACCGCCGCGCCCAATGTCCAGAACTTTAACGAAACGTGGACAACCCCCGGTCTGTATGCCCGCACCGCCACCGACCTGGAGGAGGAGATCGACCTCGACGAGTGGCTCGATGCCTATGACCTGAGTGAGAACTGTGAACAAGATGACCGGGTCAAGCACACCCATACTATCAACGGGATCACCTACATCGGCGCTTATGATCTCTGGACGGATTGCAGCGGGTCGGGCAATGCCTTTGTCCATCTGGTCGCGATGTCAGAACCCGCCGGCCATCTGGTGGTTATCGATTTTCAGATGCTCGACGAGGCCGATGTCGAGGCGCTTGGTGTCTTGCTCCAGAGCTTCTACATCGACACAGAGCTCGCTGTCTCCACTCCGGACAGTGACGAGCCGGAATTCGAGTACACGACGATCACCGACGATTCAGAGACCCTATCGGTGCGCGTGCCGGTCGAGTGGGACGATGTAAACGGGGCCTCCTGGGCAGAAAATGACGAAACTATCGGCGTCTCCGTTTCTGCTTCACCTGACCTGGATGGCTATTACGACACTTGGACGACGCCGGGGATGTTCTTTGGGGCCACCGCTACCGAAGCCGCCCGTTATGATGTCGAAGAGTTTCTCGACCAGTGGGATTATTCTAACAGTTGTGCAGAGGTCGAGCGGCTCGATTATGACGACGGCGTCTTCGCCGGTGTCTACGACCTCTATTCGGATTGTGGCGGTGATGGCAATGTATTTGTGGTGCTGTCCGCTGCCCCCAAAGTGTTAGACGGTATCCTTGTCTTGATCCAGGTTTCGATCCCTGCCGGCACCTCATCTGAACCGTTCGAGCAAATTCTCGCCACCTTTGCCATCGAACAGCCGGAAAATCTGCCGGCATTAGACGACGAACCAGCCCCGGAGACGGCCCCAACGGTCGAAGTGCTCGTTCCCACGCTCAATCTGCGCGCTGGCCCTGGCACCAACTACAACCGGGTCGGCTCGCTCAACCGTGGCGACATCCTCACCGTGATCGGCCAGGTGGAAAATTGTGGCTGGTTCCAGGTAATCACATCGTCGGGTGCTACCGGCTGGGTCTCCGGCGGGTCGGAATACGTAACGCTCAACGGCGTCTGCCGGGACATTCCTCAAGCCGAAGCGCCATCTCCCCCGCGCACGACCACTTCGGGCAACACTGGAAGTACAGGCAACACCGGCAGCGCCAGCGGCGGCCAGGCTTGTGTTACCTTCCGCAACAATCTGGGCGCCGAGTTGACCATTACCTTTACGCGCACCGGTGACCGCTGGAACAAAACCTTCAAAGTGGGTGGCAACCGCCAGCAACGCGAATGTTTCGACCCTGGCCGCTACACACTCACCGTAGACGCGCCTCCGCCCTGGGGTTCGTTCAACGATGAATTGACTCTTAGCGCTGGTGATAACTTTCCGTATGATGTGAACCCTGCCAACTGAGAGGGGGTGGGAATGGGGAATCGTGCTGAGTAGAACGCTCCGTTCCCCTACTCCCCATTCCCCCACCCCAATTTGCCGAATCGCTCCCCGCTGTGTAAACTCCTACGCTATGCAGCGGATCACCCATGCCAATGGTGTTGTCACGTACGCATTTGAGAGCTTTGCCGATTTGCCCGTTTCGGTCCACGTGAGCACGCGGCACGGCGGGGTCAGCCCTGCGCCGTGGAATACGCTCAACTTTAGCATTTTCCGCGGCGATACGCCTGACCGGGTGCGCCAGAACCAGCAACTCCTCGCCACAGCCTTGCGGATCGACCCTGGCGCGATTGTGCGCTGTCGCCAGACGCACGGCACTCGCGTCGCCAAGGTGGACAGTGCGGACGCCGGCCAGTGGCAGGAAGATTGTGATGCGCTGATCACCGATGCGCCACACTTGCCGTTGATGCTGCTCTTCGCCGATTGCGTGCCTCTGGTGCTCTACGATCCGGCGCACCATGCCGTGGGTATCTGCCACGCCGGTTGGCGCGGCACGGTCAACGGCGCCGCCGCCGCTACGCTCTGGGCGATGCAAGCCGCATATGATACAAATCCTGCTGACGTGTGCGCCGGCATCGGTCCTAGCATTGGTCCGGCCAGCTACCAGGTAGGGCCAGAGGTGGCTGACCTGGTCTACGCAAAGTTGCCTGGCGCTGCCGAACTGCTCTCTTTTCCGCAGGGTCCAGCAGAGAATCCCTATTTTGACCTGTGGCAGGCCAATGTCAACCAACTGGTTGAAGCCGGTGTACCAGCCGCACAGATCGAGGTCAGCCGTATCGACACAGCTCAGACGACGAGCGATTTTTTTAGCCACCGCGCCGAACAAGGGCGCTGTGGTCTCTTTGGCATGGTCGCTTGGCTACCGCAAAATGGTCGCCGGTGCGCAGCAGGAACCAAGTAGACAGCGGATGAGGCGGATTGTTGCGGGTGCGATCCCGAAGAATTCACTCTATTCGCCCCATCTATGATCTTTCTGGCGTTATTGAAAATTGTTGGGTGCATAGATTGGCGCTCACCAGCAAACCGGGGCATACTGTAGGGTACGCCTCCGGCTTCAGCCTGGTAACTGCCCGTATACACAAAGGAGCTATGGAACATGCGACCTCGCGCTCTGCGCATTTCTGTGCTTGCGGTGGGTCTTCTGTGGCTTCTGCTGGCCGCTCTGACGGCAACCGCTGCGCCTGGCGGCCAGGGATTGGCCGCCTCGACGATTCCCCCTCATCCTAGCGTTCTGTTGCATGGCGATTTCGAGTGTACAACGGGCTACTATTCCACCACCAACGCCGCCGGCAAGACGATCTTTGTTCCCAACGACTGGCAACTGGTAATCAGCGAGGGCGCCCCCAAAACGCACAGCACGCTGCTCAACTTTACCAAGAATTGTGTGGACGCAAGGCTGGAACACATCGACGGGATCGACAGCATTCTGGTCGAGGCGCAAGACCTGGAGAGCCCACCTGCGCCCGGCAAGCCATTTGATGTAAGCTTTTACCAACAAGTGACCGCCACTGTCGGCGGGGCGTACAGCTTGAGTGGCTGGCTATTGAGTCTTTGCGGCGGTAGCAGCGTGCCGAGCGACTGCCCAAATGGCTATTACATTGCCAAAATGTTGGGCATCGACCCCACCGGCGGTGTCGATCCGCTGGCCGACAACGTTATATGGGTCGAAGACCGGCGCAACTTTGTCGAAGCGGGGCAGCGCGTCGGCTGGACCAACCTGTACACCAGCACGGTCGCCCAGGCGCCCACGATCACGCTCTTTGCCCGCGTTGCCAGCCCATTTCAGTGGCACGGCAACCATGCCTTTATTGACGCATTTAGCCTGGTGCGCTCGCCGGCAGCCAGCCTGCAGCTCCCGGCGGCGGTTTCGGGCACGGCAGTCATCGTCAGTTGGGATGCGATTCAAAGCCCTGACGTACTGGCAATCCCGGGTGGGAATTACCGGCTTTATGTGGATATCCAGTATCGCCATCAGGATACGGAGTCGTGGACTGACTGGATTACCGGCCATGACGGCAGCGGCAGCCAGGTCTTCAGCGCCCGCTGTCTGAACACAAGCTATGCGTTTCGCATTCGCGCCCGCGCCGAACAGCCCGACGGCCAACCGGGCGCCTGGCCCAATCAGCGTTATCCTGGCATCTGGAGTGAGGCGGTGCCGGTCTTTTTTGACGCTATCGATGAACCGGCGACACCAGGCCCGGTCGAGAACCCGACCTTTTTGCCACTTGTCGCAGCCTATCAAGCGTGTTGATGCACAAGACCTCGCTACACCTGCTGCGTATGGCCGGAATTGCGCCTTGCTTTATTGCAGTATCGTGATTTGCAAATATCGGGTACAATGTATGCCCATTGAACCCAGTTCTGTCTGAGAAGCTGTTTGAAAAGCTACCACAAAGGCGCCGGTTTCCTCGTCGCCACCTTGCCGCAGGCAGAGGGCGACGGGACAAGGGGCACGAAGAGATACACAGAAGATCAGGGAAAAAGCTGTTCTTCGCGCCTTCTTTGTGTCATTGAGGCTTCGTGGTGAGGCTTTTCAAATAGTTTCTGAACGACGACTTTTGTTTGTAGTGATCAGCAAGATGATAAAACGTCTGTGTGGCTTGAAACTGCACAGATGGATTTCACCACGCTGCTGATCAGCACGGAAGATAACGGTTTTGCAGGCGCAAGATCCGTTATTGCAAACCACCATAAGTATAGTTTTGGCTGTTCGCCTGGCGCGCAGTGGAGGGAACCAGTTCCCACCCAAAAACGAATCCTATGGTTTGGCTGTGGGATTCCTCGCGCTGCACTTTCTCCCGCTCTGCGGCGAGCCCTTTGTTCAACGGAGAAGCACCATGATGCGGTCAGGAATCTGTCTCTTGTTTGCGTTGCTGTTGGCGCTTGGCGCGCCTCCCTGGCAGGCCGGCCCGGTCTTGTACGCCCAGGATGCCCCGGATGAGGAGACTGAACCGGCTGAGCCGCTCCAGGGCGATTATGTGCCCGGCCAGCTCATCATCCGTTTCAAGCCGGGGGTGACCAGAGAGCAGATATCCGATTTCTATGCCGAATACGGGCTCGCCGAAAAAGAAGTCCTCTTTCAGATAGAGAGCGACGAAGCCGGGATGCGTCTCGCCTCGACTCCGACCGACATCACCCCCTATCTGTTCAATGTGATGGCAGAAGATGAACGGGTCGAATATGTGGAACCCAACTATCTGCTGCGCATCAACCGCACGCCCAACGACCCCGACTATGGCAAGCTCTGGGGGCTCAACAACACCGGACAGACCGGCGGCACCGCCGGCGCTGACATCCGTGCGCAGCTGGCTTGGGATGTGAGCACCGGCTCGCGCGATGTCATTGTGGTCGTCATCGACACCGGTGTCGATTACACCCACGAAGACCTAGCGCAGAATATCTGGGTCAACTCGGCCGAATGCTCGCAGGGCTATGGCCGCTGTGTGCCCAACGGTCGCGACGACGATGGCAACGGCTATATCGACGACTTCTACGGTATCAACACCATCAACGACACCGGCGACCCGATGGACGACTATGGTCATGGTACCCACGTCGCCGGTACGATTGGCGCTGTGGGCAACAACAGCCTGGGCGTTGCCGGCGTCAACTGGAATGTACGCATCGCCGCCTGTAAGTTTCTTGGGGCCGGTGGCAGCGGCACGGTGGCTGGGGCGGTCAAGTGTTTTCAATACGCCCATGATCTCAAGAACAAGTACAACCAGAATGTCGTTGCTACCAATAATAGTTGGGGCGGCGCTGCCTTCTCGCAGGCGCTCTACGACGCCATGGCCGGCCCCGGTCAACCGCTCCACATCTGCGCGGCCGGCAACTCCAACAGCAGCAATATCCACTATCCAGGTGGTTTTGACCTCGAACATATCATCGCCGTGGCGGCCACCGACCACAACGACCGCTATGCCAGCTTCTCCAACCACGGTGCCGAATGGGTAGACCTGGCCGCACCCGGTGTAGATATCTTTTCCACTGTGCCCAAGGCCTCTTGTCCACTCTGTTCGCCCAGCGGGTATGACTCGGTGAGCGGTACCTCCATGGCGACGCCTCATGTGGCTGGCGCTGTGTCGCTGATCAAGGCACAGTATCCTACCCTCACCAATGAACAGGTGAAACAGCGGCTCCTCTCCGCCATTGACCCGCTGGCCGACCGCACCAAGTTGACCTTTACCAATGGCCGGCTCAATTTACTCAATGCGCTCGAAAATGACACGACACCCCCCGCCACGGTGACCGACCTCACTCTGGCCGGCGCTCTGCTGACCAAGGCAGTCATCCGCTGGACAGCCACCGGTGACGACGGGATGCAGGGCCAGGCCAATGCTTACGACATCCGCTACGCCACCAGCCCCATCTCCGACGCCAGTTGGGAGCAGGCGACGCGCGTGGAGAATGCCCCCAAACCGGCGCCCCCTGGTACGCTCGAAACTTTCGCCATCGAAGATTTGGAACCGGGCCAGACCTACTATATCGCGCTCAAGGTGCTCGACAATGTGGGTAATGCCTCCGGCCTCTCCAACGTGTTGGTCGTCCGCACCAACGAGGGTACCGTGGTCTTTGCCGATGACATGGAGAGCGGCGACGGCAAGTGGACCACCGACGGCACTGACAACCTGTGGCACCTGTCCAGCCTGCGCTACAACAGCCCGGTGACGGCCTGGTACTATGGCAAGGAAGATACACGCAATTACGACACCGGCGGGCGCAACTTTGGCATGTTGACCTCGCAAGAGATCAGCTTGGTGGGCGCCGACGATGCGCTGCTCACCTTCTATGAGTGGAGCCAGGTGCAGACCAGCGACCGCCTCGACCGCACTAGAGTCGAAGTCTCCACCGACGGCACGGCCTGGCAGACGGTCTTCGAGTCGCATGGCACAGAGAACGCCTGGGTGAAGCGCTCGATCAGCCTGAGTTCGTATATTACGCCTACCGGTGTGATCCAGGTGCGGTTCCATTTTGACACGGTGGATGCCACCAACAACAACTTCGAAGGCTGGTATGTGGACGATGTCGAGGTGCGCACGGCCCGCCTTGCCCAACCCGGTGAAGAGGTCCCCACCGCTAACCTGGTGATGCAGGAGAGCAACATTCTCTTCAACCCCGCCCGCCCGGTTGTCGGCGACACTGTGACCATCCATGCCACATTGCTCAACCAGGGTTCCACCGACGCCAACGATGTGGTTGTCCAGTTTATGGATGTGACCGACGAAGGCCGCCGGCCCATCGGACAGCCCCAGGTGATCGCCAATATCCCTGCCGGTGGGAGCGGTGTCGTGCAGACAGCCTTCCGGGCAGAGGATGCCGACGATTACACGATCCAAGTGGTGGCTGACCCCAACAACTTCATCCGCGAGAGCAACGAGGCTGATAACAGCGCCACAGCCACCGTGACAGTGGCCGTGGCGCCGGCAGCTAATCTGGTCGTGCGGGCGGCTAATATCGGTTTCGAACCACCGGCGCCCAGCCCTGGCGACCAGGTGACGATCCGCGCCACGGTGCTCAATACCGGCACGCTCGAAGCACGGGCGGTGACCGTCCAGTTCTACGATGTAACCGGCGGCGGCTCCGAACCGGTGGGCGCGTTGCATACCATCGATTTGATCCCCGCGGGCGACAGCCGCTCCGTGGAGACGACCTTTGATACGGCTGGGCTCCAGGGCGACCGCGAGATCGAGGTGGCCGTTGATATCAACAACACCATCTCCGAAACGATCGAGACCGACAACCGGGCCCGCAAAACACTCCGGCTGACGCCGCAGATCGCCCCCAACCTCAATGTGCAGGCGGCTAATATCGGCTTCAATCCGCCCGACCCAACGGCCGGCGAGGTGGTTACCATCTATGCCACGATCCTCAACGATGGCAATGCCCCGGCCACCAACGTTGCCGTGCAATTCCAGGAAGTGGTTGGCTCCAGCAGTAGCCCCATCGGCCCGCAGCAGATCATCGAAGAGATCGCAGTCGGGGGGAGTGCCCTGGTGCAGATCCCTTACCCGACGGCTGGTCGAGTCGGTGACCGCCGCATCGAAGTCGTGGCCGACCCCAACAACTTTATCATCGAACTGAGAAAGACCGACAACCGGGCGCAGAAGACGCTGTCGGTCAGGGCACCAGCTACACCCAACCTGTCGATTTCGGCGTCCAACATCAACTTCAGCCCCGGCCAGGATGGTGGCCCCATCATCGAGGGAGACGAGGTGACGGTCTACGCCACCATCCTCAATAGTGGCGCCCTCGATGCGACCAATGTCGAAGTGCAATTTGTCGATGCCACCGGTGGCGCTGCTTTGCCCATCGGCGACCGGCAAACCATCGACTTTATTCCCGCCGGTGGCAGCGCGGTGGCGACCGTCGTCTACGACACCACCGGCAAGCCGGGCGACCGGGCGATCCAGGTGGTGGTAGACCCCGACAACTTTATCTTCGAATCGGATGAGACCGACAACATGGCGCGCGATGTGCTGCGCGTCACCCCACCGGCTGCCCCCAACCTGGTGATGCTGGCGAACAACATCCAGTTCCACCCCGCCCACCCCACCGACCGCGACCAGGTGGCCATCCAGGCGGTTGTGCTCAACAACGGCCTGATGGAAGCTCGTAATGTCCTGGTGCAATTTATCGACCTTACCAGCGGGGAGGCAACGCCCATTGGCGCTGAACAGTTTATCGACCTGGTCCCGGCCGGCAGCAGTGGCGTGGCCCAGGTCACCTTTGATCTGGCCGCCACCGGTGGGCTCCTCATGCGCGACCGGCGTGTCCAGGTGGTGGTCGATTCCAACAACCTGATCTCGGAAACCAACGAAAGCGACAACGCCGCCACCCGGGTGCTCCCGGTCAGCGGATCGGCTGCCCCCGACCTGGTCATGTTGCCGGCTAACATCGGCTTCAATCCGCCTGACCCCGTGGCGGGTGAGGAAGTGACGGTCACCGCCGTCGTTCTCAACCGGGGCGCAGCCGACGCCGAACAGGTGGTCGTCCAATTTGTGGACATGACCACCGGGCGACCATTGCCCATCGGCCAGGAACAGGTGATCGAACAGATCCCTGTCGGTGGTAGCGGTGTGGCCGGGGTGACGCTTGACACCACCAGCAAGGTGGGGGACCTCCAGATTCGCGTGGTGGTTGACCCCAATAACCAGATCATCGAAAGCGATGAAGGGAACAACCGTGCCAATGCGCCGCTGCGAGTCACCGCGCCCGACCGAGCCAACCTGGTGATGCTGCCAAGCAATATCGGGCTCTACCCGTCGAACCCCACTGAAGGCACGGTGGTGAGCGTGACGGCCACGATCCTCAACAATGGCTATGTGGACGCCGAGGATGTGCTGGTGCAGTTTGTGGATACGACCGACGGCGCCTTTACCCCCATCGGCGAGAAGCAGACCATCGACCGCATTGCAGCCGGCGGCAGCGCCATCACTCAGGTAAGCTATGAAACGACCGGCAAGGTGGGCGAGCGCAAGCTCCAGGTGCTCGTTGACCCGCATTCGACCATCCCCGAGACGAGCGATGCGGACAACAACGCCACCCAGACGCTCATCGTCGAGCCGCCGCCGCTGCCGAACCTGGTGATGCTCGAGAGCAACATCGGCTTTGCCCCAGCAGCACCCAACGCGGGTGAGGTGGTCACCGTCACAGCGACGGTCCTCAACAGCGGGGTGGCGGATGTCGAGAACGTCACCGTCCAGTTCCTGGACGTGACCGGGGCGTCGTCGCCAGCGGGTGGCACTCCTGTCGCCATGAGCCAGTTCATCGACTTTATCCCCGCCGGTGGCAGCGGTGTGGTGCAGGTAGCGTACGACACGACAGGTCTGAGTGGCGACCGCCGCATCCAGGTCGTCGTGGACGGCGCCAACTTGATCCGCGAAACCAGCGTGACCGACAACACGGCGCGCAAGACGCTGCGCGTGGCGCCGCCGGCGATCCCCAACCTGGTGATCCAGACGACCAACGTCGGCTTTGACCCGCCCAACCCCAAACCGGGCGAGCAGGTGACCATCCGCGCCACAGTCATGAACGATGGCCACGCCCGCGCCGCCAGCGTCACCGTGCAGTTTGTGGACGTGACCACGACCGGCAGCTCGCGGCCCATCAGCCAACCGCAGATCATCACGCTCATCCCGGCTGGCGGCAGCGCCATGGCCCAGGTCACCTACGACACGGCGGGCCTGAGCGGCGACCGCCGTATCCAGGTCTTGGTCGACCCGAATAACTTTATCCGCGAGGTGCGTGAGACCGACAACAGCGTACAGAAGACGCTGACGTTGGTGTCGGATCCGTTACCCAACCTGATCATGACCGCGAGCAACATCGGCTTCTCACCCGAGGCACCCACCGAAGGGGACCCGGTGACGGTCGTCGCCACCGTGCTCAATGATGGTGGGGTCCCGGTGCGAGAGGTTACAGTGCAATTCCTCGATGCCACCGAGACGCGCACCGTGCCCATTGGCGAGCCGCAGGTCATCGACCTGATCCCCGTGGGTGGCAGCGGAGTGGCGCAGGTGATTTATCCCACCGCAGGTAAGGCCGGCCCCCGCCGCATCCAGGTGGTGGTCGACCCGAACAACTTTGTCGAAGAGGCGCGCATAACCGACAACAATGCCACGCGCACGCTCACCGTGGCGCGGGCGCCGCTGCCCAATCTGGTGATGCTGGCGCACAATATCGGTTTCAATCCGCCCAACCCTATCGAAGGCGATGAAATCTTTGTGCAGGCGCTGGTGCTCAACAACGGCCAGACCGCCGCCGGTGACGTCACCGTCCAGTTGGTCGATGTGACCGACGGGTCGCCGGTTCCGGTCGGCCCACCCCAGGTGATCACGGTCATCCCGCCAGGGAGCAGTGGCACGGCCCACTTTATCTACCCGACGACGGGCAAGATGGGCAGCCGCCAGTTGCGGGTCGATGTTGACCCCAACCGGCTGATCCCAGAGAGCAACGACGAGGACAATGTGGCCTCTACCACTGTGACGGTGGCGCCAACACCGCTGCCAAACCTGAAGCTGTTGCCGGCCAACATCAAGTTTGAACCGGCCGAACCGCAACAGGGCCAACCGGTGACAATTACGGTCGCTGTGCTCAATACCGGCACGACGGCGGCCTACGATGTTGTCGTCCAGATTAGAGAGATCACCGGCGGCGGCTCGACCCCGGTTGGGCCGGAGCGCACCATCGACCACATCGAGGCCGGTGGCAGCGCAACGGTGAGTGTGCTCTACGACAACACGGCAGAGCCGGGCGACCGCGAAATCCAGGTCACGGTTGACCCCAACGACCTCATCCCCGAATCGGATGAAGCCGACAACCAGGCGGTCAAGACGCTGACCATCTCGCCGCCCATCATCCCGAACCTGGTCGTCCGCACCAACGACCTTGTCTTCTCGCCGCAGACGCCGGTCGATGGTGACCCGGTGACGGTGACGCTGACCATCCGCAACGAGGGCATCGGCGACGCCCAGGATGTGGTGGTCCATGTGGTGGATGTCACCAACGGCGGCGACGAGATGATCGGCGATCCGGTGACGATCCCGCTTCTGGCCGCGGGCAGCAGCACAGTCATGACCACTACCTACGACACCACCGGCAAGGTCGGTGAACGCCGCATCCAGGTCGTGGTTGACCCAGAAAACCAGATCGAAGAGAGCGACGAGCGCGACAATGTGGCGGTCCGCACGCTGCGCGTCGTCTCTGAGGCCGAGCGACCGGAGCCGCTGCCCAACCTGGTGGTAGTGACGCAGAGCATCTCGATCAGCCCCATCACGCCGACGGTGGGTAGCCCGGTGACGATCACAGTAATGGTCAGCAACACGGGCGAAGGTCCCGCCACCGACGTGGTCGTCGAGTTCGCCGACATCACGGGCGAGGAAGCCGAAGTCATCGGTCGCGAGCAGATCACCGGCACGTTAGCTCCCGGTCGCAACGGGCGTGCCCGCATCGTCTACGACACCACCGGCAAAGCGGCCGGCGTGCGCACCATCCAGGTCACCGCCGACCCGGACGAGGTGATCGAAGAAACTGACGATACGGACAACCAGGCCACGGCCATCTTTACCATCACCGAGGGGATGAATGAGGAGGAGGCAGCGATCACCGCACCGGTGACCACCACCGAAGCTGTCACGACGCCTGGTGAAGCTGTCACGACCACCAGCTCAACCGAGCTCGACCTGCCCAACCTCACTATCGCCGCCGAAGACCTGGTCATCTTCCGGCCAGACTATGTGGCGGTGGCCTCGGCGACCGACTTTGTGACCATTGCGGCCACTATCCGCAACACCGGTCGGGCGGACGTGGGCGGCGCGGCCGTCCAGTTCGTGGTGATGACCAACCGGGGCTGGGAAGCGTTGGCCGAACAGGAGGTGGGCTACCTGGCAGCCGGAGGAGAGGAGATGGTGGAAATCGTCATCCCGGCCGCACAGGCAGCCAACTACCGGGAGTTGCGCGTCCTGATCGACCCGCAGAACGCCATCTTCGAGGCGGACAAGGCAGACAACCGGGCGAGCAAGGTGATAGATTGGGCAGTGGAGGGCAACAGTCCCTAGGGGCGGATTGCGCCCCTCGTCTGCAACAATGAAATTAGCCTGAAGCGTACGGACACGAGTCTCGTGTCCGTACGCTTTATGGTGCCGTGGACAAGGACGAAGCTCGTCATAGATGCGCTTCTCTAGGATTCATGAGTGACATTGTAGGGCAAGATGCCATCTTGCCCTACGCTAGTCCAGCGCGGCCTCGATTCACCGGAGGGGTTTGCAGGGCAGCGCCAGCGTTTTGCCAGGGTGGAGAGTCCCCCCGCCACCTATCAAACCCCTCCCTTAACTTGTGCCGCCGTGTACTAGGTTCTGTTGACATTTGTCTAGCAGTGCGTGACCCAGCCGGGGTGCGCACGTGCGTTGCACCTGCAAGGTGCGATGCACGTGGAAGGTGCAACGCACGTTTCAAGTGCATCGCACCGCTGTGCAGGCTGAAATGTCAACCGAACCTAGTCCGCTCTACCTCGCAGCCAGACCTGCGCTTGTAATATAGGCGCAAGTAAGCCGTTGCGCTCGAGGCGCCCACCTGAACCCATTGTTTTGCGGTCTATTCGCCTTGATAGCGGATGCGGTATAGAGTTCCGGCCCGAATTGAGAGGAGATAGAGCTGCCCATCAGCGCCGGAACTGATCTGCACCAGACCAGAAAAACCGGTGGCAAACGGCTCGACGGTGAAGCGCGTGTTAGCCTGGCGGACGGTCCAGATGGCCCCGGTGTTGTATTCACCAAAAAAATAGGTGTTGCGATAGGCGGCCGGGAACAGAGCGCCGGTGTAGAAATCGCCGCCGGTCACGGCGACCTTTCCTTCGCTATGAGGGAAAACATGGATGGGGAACAAGGAGCGCCGGGGGTTGTCCCACAGCGGCGCACAGACCGGGGTTTCGCGGTGGCGGTCCGGCCCCTCAAAACAAGGCCAGCCAAAGTTAGCCCCAGCCCCGCCCCGGTTGACCTCCTCCCACCTGGCCTCGCCCACGTCGCCGATCCAGATCTCGCCGTTGGTCGGGTGAAAGGCAAAACGGAAGGGGTTGCGCAGACCCAACTGGTAAACCTTTGAGCGGTTGCTGTTGGGGTCGCGGTCATAGAAGGGGTTGTTGGCATAGCCGGCGCCAGTGAGCGGGTTGATCCGCAAGAGCTTGCCGGAGAGGCTGTTGAGGTCCTGCGCCCGCAGACCGGCGGCAGGGTGCTCGCCGCCGTCGCCAACGCCGACATAGAGCGCCCCATCGCGCCCAAAGCGCAACAGATTGGCCTGGTGAGCAGTGCCCTCGACCGGTATACAATCGCGCACTACGCTGCCATCTTCCAGCCGGCAAGAGAGTGGATCGCTATCGGAGCGGTCGGGGTTGCCGATTTGCTCGAAAGTACCCCCAGCGCCCAAAAGGACGACCACGCTGTCGGGAAGCGCCCGGTTCAGATTTTCAGGGGCGGCTGAGACTCGTATGACGCGGGAGAGGCGCGCTCCCCCGTCTTTGTGGCCGCGCGCCTCGGGTGGTTGATAGGCATAGGCGAGATAGAGATAGGGTGTTTGCGGAAAGTCGGGATGCACGGCAATGCCAACCAGACCCCGGTTGTAAGTGTGGTTGACTTCATGGCTCAAGTCGAAAAAATTCTCACGCAGCAGGCGCCCTTCATGGAAGACTCGCACCACGCCCGATTTCTGCGTGAGATAGATACGGCCATCTGGGGCGATGGCAAAGGCGGTGGGGGCATCTAGACGATTCACAACAGTTTCCAGGACAAAGCCAGGCGGTAGTTCAATCTTGGTTGGCTGAGCCTGGGCCACAATTGCGACTTTCACCCAAAAAAAGCTCAAGATGAATAGAGCCAGTTGCATCACGTGCCGGCGTTGCGTCTTTGTTTGTAGAGCCATGCGGAATCCCTAATTTGTGGACGCCCATCCGTATGGTCGCGCCTATGGGTCTTGAGGTTGCAAGGTTTGGGCTGTGAGTTCCAGCCCGAACCTTGCAACATTTGATAGGAGTGTGCGAAGCAAAGCCTCTCTTTGTCACCCGCAATAGTTGCCGACGCGGTCACGGACAATGCGAAAGCCTGCCGTGACGGTGCCGTCGCTGTCGATTGGCGAGCGCAACCGGTCAGCCGCACGGAGTACATCAGGAAAGTCGTAGAAGGAGCCGCCCTTCATCATATAATCATGCGAGATACCCGGCCGGTTTTTGTCACGTGCAACCCACTCTCGCACGTTGCCGGCCATATGATAGAGACCGTAGGGGCTACGACCAGTTGCAAAGCTGTACACCGGCGCCGTCTCAGGGTACCTGTCGCTGGCGAGTTGGATATTGGTCTTTGGCTGTTTGCTGCACTCAGCGCCACAGGAGTTGGCGTGGCTGGCATCCCACTCGTTGCCCCAGGGGTAGAGATATGCCTCCGGTCCGCGCGCGGCCTTTTCCCACTCCAGTTCTGTCGGCAAGCGACCGCAGGCCCAGCGGGCAAAATCCAGCGCATGTTTCACTTCGCCAAGACGGACAGGATGGTCAGGCGGCCCAGAGGGTCGGACGCTGGCACTGAGTTTACTGCAGGCGCCCGCCCGCACACACTGATCATACTGGGCATTGGTGACTTCGGTTTCCATGATCCAGAAATCGGGCAACACACCTGTTCCCCGTCGCTCCTGGTGGACGATTTCATCGGCAAACGCTTCCCAGCCGCACAGCCCTCCAGAATACTCATAACAGATCTGAAGACCCTTGTTGGCCTCTACATAGGTGCTGCCAAACTGGTATTCGCCCTTTGTGATTTTGACATACGTAGCATTCAGGCTGAGGTCGTTCCACACCTGCGGCGGTGGCAAGATCTGCTCTGGCGGCTCATAGCCCTCGGGGACAGCGACGTTGAACGCAAACTCGAAGTCCATCGTTGCCAGCTTTTTCAACTCGGCAGCGATCCCAGCTTGTGTAACCGGCTTCCAGGCAATTGCATGCACCGGCACCGCCCAGGCCATCTCAACCCGTCCAACGTCGAGCCCGCCGTTCCCAATTGCGACCACACGCCAATCTCTTGTGATAAGCGGAGCACCAGAGTGACCGGGAGCAAGATGACCTTCCACACTGTAAACATCGAGGTCAAGCATCGGGCTGGAACGCCGGCGCAGATAAGGGATGACCTGCTCGGGCAACAGATTGTAGAGGGGTTCAATATATTCTGCTTTTACTGTCGTAGGGCGCTGGCTCGCAACGAGTCTGGGATATCCGACAACAATCAACTCGCCCGTGGTGAACGTCGGCACCTCATCGAGGCCACCGCTGTCGCTCTGCGCCATCTCATCTGACCGGAGCAGCGCCAGATCGCGTGAGATATCCACAGCTACCACCTTTAAGTTTGCAAATGAGCGCCCATTACCACCTGGTTGGGCGGTGATGGTGCTACAGCCAAGGACCCCGTGCAGCGCAGTGATAATCCCTTTCTGACGTTTGACTCGAAACCCAGTCTGCACACGTTGCCGCGGTTCTACGTCGCATTTGCTATGGATACGAAAAACGTGGGGTGAAGGCTCAAAACGGTTCACCTGGGCGGACACCGAGGTACGGATTGTAAACACAAAACTTAGGCTGGTTATGAGGATGAACCATCGGCGCATAAAATCTCCTCCACGAGTTCTCTTAGAATTTCAGGATCTTCGACAATCGACGGCAAACGACGCAGTGCTGCATCGGTTGAACTGAGCAACGCGTTGACCAGGACTTGACCGTCCTGCGTGACCTCAGCCACAGCGGCGGCGGCTAAGAGGCTCTCACATTCCGCGGCGCCGCTAGAAAACAAGACAGAGCCGGCAAATGCCTGGCTCTCGCTGGGGCTGGCTGGAACCGGCGCCAGGCCGTCAGCGGGATGTCGCTTCTCGAAGAGTCGCTGCACCACATCTGCCCTGGCGAGGCCCAGGGTTTCCCAATGGTTCACTTCGTTGTAGAACGTTGGTGTATACGTAGTGGTTAGGGCCAGATGAGGATATTGCGCCTCGAATAGGCGGTCGACGACATCAGCGGGAGCGACACCCAGTTGCGCCCACTTGGCGACTTCACTCGAAACATCGGATCCAAACCAATGATAGTTGCGAGCCAGCATACCAAGCATGGTGCCACCAACCACGCCGACCATGAGCGCGGCCAGCGGCAGGGGATTCACACGCCAGGAGTGCATGTGCCGCCCCTCGGTCTCCTGAGCGACTCCACCGGTACGCTCGATGCCGCCCAGCGCCGCAACGACAGCCACGACTGCACCGGTGACAGCTGAGAGCAGCGTGGCTACTACCGGTGACGCAGCAAGACCGGTCAGCCAGCCGATGCCGATACCCGCAGCCAGGACCGCCAGATAGACGAGCCAGCTTGATCGATCCAACTGCATAAGCCCCCCTCAATTTGAGCTCGCCACTAGCTTGAGAATGCCACTGGTGGAAGGAGTTTGGAGAGATGAATGATTGATGTGGTTGCGGTGTGTTGGCTTGCCAGGATGACGCCTTGACCTGCGCAGCGCCACGTTTATTATACAAAAGAATACATGGTGGTCAAATGTCGCATAAACATGCGATTTCGCCGAAACTAGATTTGAGAAATTTCGGTTCTGTTGCTACTGCGCTGCGATCCAGAGGGGCGATGCATCTTCAATGGGTGTCGCCCCGAGCGGGCGCGACTCATCCAGCGAGGACACGAGTACGCCAGGTGCAACGCCCTCTGACGAACTCTGAGAATTTATTTCGGCAACGCTCACTGGTAGGGGCGACGCATG
>QEUW01000698.1 GCA_003577005.1 Chloroflexota bacterium | reverse complement strand
GCGGCGCGCACTCGCTGGATGCGCCGCTCGGAATTGGTGAAGGTCCCGTCGGTCTCGCCCCAGGCTGTGGCCGGGAAAACCACGTGGGCCAGTTCCGCTGTCTCGGTCAGGAAGATATCAGCCACCACCAGATGCTCAAGATTGCGCAACGCCTGTTCGCCATGATGGCGGTCGGGGTCGGAGATGAGCGTGTTCTCGCCGTCGATAAACATCGCGAAGATCTGCTCGCCGGCCAGCTCCAGCGCCTTGACCTTGGTGATGCCCCGCTCCAGGTCGATCTCGCGGCCGTAGAGCTGGGCGAATTTCGCCTGGTTCGCCGGATTGTCCACCGGTTGAAAGCCAGGATAGTTGTTGGGCACCGACCCCATATCCCCCGCCCCCTGGATGTTGTTCTGGCCGCGCAACGGGTTGATTCCCGTCCCCGGCTTGCCCAGGTTGCCGGTCATGAGCGCCAGATTGCAGAGGCTCTGCACGTTGTCCACCCCGCAGATATGCTCGGTGATGCCCAGCGTGTAGTAGATGGCCGCGGCATTGGCCGAACCGTACATCAGTGCAGCCGCTTCAATGTCGCGCGCCGGCACGCCGGTGATCGTCTCGGCCCAGGCCGGCGGGAACTGCTTCACATGCTCCAGAAACTCCTCGGCGCCTTTGGTGCGCGCCGCCATAAACTCGTGATCGACCAGCCCCTCGCGGGCGATCACATGCGCCATCGCCAGCAGCAACGCCACATCCGACCCAACGCGGATGGGAAGGTAGAGGTCGGCCATCTCGGCCAGCTTGATGCGCCGCGGGTCGGCGACGATCAGTTTCGCCCCGCGCGCCAACGCCTTCTTCAAACGAGTTGCCGCTACCGGGTGGCACTCGGTCATGTTGGTGCCGATGCAGAAAGCGCAATCAGTCAATTCCATGTCGGCAAAGGGGTTCGACATGGCACCCCGCCCAATGACTGCCGCCAGACCGGCGACGGTGGGGGCGTGTCAAGCACGGCTACAGTTGTCGATGTAGTTGGTGCCAAAGCCGGCGCGCATAAACTTCTGCATCACATAATTGGCTTCACTCGGCGTACGCCCCGAAGCGATGCCATAGACGGCGTGGCGGCCGTGCTTCTCCACCACCCGGCGGAAACCCCTGGCGGCCACATCGAGCGCCTCGTCCCACGTCGTCTCGTGGAGCTTGCCATCGCCTCGCCGCACCAGCGGCATCTTGAGCCGGTCAGGGTGATGGACATAGTCAAAGGCAAACTGCCCCTTGACACAGAGCGCCCCCTCATTGGCTGGCCCATCCATCGCCGGCTGGATGCCGACGATGCGGTCATCCCGGGTGAGAATATCCACCGCACAGCCCACCCCGCAATAGCCACAGACCGAGCGAGTCTTGTGGATGCCGGACTGGATGAGCGGAATTTCTTTGAGAGCAGTCATGGAGAAACCTCCAGAAAAATGGTTAATGCTCAATGCTCAACGGTTGGCGGATCGCATTCGTAACCACCGTTAACCATTGAGCCCTAACCATTGAGCATTAACTATTGAGCACTAACCATTAACCATTCCTCAACGCTTTCTTATCCGCCAGGGCGCCGGTCGGGCAGGTCTGGACACACTGGCCGCAGAAGGTGCAGGCGGATTCTTTGAGTAAACCATTGAACTCGACCGTAATTTGGGTGTGGAAGCCGCGATTCATGACGCTGATGGCGTAGTCACCCTCTTGTTCGGCGCAGACGCGCACACAGCGGTAGCAGGAGATGCACAGGTCGTAATCGCGCAGGATGAACGGGTTGGTGTCATCGAGCCGGCTGTGGCCGGAGTGCGCGCCAGCAAAGCGACCGGTCTTGGCCTCATAGCGTTCGACGAGCACGCTCAGCTCCTGCGACGAGTAGCCACGCAACGGACTGACCTCGATGGTTGGATTTTCCGACGCCACCATCTCCAACAGCGTCTTGCGGTAGTGTTCGAGGCGTTCGCTAGCCGTACTTACCTCCATGCCCTGTGCCGCCGGCATGGTGCAAGAGGCCACCGGGTTGCGCTGGCCCTTTACCTCTACCACGCAGAGGCGGCAAGCGCCAAACGGCTCCAGCCGCGGGTCGTAACAGAGGGTAGGGATAAACCGGTCATGCCGCCGGGCGACTTCGTAGATCGTCTCGCCGAGGGTGAAATGGACGACCTCTCCGTCGAGCGCGAAGGTGAGTTGGGACGCTTCCTCGTTCTGATTCATGGTGCTAATTCAGCGTGTGATTGGTATCATCTGTGCCGTTTGCAGGTGCGCCATTTTGTTGATAGACGCGTTTTATCTCATCCAGCGATTTGGCGCGGAATAGCACCGTGTTGATCGTGCGCAGGATGCTCAGCGACTCAATTTTGCTGATCTCGCGCAGCAAGAAGAGACCCTGCTCGCCAAACTTGATTTCGAGACCAGCCTTGATACTTTCCAGTAGTTCACGCCGCGCCCCTTGCTCGATCCCTTGCTCAATCCCTTGCTCGATCCCCTGTTCGAGGCCCTGTTCGATCCACTTTTCAGCAAGCGTCTGCATGATGTTCCCTCCCAGCTTTGGAGAAAGCTGCCCAATTGCGTTCGCCAAATCCCCCTCGGTAATGTAGGGATTGGCCGCCGCAAT
>QEUW01000697.1 GCA_003577005.1 Chloroflexota bacterium | reverse complement strand
TCTCCAGAAAACAAAAAGGCAGCCGAACCATGCGGTCCGACTGCCCAGCCCAGGCGTACGACTGTAAGGCGACAAAACGCTCTTCTCCCCTGTGGTTGAGTCCACACCTGGCCGATAGGGCCAGATTCGCCAGTTGAAGAGCTCTCTGTTCAATTTTCACCAGGAAGTATAGGGAATGAATGCCATTCTGTCAAACCAGGTGGAGACAAACAAATCATTTCCACAACCTGATGTAAAAAATCTTACATTCGGCCTTATATCGGCATTGTATCCTAGAACGGATGTTCTTTTGTCGATGTACCGAAAGTGAGCGTTCAACAAACAAGGATGCCAAAAGGGAAGATGATCCATGAGTGAAACGGTTAGCCAGCCCGTAGGCGCTGTGATCTGGGCCGATCTGACAGTGACTGATGCCGTGGCACTGCGCGATTTTTATAAGGCTGTCACAGGATGGAGCAGCAGTGATGTCGATGTCGGCGGCTATGCTGACTATAACATGCACCGGGCCGATGGGGAAGTGGTGGCAGGTATTTGCCATGCCCGCGGCATCAACGCTGACCTCCCACCCCAATGGCTGGTCTACATTACCGTCGAAAACCTAGAGCAGAGCATGGCGCGCTGTGTCGAGCAGGGAGGACAGGTGATCTTTGGCCCCAAATCAGGTGGAGGCCAAAGCCGCCTCTGTGTGATCCGAGACCCGGCGGGTGCGGTGGCGGCGCTCTTCGAGCCGGCAAAGCGAGCGCAATCATGAGTTTCCAAACCATCCCGGAGGTTTTTATGACGGGTTCGGCTGTGTCAGGAGGTTGAGGCGAATGAACGAAGATACCAAAGCCATCATCCGATCACAATACGCTGCGGCTCTTCAAATGTTAGAGACGGCTATCATCCGCTGCCCAGAATCGCTCTGGACAGATAACACCGGTAAGAATCGCTACTGGCAGGTTGCCTACCACACCCTCTTTTACGTTCACCTTTACTTACAGCCTACCGAGGCAGATTTTACGCCCTGGGCAAAGGGCCGCGCTGAATACCATTTTCTGGGACCGACACCCTGGCCGCCACATACAACACCGGAGGTCGGCGAGCCGTACAGCCAGCAAGAGATCCTCGAATATCTAGACCTCTGCCGCAACGAGGTCGAGGCCAGAGTACAAGAACTCGATTTGGCGGCCGCCTCGGGCTTCGACTGGTTGCCATTCAACAAATTGGAGCTTCAGTTCTATAACATTCGCCACCTGCAACATCATGTTGGCGAACTGAGCGGGCGGCTGATGACTGAAACAGGGGTCGAAATCGACTGGGTCGGGATGCAGGCTCGTCAGACCTAAAAGGGAAGTGCCATGTCATCGCTGTCTGACTTTCTGCCACTCCGCCAGCAGAAAATTCGCCAGTTGACCTATGACTATCTCGACCAGCCGCCCCAACAGAAAAGCTATGGCGGGGCGATCGCCCACGTATTGACCCACAATATGGCGCACTGCACCGAAATCCTGCATATCCTCACCCGGCTCGGCCTGCCCGACCTGATCGAAGGGGACGTGCTCAGTTGGGAGCAACGATTTCGAGGGTAGTATAATACCGGCTATCGACGCAATTTACCCCAACCAATCAGGATCACCCGGCTATGCGCATCACGCAGATCGAGACCTTTCCCGTCCATGTTCCTATCCACCCGGAGCGCGCCATCCGTAGCGGGCGCGGCTACCACAAGGCTTCTCCGTTCCTGATTTTGAAAATCCATACCGACGCGGAGATCACCGGTTTGGGCGAGGTCTCCTGCACGCCGGTCTGGAGCGGCGAGGACAACCGCACCGCCGTCCACTTTATCGAGACGGTGCTGGGGCCCCTGCTCATCGGCGAAGACCCCACTCAGATCGAGCGGCTGACGGCCCGCATGCAGAAGGCCATCTTTGGCAACTTTTTCACCAAAGCGGGCATCGAAATGGCGCTGTGGGACATCCTGGGCAAACAGGCCGGCTTGCCCGTCTACCATCTGCTGGGGGGGCCGGTGCGCGACTTTGTCCCGACTAAGTTTTCCATCACCGGTCTGGCGCCAGACCAGGCAGCCGAGGTGGCGGCATGGGCGGTTGCTCAGGGCTTCCGCACGATGAAGGTCAAAGTGGGGATCGACCCCGACGAAGATGTGGCGCGCGTTGCCGCGGTGCGTGAAGCCATCGGCCCAGAAGTGCGGCTGGGGGTGGACGCCAACGGCGGTTGGTCGCCACGCGTTGCGATCCAGACGATCCGCCGGCTAACCGCTTACAATATCTATTTTGCCGAACAGCCGGTGCAACCGTTCGATGTAACCTGGCTGGCCGATGTGCGCGCCAATGTCCCGGTGCCGGTCATGGCTGACGAAAGCGTCAACACACCGCAGGATGCGATGGCACTGGTGCGCGCCCAGGCGGCAGATGTCTTTTCGGTCTATGTGGCCAAGGGCGGCGGCATCGGCCCAGCGCGCAAGGTGGCGACGGTGGCCGAGGCTGCCGGCCTCACCTGCACCGTGGGCAGCAACCTGGAATTGGGTGTGGCCAGCGCCGCCATGATCCACCTGGCGCTGGCCACGCCGGCTATCGGCGCCGAGGAGTTCCCCTGCGACATCATCGGGCCGTTCT
>QEUW01000696.1 GCA_003577005.1 Chloroflexota bacterium | reverse complement strand
CGGCAGATGTAGGAATTTCTGTTGAGAACGCGGTCGATGTCGCGAAAGATGCGGCGGAGTTTGTGCTCATGCGGCAGGACCTGGCCGTGCTGCACCGGGGGATCATTCAAGGGCGTACCACCTTTGCCAACACGCTCAAATACGTCTTTATGGCCACTAGCGCCAATTTTGGGAACATGTTCAGCATGGCAGGTGCGTCACTGTTTCTGTCTTTCCTGCCCATGCTGCCCAAACAGATTCTCTTCATCAACTTTCTGACCGACCTGCCAGAAATGACCATCGCCAGCGACAATGTGGACGCGGTCTTTGTTCAGCAGCCGCACCGTTGGAACATTGCGTTCATCCGACGTTTCATGATGGTGTTTGGGCTGCTCAGTTCGGTGTTTGATTATCTGACCTTTGCGGTGTTGATGTGGTTGTTCAACGCCAGTGCGAAAACGTTCCGTACCGGCTGGTTTGTCGAGTCGGTCTTATCCGCGACGCTCGTCGTTTTTGCCGTGCGCACCCGACTCCCGTTCTGTTACAGCCGCCCCAGCCACCCCATGTTGGGCATGACTGCCTGTGTCGCTCTCGTGGTGCTGATCGTACCTTACACACCGGCGGCAGGCGTGGTAGGTTTTAAGGCACTGTCTTTGCCCTTATTAGCTGCTATGATAGCGATTGCCCTGACCTATTTCGCCAGCGCAGAGGCAGTCAAACGGTGGTTCTACCGGCGATATGCGGTGTGATGTTGGCTTCATCTCTCGACTGAAACGAGCAAGAAGCTTTCGCCGTCTTCCTAAACTGGTACCGGAAAGGGCTTTGTGAAAAGAGGCGTAAATTCTGTATGTCGAAGATATGGAGGTATGATCCGGATGCCACATCCTCAGACTTCACGGGTGAGTAAACCCAAAGTTGAGCAAGAATGTTCGGCATATTTCGTTTCGGGATTCTGACGAACAAGGCCGGTGAAGGAAAAACAGGACACCTCATCACGACTTCTCTTCTGTTATAATTTTGGGCTGTAAGACCCTCGCAAATTGTGTCAGGAAGGTCAGGCGCGAATCATGTCAGCAGTCGCAGGCTCTACCAGCTTACAGGGCCTGAGCACCCCAGAAGCCCAACAGCGTTTGCAGCAGTACGGCCCAAACACCATCCCTGAAAAACACCCTCATCGATTATTGGCTTTTCTGCGGAAACTGTGGGGACCAATTCCCTGGATGCTCGAGGCGACCATCTTCCTGCAGCTGATCCTTGGCAAGCACGTTAACGCCATCATTACTATAACTCTCTTGCTCGTTAATTCCTTGCTCAGCTTTCTCCAGGAAAACAAGGCGCAAAATGCGTTAGCCTTGCTGCGTCAGAAGCTGACGATCCAGGCCCGCGTAATGCGTGATGGGCGGTGGCAGCTTCTGCCTGCCCAGGAGTTAGTACCGGGCGATCTGATTCACCTGCGTGTCGGTGATCTGATCCCCGCTGACTTACGCCTGCTGGATGGGCAGATTTCCGTCGACCGATCTTCCCTAACGGGCGAGTCTGTCCTTGCTGATCTGGGCGCAGGCAATGCAGTTTATGCTGGGAGTGTCGTCAAGCGGGGCGAGGGGACGGGCGTAGTCACGAGTACCGGTCGGAATACATACTACGGCAAGACTGCTGAATTAGTTCATACCGCGAAGACGGTCAGCCATCTTGAGACGATCATTCAAAGCGTGGTGCAGTCCTTGGTGGCGATGAACGTTGTTCTGGCCGCGACTATGCTAGCTTATACCCTGATCCGGGGTCTGCCCTTGGATGAACTCCTGCCCTTTATCCTGATTCTGCTGATCGCTTCGGTTCCGATTGCACTCCCGGCGACGTTCACGCTGGCCACCGCACTGGGTTCGCTGGAACTCTCCCGGCGCGGGGTAGTGGTCACCCGCCTGTCGGCCATCGAAGAGGCCGCAGGTATGGACGTGTTGTGCAGCGACAAGATAGGAACCATCACCCAGAATCAACTGGCCGTGGCGGACTGCCGCGTTTACGCACCTTATACCGAAGATGAGCTTTGGCAGTGGGCGGCTCTGGCATCGGACGACGCCACGCAAGACGCAATCGACATGGCAATTCTCACCTGGGCACGTGGCCAGGGGATACCGGTAGATCTGTCACAGCGCGTGCAGTTTACCCCCTTCGATCCCCTAACGAAACGTACAGAAGCGCTGGTCCGTCAGGGTGATCAAGACCTGCACATTGTGAAGGGGTTTCCACAAGCGATCATTTCCATGGCACATGACGGTGCAGAGATCACCCGCGACATAGAGGAACTGGCGGCGCAAGGTTATCGTGTTTTGGCGGTTGCGGCAGGGCAGGATAATGTGCTGGACCTGGTAGGGTTGATCGCGCTGCAAGACCCGCCGCGCGAAGATTCCAGAACGGTGATCCAGAACCTGCGTGACTTAGGTGTGCGGGTGTTGATGATCACAGGGGATGGCCTTGCCACAGCCCAGGCGATCGCCCGGCAAGTTGGAATTATGGGAAGCGCTTGCCCTCCTGAAGCCCTGCGGCAAGATTCGCATGATGAGAACCTCCAATGTGAAGTTTTCGCAGGTGTTTTTCCAGAAGACAAGTTCAAACTGGTACAAAATCTCCAGCGCTCCGGGCATG
>QEUW01000695.1 GCA_003577005.1 Chloroflexota bacterium | reverse complement strand
TCATCGCCTGCGACACGCACCCGGGCTATCTCTCCACCCGCTGGGCCGAGGAACATGCCGGCAAGCGAACGCTGGTCAAGGTACAGCACCACCACGCCCATGTTGCCAGTGTGATGGCTGAAAATGGGGTCGGTGGCAGCAGGCCGGTCATCGGTTTTAGCTTTGACGGCACCGGCTATGGGAGCGATGGCGCCATCTGGGGGGGCGAAGTGTTGGTGGCCAATTACTGGGGCTTTCGCCGCGCCGCCCATCTCAAATACTTTCCGCTGCCAGGTGGGGATGCTGCGATCCGCCGGCCCTACCGCACCGCGTTGGCCGCACTGTGGGCGGCGGGTGTGGCCTGGGAAGAAGAACTGTCACCGGTCGCTGTGAGCACGGCGGAAGAGCGGGGCATCATCCGCCGCCAACTGGAGACCGGTCTCAACACCGTGCCCACCAGCAGCATGGGCCGTCTCTTTGATGCCGTCGCTGCCCTGGCCGGTGTGCGCCAGGTTGTAACCTATGAGGCGCAAGCCGCGATCGAGTTCGAGGCGCTGATGGACAATGCGGAGACAACAGCGTATCATTTTGACTGGCAGCCCGGCGCCGGCGAGTTTGACGCTGCGCCCCTCTTGCACGCTGTGGTGGGCGACGTGCTGGCCGGCATCCCGGCGCCAGTGGTTGCGGCCCGTTTTCACAATGCGGTGGCCGATCTGATCTTGCATATAAGCCGCTGGCTGCGCAAGCAAGAAGGATTGAACCAGGTGGCGCTCAGCGGCGGGGTTTTTCAAAACGTAACGCTCTTGCAGCAGACGCTGCATCGCCTGTACGCTGCTGGCTTTGATGTGCTCACCCATCGTCTTGTCCCGCCCAATGATGGTGGCCTGGCGCTGGGTCAGGCAGTGGTAGGCAGTTGTTGTGCCGCGCAATCTACGTAGCCTGGAGGTGCGTTGCACCTGCAAGGTGCGATGCACCTGGGCGGCGGACAACCCTGAGGTGCATCGCACACTGCGTGTGCAACGCACCGGGCCGGTTCTTAAGGAGTCTGATCATGTGTCTCGGTGTGCCGGGCAAAGTCATCGAAATTTATGAAACCAATGGCGTCCGCATGGGCAAAGTGGACTTTGGCGGCCTCACCAAAGAGGTCTGTCTGGCCTATGTGCCGGAGGTCGAGTTGGGTGATTACACGATCATTCATGTCGGCTTTGCCATCACCCGGCTTGATGAAGAATCGGCGCAAGAATCGCTGGCGCTGATCCGGCAGATCGGCTCGTTGGAAGAAGAGCTGGCGGTGGATGTTGGTTCAGGTGAGGAGAACAGCGTTGAAATATCTTGACGAATTCCGCGACCCCCAACTGGCGCAGCGGCTGCTCGATGAGATTCACGCCATCACCACGCGCCACTGGGCGATCATGGAGGTGTGTGGCGGGCAGACGCACTCCATCATCCGCAACGGCATCGACCAGGTGCTGCCGGAGCAGATCGAACTGATCCACGGCCCCGGCTGCCCCGTCTGTGTGACGCCGCTGGCGATCATCGACCAGGCGCTGGCGATTGCCGCCCGGCCCGGTGTGATCTTTTGTTCGTTTGGCGATATGCTGCGCGTGCCCGGCAGCGAGCAGGATCTCTTTCAGGTCAAAGCGCGAGGGGGCAATGTGCGCATCGTCTATTCACCGCTCGACGCCGTCAAGATCGCCCAAGAGAACCCGCAGCACGAAGTGGTCTTTTTTGCCGTCGGTTTTGAGACCACCGCGCCGGCCAACGCCATGGCCGTCTTTCAGGCAAAACAGTTGGGGTTGAGCAATTTCTCGCTCTTGGTGTCGCATGTGCTGGTGCCGCCGGCCATTGCCGCCATTCTGGAGGCGCCGGACAACCGGGTGCAGGCCTTTCTGGCCGCCGGTCATGTCTGTTCGGTGATGGGGTATTGGCAATATCTGCCGCTGGTAGAGCGGTATCATGTGCCGATTGTCGTCACCGGTTTCGAGCCGCTGGATGTGCTCGAAGGCATTCGTCTGGCGGTGAAACAACTGGAAGAGGGCCGCGCCGAATTGGAGAACGCCTACGCCCGCGCCGTCAGCCAGGCCGGCAACCCGGCCGCCCAGAAGATGCTGCTTGACGTGTTCGAGGTGACAGAGCGTACGTGGCGCGGCATCGGGGCGATCCCGCAGAGCGGTTGGCGGTTGCGCAAACCGTATCGGCACTTTGATGCGGAGATCAAATTTGGTGTGGGTGATATCGATACACACGAGTCGTCCCTCTGCCGCAGCGGCGATGTGCTGCAAGGCAAGATCAAGCCGAACCAGTGCGCAGCCTTTGGCAAACAATGCACCCCGCGCACCCCGCTGGGAGCCACGATGGTGTCGAGCGAAGGGGCCTGTGCGGCTTATTACCGGTATGGGCGATTTACATGACTGAACCAATTAATATTTCCGGCTGGACCTGTCCATTGCCACTACGCGATCACCCCAATATCATCCTGGGGCACGGTGGGGGCGGCAAACTTTCGGCGGAACTGGTGCAACATCTCTTTCTGCCGGCATTCCAAAATGACGTATTGGAGCGGCTGGGCGACTCGGCGGTGCTCAACCTGGGCGGCGGGCGGCTGGCCTTTTCCACCGACTCGTTTGTGGTGCAGCCGCTCTT
>QEUW01000694.1 GCA_003577005.1 Chloroflexota bacterium | reverse complement strand
GCCCACTTCGTCGCGCAGCCGGTCGCGTTCAGCCACCAGCAGCACGCGCAGGGTCTCTCGAGCACTCAAGTTCAACAATGGGACCTCCACAGCACTGCATTCATAGGGGGTTCTCCTCAACTCCCGCCGGCCACCCTCGCGGCCGGCCGGCGCGCCGGTTCTAAGATGAAATGCGTTTCAGAATCTAACCCTACAACTGCACTTCTACACCGACCTCCGGGAGGTGGCCGGTGAGATTCGGGTCATTCAGAGGCTTCTGCGGCCACCTCCCGGAGGTCTCCCAAGGTCGGGGAGGGAACTGTCACGTGACCGATGAAGGTGAGCCGGCAGATTCTCTGTAGGGGCGAGGCATTTGCGAATTCGACCGGCATTGCGTCGATAGGTTGTACAAATGCCCCGCCTCTACAGGTAAGCTGCCGTGGTGAGTGAAGAGTGAGGAGTGAAGAGTGATAAGTGTTTACTCCTCACTCACCACTTCACCCCCGACCCTACCTTCCCGTCTCCGTCGGGATGTTATAGCGATTGATCAGATAGTCCACGTCCACGGGGCTGGTCTCGAAGAGACGATCGACCCTGGGGTTGGGCCGTTGCACCGGCGCTCTCCTTGGCTTTGTCGGCCGCGGCCTGGTTGCCGATCAGGGCGGCGATGGTGACATTTTCCAGCAGGCTAAAAGTGGCCTGTTCTTCGTCATCGCTGCCACCCGACCCGGTCTGAGCGCCGCGGTCGGCGGGGAAATCGAGCGAGAAGAGCAGGTCCACATGGTCGCCCGCTTTGAGCACCCCCACCCGGCTCAACAGGTCTTGGGCGGGGATGGCCATGAGCACCTGGTCTTCGACCAGCACCAGCGCGATGCGGCCATCGGCAGCGGTGACGTTGGGGTCGAGCAGCCGCTGGCGCAGGAGCATCTCGCCGGGGTGGAGGTCGACCAGCGCCAGCCGGCCCAGGGCGGCCTCCAGCTCGCGCACGGCGCCTTCGGGCACGCTCTCGGCGGGCGCCTGGACGACCATAACGTCCTCGCTGGTGAGCACGCTGCGCACAGCCACGGGCCGGCTGGTCACCACCACGGCCACGCGGGCTTCTTCGCCCTGGCGGCCCTCCGGCGGGTCGGCCGCCTGCGACAGCGTGGCAAAGGCCACAAAACCGGCCATCAGCGCCACCACCAGGCCGGCCACCAACCACAAAAAGCCACGTAAGCGCCCCATAGCGTGCTCCTCTATCTATTCCAGCGTCATCGTCGCAACCGTCTGCAGCGGAATCGTGCCGTCGCCTCCCCAGGCCGCAATCATCGGGCCGGTGATCAGGCTGGCTACATAATCGACCTGCACCTGGATGATGTCTCCGCCCGACCGGGTAACCGTCACCTCTAGTGCATCGACATTGAGCCCAATCGTCAGCGCGCGGGCTGCCGCCTCGGCTGCGGCATCCCTGCACCCTTCGTCACAGTCCTCGCCGGGCGGGATAATGCCAACCCTGGCCCCCTCGCGGGCCGCATTGGCAATCGTATTGTAGGACAAGATCACCATGCTAAACTCGATAATCCCCAGTGTGAGTATCAGAAACAGGGGCAGCACAAGGGCGTATTCGACAATGTCCTGTCCGTGTTCATGGCGATAACATCGGCTCATAGCAAATGTAATCAAGTATATGCTCGTTTCGCTGGCGGTCCGGCGAATCTAGCGGGGGACACCTTTGGTATGTACATGTTGTTTCCTGCATGTCTAGGCTATCTGTACCAAGCAGAATAGCCCAGACATGTAGTAGAGTGCCTTTGTATATAAATCGTCCTATTCCACAGGGATACTTTTGCCTTCTCCTGCTTTGACGCTCATACGCAGGCACCCAACATCCAGTTCACGGGACTACAATAGCTGCCAGCCTTTGGGAGATCTCGGTCCAGATGCGATTCACTTCGTCACCCGCAAGGCCAATTGCAACAACACAAACCAGGGCGATCAGACCTAGCAGCAGCGCATACTCGACCAGGTCCTGGCCTTCCTCGCGCTCAAGTGAATTCAACAGACGCAGGTAGTTGGACAACGCAAGATTCAACATTGGTTCATCTCCTTCAGATAGACATAGATGGGTAGAAAGGTAAACAAGTTAGATCGTGAGCGATAGCGGTTGCGCGGGTCACAGCGTGCGCAACAGAACCGAGCAGACAAGGTGCCACTTTCAAACGATATACGCCTCCTTTCAGTCTACAAACCGCGGGCTGCAAGCGGGCCAGGCTTTTTGGTTGGCTCTGATCACCCCCTTTTGTGGGCCGTAGCGGGACAGGGTTCCTGCTGACGCCCATCCTACAATCGCACTTGCCTGCCCGTTCCTCTGCCCGGCAGTGGCATGCTTGGGCAAATGTTCTGCATCCTGTACACCGGACGCAGAACGCGTCAACCCAGGCGGTCCCAGGTAGAGCCTGGGAACGAGTACGCAAAAGTGCGGTTGTCGTACCAAGAAGCTGTTTGGAAAGGGCCGGTGTTAGACTCGAAGCGTGGGAGTACCGGCGTTCTCGATTGGGGCCCAGATGCATCGCGCCTTGCAGATACAGGAAGCGGTCTGGTGTCCCCTTTTCTAACAGCCTCACTATAGCACGCAAGCCGGTCGGTTGGGCTTGCAAGAAGCTGACAGCAACGATCAAGTTGACTAAAATAGACGTGACGAAAAAAATCAAGCATCGCCAGCGCGGCCCGCGCCGGCGTGGGGAATCCACGACCGGCAGGCCGGCGCGGGGGCCAGGGTTGGTCCCTGGCTTGCAGCCAGCACAAAGCAGACCAACAGCGGCGTGCAGACGCCACGAGCGGCAAAGCAATTCGAGCGAATCGTGGCCGGGGCTACACGATTGCATCCTTTGTGTCGGTTGTCGGATTACTGCAGCGATGTGATAATGCGATATTGGCCCTACACGTACCGGGTGAAGTGGTAGCGCCAGTTTGTCAAGCGATAAACACCAACCTGAGTCTGCGACCCGGGAGGGGATGGATGAGGGTTCGGGGTATCCTGGTCACAGCATATCAGGTTATCGGGTTTCTTGGGTTTTGCTTTTTGCTGCCCAAGTTGCCCAAGTGACTTTAACAAACCGTAATCTTTTTGTCCTACTACTATACTGTTATCGTGGTTGTGGCTCAAATTCTTCGCGTGACCTATAAAATTCGTACGTCAAAATTATCAAACTTGTCAATGACCCTACGTCATTTGTCCGAGAGGCTGTTTGAAGAGGGTCGGTGCGTTGCACGCGCAGCGTGCGATGCACCTGGGCCGCCGGGCATTCCTGAGGTGCAACGCACCTTGCAGGTGCATCGCACCAGCGTGGAACCCCCCTTGTCAAACAGCTTCTGATGTACCACTATACGTCACCTGTGGTAGAATTGTGCCGGAGGCCAAACATGGAACGAGCGCCCACCCATACCACGCTGGACGACTGGATTGCACGCGAAGCGGTCCC
>QEUW01000693.1 GCA_003577005.1 Chloroflexota bacterium | reverse complement strand
AGCAAGACCGTTTGGGATAAGCAGTTGACGAATAGAAATGGGCTTGATTGGCATCTGACCATTCAAGGGGGTCCACGATTTGGCGGCATGTTTGATGGGATTGACTATATTGCGCAAGCAGGGGGCCTTACAGAAGGCACAATCGACGCCGTTCATTATGACGCAACGAGAGAGCTTGCGATTCAAATCTCCAAAGAGCTCGACCGCGACATGTTGATCGCCCTGCACGAGTCTGGCCCCGATGCGGTCTATCCGGCGATGGCGCCTGTCTTCGAAGAAATCCTGCAAAGTGTGTCGATTCAAGGCGAGTGATAGATAAAGGCAGTTGCCGTTCAAACAGTGGCCCGGTTGAGAGGGTACGGTCGCTGCAATGAGAAAACACCGGTGACGTTGAAGGGAATAGCAACATTTTCCTTGCCCAAACCCCAGGAGTACACAATGAAATTTGGTTGGCGCAACGATGAACGGATGCGGTTGAAGGCGTCAGGTTTCCTCATCTGCGCGCTGATGTTGGTCCTGCTCTTTGCCTGTCAGTCCGACGAACCAGAGTCGGCTTTGCCCACACCAGCGCCAGCCACCGCTTGGGACCCGATATCCCCCGTTGCAACAGAGGGGATCGAGGCTTCACCGGATACCGACCCGGCAGATTGGCCGCGCTACGAAGCGACCTATTATTCGATTTCGTACCCGGCGGGCTGGCAGGTTGAAGAGGGATTTGGGGGACAGTATGTGGTCTTGCATCCCTCGGAGGCCGCCGGCGCTGGAGCAATCGGCAAAATCGAGCTGGCCTACCTGGGCTATGAGGTCGCCCCAGAGGATGATCTATTCGAGTGGTTCAATTTGTATAGTCGAGTTGGCGGGATTGAACTCCCGGAACGACAGATTCTGGAGAATCGTTCCGCGGTGCAGCCAGACGGCACAGTGACGCGCCGGCTGCACATCCTGAACACCCATGCGCAGAGCCGGTCTCAGGTGATCTTGCTGACGCATGGGCGGTTGGTATTGTCCCTCAATGGGTATACCCACGACGAGACAATGACCGAGTTGCTGCGCATTCTGGCCGATTCCATCGTCTTCCATCCGAACGCACCGACGACAAAAGCCGAACTCTATCCCAATGAGGAAAATCTGGTAACTACGCTCGATGAGGTACTAGCTATTATGCAGGCCCCGCCGCCAGAGGCTACCCTATCGACGACATTCTTTTCACCCCTGACAAAAATTGGCCAGACTGCACAAGTGACTGTGCCGGATGTCTATGGGGGTGACTATCATTTTCAAGTTCAGTTCTCGACTGATGAATGGCGCCTTGAACAGCGAGAACTGTATAAACAAATCTACCCGGAACTGATCCATCTTACCATTGACGGCTGTCGAATGGGTTTGCGCGAGGGTGCGCGTGGTTTGTCCCCCAGTGCGATAACGGTCAAAAAGACGTTGGCGGGTTTGACATGGGGCAGAACGCAGGAGCCGGAATCTAAATACCCGAACTATTTTATCTACACGACACATCAACCTGACAAAGGGATTTCGTTCCTCATCCGGGTTGAAACGCCGGTAGATGGCACGGATGAAGTCGAGGCGGCGTGCCAGGCCGCCGCCGAAGCGGTGCTGGATACGTTCACGCTGTTGGAGTAGCAGGCGCCAACGTTGAAACGATCGATCAACATGCTGGCGTTTCCGACCCTGTGGTTGACAGGGTAAATTCCGTCCACCTACAGCCTAACCATGAGTGGCCCGCCGCTCCCAATATAAGGAACGCTCCATGTTCACCGCCGACTTTATCATCAACGCCTACGCCCGCAACCTGCACTTTATCAAGCAACTGACCGCCGGCTTCACCCACGCCGACTCGCTGATCCAGCCGCCGGCGCAGGGCAACTGCGCCAACTGGATCGCCGGCCATATCGCCGCCTATCGCAACCGCATCCTGACCGTTTTGGAGGAGGAGCCAACGTTCGACCCACAGCTTGCGGTGCGCTACGCCCGCGATTCGGCGCCGGTGTTGGGCGAGGAGCCCGGCCTCGCCCGGTTTGAGACGCTCATCGAGGCCATCGAAGCAGCCCAACCGCACATCGCCATTGGCATCGAACGCCTGACGCCCGTTCAAGCCGAACGCATCGTCACTTACCCGCCCATGACTCTCACTGCCGCCGAGTGGATGGTCTCGCTGCTGCGCCACGAAGCCTATCACACCGGGCAGTTGGAACTGCTGCAAGAGGTGGTGAAGGCGGGCAAGTAGAAAACAGAAACCTCAAATGGACCGCGGATGCGGCGGATTTTTGTGTACTGTATCCGCGTCAATCCGCCGAATCCGCCGCATCCGCGGTCTATCCTTGCCAGTCCGCCAGCCACCAGCCGGCGTGGGGCATTCCGCTGCGCTGCACTGCCTGTGCAACCTGCGCCATGTCCACCGGTGTGCGTCGGAGCTCCACCCGCACAGTGGTCCCGTTGACCGTGAGGATGGCATATTCTGCCCACGGTGGGTTGCGGGCGCCACCGCCCGGCAGGCGCTCATAGGGCAACCCTACGCTGCCAGGGTTGAGGACGATTGACTGGAGAAACCGCCGTGCGAACGGCAGATGGGTATGGCCGCCGGCCAGGATTGTGGCCGGCGCGTCGCCAAAGTAGCGCGCCAGTTCTTCATCCGGCGTGGTAGCGACGATGGAATCATGATACGAGCGGGGCGAGCCGTGATAGCAGAGTAGCGTCGTTCTGTGCCCCAGGTCAACCGATACAGTTGACCGAAAGGTGCGGATGAACGCCCGATCCGCATCGCTCAACTGAGCGGCGCCCCACAGTTCGATCGCGTTGAAATAGACCGTGTCCTCGTTGCGCACGGGGTGGGGCTGCGGGTCGAGCGCCCAGGCGTCGGTATTGCCCATCACGACCTGGCAGCCAAGGTCACGCAAGCGCGCCAGGGTTTCGCCCGGCTGCGGCCCAAAGATCGCCACATCGCCCAAACAGACAATCTGGTCAATGGAATCGTTGTTCAATTCTGCCAGCACGGCT
>QEUW01000110.1 GCA_003577005.1 Chloroflexota bacterium | reverse complement strand
GAGATCCTGGTCGACGAAAACGCCATCATCGTTATCGAATGGGCCGAGCGCGTGGCCCAACTCTTGCCGGCAGACCACCTGGCCGTGACAATCGTTCAGCCGGATGCGGACGCGCAGCGCCGCCAGCTTTCCTTCCGGGCAACTGGTCCGGCGAGCACGGCGGTGCTGGTCGCCTTATCCACCGCATCACTGGCGCGCTAAAGATGACCTCACCATTCCTCCTCACCATCCTATTGGTACAACTCAAAGACGTCAGTCTCCAACACCTGCACCATTGCCAGCGGCGCGACCTGGCCCAAACCAGCAATGATTGGCGCAAGCCCTTCCCGATCCCACCAGAAGCGTTGCGGCGGCTGAGAACGCGGACCGGCCCACGGGCCACATACCAGCCCCAGAGCCGGCCAGTCGCGCAGGAATGCCGGGGGCGTCTCGTCGGTGACAAAGACGAGTTCCATTGCTTCATGACTCTGCTCCGCCAGCACGTGTAATCGCCAGGTCGGCGTAGCGTAAAGACCATGTAGTGTGGAAAGTTGTTGTTGCTCCATCCAGATCCGGGTCAACTGGGCAAAATTGCTAGCCAGGCTACTCACCTGACCTGGACCGGTGACCCACCGGCTAATCCGGCTATAGCCCGCCATCCGCTCTGTGAACCGCCAGTCGTAGTAGTTCAACAGGCGCGCCAGTTCGTCTGTCCGCACGATTTCGGGCGCCGGGTGGATGTTGCCCAGGGTAGTCAACGGAGTATCTGTCTGGGCCAGCTTCACCGTAACGGCATCGACAGCAAAGCGATTGCCAGCGAAGAAAAGCGCTGGTCGACGGCCGGTCTCTGCTTTGCCGAGCGCTTCAGCGAGAAGCTGGCACAAGAACAACAATGGCTGTTGTGCGGGAGGCGCCGGGTCGTCAAACCCGCCGGCCAGGATCAACACATCCGGTTCTGCCCGGGTCAGCGCTGCCGCAAGGCTGTTGCTGGTCAGAGCAGCAGTGAGCACCGTGCGACCGACCACTTGCACTGGGGCAGCGCGCACGGCTGTCTCGAGCGCCGCCAGGCTCAACGCTGGGCTCACGGCGCACAACCAGGCCCGCAGCGGCGGCCGGGCGGATAGACCAATTGCTACATGCGCCAATGGCGGGACCCGCACCACATCCTCACTGTCGAGCAGTGGTTCCTGTTTTCGTTCATGCCAGAGGGTGCGGCCCAGGCGTTGGCCGAGCCGCCGGCAGGCATTGGCGATCAACTGTGGCGCATCCAGGCTGCCATCCTGCTGTAACCCTAACCAGGCTGCCAGACGGTGTTGCCGGCCCACAAGTTCGAGCAAACAGAGGCGCACTCCCTGTTGCTCAACACCAATGGCAAGCAGGCTACCAAGACCATCCAATGGCGCAGGCTGTAACCCGCCTTCAATCAGCGCGGGCGCTCCGCTATTCCCCATTTCGCCCTCCGCACTCCGCATTCATCCTAGTAGCCACTCGATCCAGCCCCACAAGCCTGTCTGCTGAAGGGTCTGGCCGACAAACTCATACCAGCCGATGAGCAGGCTCAGCCGGGCAGCCGCCAAACGGGCAAAAAGGATGCCTGCGGCCAGCCACAGCGCCCGCAAGCCGACCCAGCGCCAGAGATCCGCCGGGGCGCGCAGCCACCGGGGTAGTTGTACGGCGCCGGCATCCTCTGCCCAGGTCAGATGCAAGAGGGTGGCCGTCGCCAACAGCAACGCCAGTAGACCCGATGCTAGCACCAGCGGCGGCGCATCCGCACGGATGCTGTCGCCCAGCAGCACACCGATCTGCGGCAGGAGAGTGCCCTGGATCACGCCCAACAGGGCCACGGTGACGCCAACACCCACCATGAGCATCACCGGGACCAGCCCGAGGTGACGCAGAAGCTGCCGCCAGCCGGCCAATCCATCATCCTTCGGGGGGGCCGGCCTGAGTAAATGGTCAAGCCCGGCAAGCCAGAGCAAAAGACCTAGCACCAGGGGCACCCAGACCCAGCCGGCATCGTTCGCGGCAAGCCAGGCTGTGGCGATGCGCGGCAGGAGCACTTCCCGGATGGAGAGTAGTGCGGCATAGCCCAGCCCCGCGCCCACCAATATATGTTGCGCCAGCCGCGCCAGAAAATGGTCGCCCACAATGGCGCTAAAGAGAAACAGCGCAACCAACAGCCCCAGCCAAGCGCCGGTCGTCGTGGTAAAGAGCGCATCGACCACGTTACCCATGACCCTCCCGCCCGAACAACGCCGCCAGATTGCCGAGGATGAGCGCCAGCAAAAAGGCTGCCTGGCCCCAACTCTGGCGGGAAAGCTGGCGGCTGAGGCGGCTCTCCGTGGGAGGCGCCAGCGTGAGCCCGCTCAGCTGGTGATAGGCCCACGCGCCATCAAAACCGCTGACAAGACCGGCCAGTTGTCCGCTCTCTAAATAGGGGCGAAGCAGTGGGTCAGCCGCTGCACTGGTAAACGCTACTACGGGAAGTTGGTTCAGCGGCTGCGCCTGCTCCAGCCACTGTTGTACATCCTCGGTCTGGGCGGCGAGGAGGATCGCCAGCGCGGGCCCCTCCGCGACTGCCGCCATGACGCCAGCCGCGCTAACGCCAGGGGCTACATTTAATCCTGTCGCCAGATCCTGGGCGACAAGCGGCAGGGCGGCGCCGCCGGGCAGAAATGCGCTCTCGACAATTTGTGCATCTGCCGCAGCCAGTTGGAGCGGGCGTACTTCTACCTCGGGGGCGGTTACCTGGGCAAAGAGGCGGCGCGCACTTGCCAAGCCATTGGGCAGCAGGCTTACGATGATCGCCTGATTCCGTTGTGCCGTGAGCTGGGCCACAAGGGGGATTGCAAGCAGGTCGAGTTCGCCTGCGGTGGCAGGGTCGTAGCCCCAAAGCAGCAGAACCGGAGCGCCGTCAGGCAGGGCTGCAATGGTGTCAAACGCCTCCTGCACACCAGGCCAGGGTTGCGCCGACTGAGCCGCTGGCGCCGGCGCCAGCACAAAACCAAGCAGCAACAGCAACCCCAGCAATAAAAAGATCCCCGGCAGGCGGAGCGCTGGCGCCGCGGAGCGCGCCGGCCAGTGTAGACGCTCTACCAGCACCGGTTCTTCGCTCATGAGGCTGCGCAGGCGCCGGAGCTGGTCGGCGCCAAGTTCCCGTGGCGGCGCCCCCGGCGCGAGACCTGGCGCCAGGGTGGTCTCATCGCTGGCTTCGCCAAAAATGCGTACCGGTTCCAACAGCCCCTGGACACTGCCGACCAGTCGCCGTGAAGGCGCCACTTCCTCGCCAGCCGGCGCCGGTTCTTCCTCATCCGCCACAGGCCGGAGCCACGGTTGCTCCGCGGTTAGCTCATCGTCAGGCAGCGTGGCATCGACCTTGGTCTCTTCCGACGGCGGGGGCGTAGTGCTGGCGGGCTCCTCGCCAAAGGGAGGCAAGGTCGATGGCCGTGGTGGGGTCTCATCGCGCAGCGCGGCGCCACAATTGTTACAAAAATTGGAGCCGCTCCGGTTTACCGTGCCACAATGGGGACAACGGATTGTCGTCATACCTCGGTTCTTCCCAACAAGAAGCGCACAGCGATCACGATGAGCGCCAGGCTACTGCCCAGCAAGACCCCACGAAAGGTGGCAGATATGGGCTGGCTGAGCAGCCAGTTGAAGACTGTCTGCGCCGCTGGCGGCAGGGCAAAGATAGGCAACTGGGCAACAAAGATTACCAGCGCACCGGCGAGCATCCACGCCCCGCCGCGGCGCCCAATCCGCAGATAGCGGTAGGCAGCGGCGGCCATGAAAAAGGCCAACAGCGCAAAGATGGTCGCCTGCCCAGGTGCGATGATCGCGTCAAAGAACCAGTCTACCGCTGGCGCGGTCATGCCGCGCGTGTCGAACAGCCCAGTCAGCAGGATGGCAAAGAGCGCCACCAGTAGCGCCAGACTACCGACCCAGTCACGCTGGCCGGTGTAGATACGGCGGAAATGCACCAGCGCCACATTTGCCACACCCAACAGCAAGGCAAAAGCTGCCAGTAAAACCGTCCAACTATAGAGCGCGCTGGTAAGGGGTCGTAGCTGGGGCGCCACTCCAGTGCGTTCAAGGAGAATGATGACAAAGCAAGCGGCGACGAATGCGAGCGACAGCGTGCCAGTCAACGAAAAGCGATGCACAGGCATGGCGGACCAATCCGATGGTGGTCAGAATAGAAGAGAAAGGATGACCAGCAAGAGCGCCAACCCGCCCCCTAACCAGCCCAGCCAGCGGTCTCCGGTGGCTGGGCTGGCAGCAGGTTGGGCCGTTGCACCCGGTGTGGCGGCAAAGGCCAGCGGCAACGTCTCCCACAACAAGGCGCCGGTCTGTGTCGCTGGCGCCAGCAAGGTCATCAGGCCAGCCGGGATTTGCGCTCCATGCGCTGGAGGCGCCAGCAGTTCAACGCTTGCAATATGAGTAGCCACATCTGGCCCGCCATAGACTACCTGTAGCGGCGGACTTGGGTGTAGCGCCGAACCTGGCTCGTGCAGAAGAGCGGCCAGCCAGGCTACCGGAGCGCCGCCAACGACGACTGTGGGGGAGGTAATATCGCGCCGCTCTTGGGCAAAGGCATGAAGCGCAACCAATACCGGCAGGGATTCCAACAAACCAGCGCCGGCCCCTAGATTGAGGAGCGGGTTCTGTCCCTTTTCCAGCGCTACTTCGAGCATGCCTTTCCACGAGTCGCCCAGCATGCTGGCGTGGCTATTCCCTGTGATCATAGTGCTCCACACATTCTGTCACCGCGGATGGTTGTGTAGACCAGATACGCTCTAGCCGCTCCAGGCGCCGTGGATCACTGAGCAGCTCTGCCCAGGCGGAAAGCCCAGACCCACCTGCCAGCGTAGCCAGCGGTTCAAGCAGATAAAGCAATTGGCCGGCTACAAACGCAAGCGGGCGGTGGCCGGCCAGAAAGCAGAGGGCAGGGGTCAGCAACTCAAGTCTGGCAAGTTGCTGGGTCAGAGCGGTCAAACGATGGTCTTGTGGATCCATAAGCCAGGATGGGTACCCAAAACGGCGGTAGGGTGATAGTATGCTCACGACTGCAAGCCGGTCGTGGTTTAGTCGCTACAGGTAAAAACCATCTACCCCAGACAGACCTGTGGTCTGCTGTACGGTGCATTCTACCACACAAGCAGGATGCAGCCAACGTACTGTGCGCCTCGGCACTGTGCATAGCGGATGAGTCACTAATTTGACTTGGCGCTCCCCAGGCGCCACAGGTTCTTGCGGATGGAACTCGCTGCCACTCCCCCAGAACCGCCAGATCCGCGATCTGGTAAAAACTCCTGGTCATCTCTATCTTAGCTGGCGGTCTACACAGATTGTGGTATACTAGCGGCGAATCACGCTCAACCCTTACTCGTCTACGAACCAAACAATTGGTCGAAAACAGGAAGTGCAATTGTATGTATCGCACCGTTTTTCCTCGTCTCGGCGTTCTGTGTGCCTGTCTCTTTTTCCTCGCCGCCTGTGGTGGATCCCGTACGGCGCCCACACCGACCCCAACCAAGACCCCGACCCAGAACACGCCCCAGGCGCTGGCCCTCCCCACGCCGACCCCAGTTCCTACCGATACACCGGCGCCCATCGATCTGCCGACACCCACTGCCCGGCCTGAAAACAGCGCACCCTATACCGGCTTGCCGGTTGACGATATCGAACCGTTGCGCAGACGTCCGATCTTTATCTGCATCAACAACGACCCCGTCGGTCGCAGCGCACACCACGGGCTGAGCCAGGCCGACCTGGTTTATGAATATATCGTCGATGGCTTTAGCATGACGCGTCTCACCGCCATGTACCAGAGCAAGGCCGTCGAGCGGATCGGCCCGGTTCGCTCGGCGCGCATGCCCAATATCTGGATGACCTATATGTACGATGGCGTCCTGGCCTGCTCAGGCGGCAGCGACGAGATCCGCTATCTGCTCAAAAACGAAGTTGGTTTTCCCTATCTCGATGCCGATATCGATGACCCGTCCAACAACGTCTACTTCTTTAGTATCGGCAGCGATTACCGCACGCGGATGCAGGTGAGCACTGCCGGTGTGCGCCGCTGGTTGCAGAACACAAACCGGGAAAAGGAGTGGCAGCGGCCTGGTTTTGAATTTAGCCCTGACCCGCCGGCAAACGCAACTGGTGACGCTACGACAATCCGGATTACCTACCCCGGCGGCAACAGCGTCGAGTGGCGCTACGACCCAAGTCTGGACGGTTATATTCGCTTTCAGGCCGGCACCCAGCAGATCGACCTGGGCAACAGCCGCCCCATCGTCGCCCAGAATGTCGTTGTGATGACAGCGCATCATGAGTTGACGGATATGGTGGAAGATTCGCTGGGCACAAAAGGGGTGAACATCGAATTGTACGGCTTTGGCGACCTGCGCGTCTTTCGCGACGGCAAAGTCTATGAAGGCACCTGGCGAGCGGACCCCGAAACCCCTCCGCGGTGGCTGGGTCCCGGCGAGGTGATCATCGATCTCAAACCGGGTCAGAGTTGGGTTCAGGTGATCCAACAGTTGACCGACATGACCTATCAATAGCCGGCTCAAGCGCAGGCCGGCTAGGCTGTCCCGTGTTAAAAAGGAGATACGAACGATGAACATCAACCGTACGCCGAAGACGAGGTGTAGACCCGGCGGCAGTTGGCGTTGGCTCACCGCTGCGATCATGGCGGTCATGCTTGGCAGCGCCCTGCTGACGACGGCGATGCCGCTGCTTGCACAGCCTGAGCCTACACCGGCGGACGCTGCCGAGGGATTCTTTTACACCGTCCGCCGCGGGGAATCATGGAGCTTGATCGCCGACCGCTTTGGCATGACGGTCCGCCAGCTCAAGGAAGCAAATCCCGAGTCGATTCGCTATAACGACGTTCTCCGGGTGGGCGAACAGCTTCTGATCCCCAGTTCATTTGCACCGACACCTACTACCCCGGCCACCTATCAAGAATATATTGTCCAGCGTGGCGAAGGGTGGAGCGTTATTGCCCAGAAGTTTGATGTCCCCCTGCGCGACCTCTTTGACGCCAATCCAGCATTGATCCGCTATGATTATGTTCTTCGCACCGGCGACAAAATGCGTATCCCCGTACTTGCTGGCGAGGCGCCCATTGCAGAGGCGGCAGAGCCAGCAACACCCACACCGCCCCCTCCGTCCCCGACGCCGGCAGCTACCGAACCACCTCCACCTACGGCTACCCCTGAGCCGGAGATTACGACAGCCATCACCCCGACGGTGACCTTGACTGACACCGAAGCGGCGGCCAGCGCACCTGCAGCACTCTGCCCCACCGACTTTATCGACTACCCGGCGGAGATCGAGGCCGTCGTCAACGACCAGGAGGGCGACACCGAAAGCATCGCTGCGTTTCTGGAAAGTTGCGGCGCGTTCGTCGCCGGCGGCATCCAATCTGGTGATTGGACGGGCGATGGCGCACCTGATCTGCTCATCATTTACGCCAACCCCGACGCAGAGACAGCGATCCGGCAGACCGATCTGATCATTTTCAACAGCGGGCCGGAAGGCTATGCTGCCGGCTATCGCGCCCGCGCAGCCGGCGAGGTTAGGCCCCTGGCCCTCGATGATATCAACCTCGACCGCCAACCCGACGTGGCGTGGGTCGATCGCACCTGCGGCGTCAGCACCTGTTTTGATACGGTGGAGGTGATCAGTTGGGACGGCGCCCAGTGGCGCGACTGGACGCAAGATTCGATCACGATGGCCTATGCTGACATTCAGCTCGAAGATACCACCGCGGCCGGACAGGGTCAGGAGATCGTGATGGAAGGGGGGATCTACGGTAGTGTAGGCGCCGGCCCCCAGCGCAGCCGTACAGAAGTGTGGGCCAGCATCGATGGGTTGCCCTATTCGTTGTTGGAACGAACCAACGCTGCCAGCGATTGTCTCTATCATACGGTGCTCGACGCCAATGAGGCGCTGCGCAAAGGCACAGCCGACAGCTTTGCCACCGCCGAGGAACTCTACACACAGGCTGCTACCAGCCAGGAACTGAAAGCCTGTTGGACGCGCAACGATGAGCTCGATGAATTGCGCAGTTTTAGTCTCTTCCGCTTGGCGCTTACCGCTGCCTACCAGGGGATGCCAGAGGTGGCGGCAGATGTGATCGACAGCTTGGCCACGACCTATCCCGACAGTATTTATGACCAGGTAGGCCAGGCCTGGCTGGCGGTCTACGAAGAAGAAAACGACCTCGACGCGGCTTGCAGTGCAGCCAACCAGTTTGCTGCCGACAACCCTGCCGCCTACGAGATTTTGGCCGATTATGGCTACGCCAATCCCAGCTTTACCGCTGGCGATGTCTGCCCGGCGCTCGACTTCGAGACAACGTCTCTGGGAGTAGGGTCCGCACTCACCACGACAACGCCGGTGACGGAAACGACCCCGGCGTCGAGCGCCGGCGGGTTGCCCACCTGCCCGGCAGACCTGAGCGGCTACCCCGACGTGCTGCCTGCGCTCCTGGAGGCAGCGGCCGGTGATGAATTGATCATCGAGACCTGGTTGCGGCAGTGTGATGCCATGAGCGACGAACGCGGCGGGTTTGTTCTGCTGGATGCCAACGATGATGGTGTGGAGGATGCCATCTTCTGGCCGACGGTTGTAAGCGATCTGGGCTTTGGGCCGGATGGCGCTCAGGGCGACCTGCTCATCTATCACGGCAGCGGCGACGGCAGCTATGAATTGGCCGCCGATGAGATGGTCTACGGCCAGCCGGACCTGTTGGCCGCCGATGACCTCAACAGCGACGGCCAGTTTGACCTGGCCTGGCAAGTCGTCGGCTGCTCTATCTTTTGTGTCCTCGACGTGCAGATCGTCTCGTGGAACGGTGAGGAGTACGAATCGATCATCGAACCGGGCGCAACCATTGCCGAAGGCGCCGCGCACTTCGAGCCAGTCGCCGAAGACGACCCCGGCGCCGGCCAACAATTGGTGCTGACTGGTGGCGTCAGCGATACCGCCGAGGGAGGGCTGGCGGTTCCCCACACCGAAGTCTGGCAGAGCGTTGCCGGCGGCAGCTTCCAACGGGTCCGGTGGACCTACGACCGGACGGTCGAGGGCAATGAATGTCTCGGTCTACGGCTGGTCGAGGCGGATGTCGCACTCCAGGCTGCGCCGGTGCTTGGCTATGAACCGGCGATCGAACTCTACAGCGCCAGCTTTGATCCAGCGCTGACAGCATGTAGCATCTTTGGTCTTACACCTGAAGAGGAGTTGATGCTCCTGCAGGGGCTGGCAAGCTTCCGCCTGATCCAGGCTGAGGCGCTCAACGGCGACCTCGATGCCGCCCGCGCCAATCTTGCTGCGCTGACCCGAGGCCAACCAGAGAGCGATTTCACCAACGCCGCCACGCAATGGCTTACCGCATACGCCGAGAATGGGAATGCACAGGCAGCCTGCCAGCGCGTCCTGAAGATTTTTGTTGACAACGCCTGATGGTTCTATCCGTGTGTATCCGTACTTGTCACCACCGGCGTGCCGGCCTGCATCGCTTCCAGCACCATCATGCCAAAACCTTCGTAGCGGCTGGGGAAGATAAAGGCGGTAGACAGGGCGTAGAGAGCATGCTTATCTGCTTCGTCCACCCAACCGCAAAAGTGGACCTGGCGCGTCAGCCCCAGGTCCACGGCTATTTTCTGCGGGTCGGGTGCGAAGGCGCTGTCATTTTCGGGCAGCCGTCCGGCAATGACCAGATGGACAGCCGGGTCGCCGCCCCGGTCGAGATAGCGCCGGTAGGCGGCCAGCGTTCCAGGTACATTTTTGCGCACATCAAAGCCGCCCAGGTAGAGGAAGAAACGGTCGGGTAGCTGATGGCGCTGCCGTACGGCGGCCAGGGTCGATTCATCCGGCCACGGTGTGTTTGCTTGATTGGGGCCGTGACGGACCACAAACACCTGCTCCGCCGCAACCCGGAGATGCTTGACGATGTCGCGTGCGCTCGCTTCGCTCACCGTGATGACCGCAGCCGAGCGGCGGGCAGTATAGCTCACCAGGTCGGTGTAGCGGCGTTGTAGCCACCCGCCGCGATAGGCCGGCAGCAGCGCGGGGATCAGATCATGCACGGTGACGGCAACAGCCACCGGCTGCCAGAGGGGCGCCGCCCAATAGGGCACCCAGAGCACGTCGGCGTGCAAGCGCCGCGCCAGCCGCGGTACGGCCACCTGTTCCCACCAGAGCTTGGCCAGATTCTTGGGCAGGCGCGGCAGCACTGTCAAGACAGATTGTACGCCATCCGGCGGAGCCACGGGAGCCAACGGGCGAGCGGGCAGCAAGAGTGACCAGCGCACTTCCGGCGCCTGTTGTGGCAGATGCCCCAACAGATGGTCAAGATATTGCCCGCTTCCCGTTGCGGATTGGCCGGCAAACCAGCCGTTGATGGCGACATGCATGGCCCGACCCGTTACTCTTCCGGCAGTGTACGCCGGGTGAGGCTGTTTTCGATGCGCTCCAGCCGTTGATAGTTGAGGTAGACCAGGACCAGAGTGGCGACTGGCACAAAAAATGTGACCAGCAAGATGGGCACCAGACAGAGTAACTCTACCGGGCCAATAGAGGGCGCCATCGTGTTCAGGACTCCTTTTGTTCGCCGCGCATCCAATCGACCACGGCGCGCAAACCATCGAACAGGCTCACGGTCGGCTCCCACCCCAAAACCGCTTTGGCCTTGGAACTGTCCAGATAGGTGGCGCGCACTTCCCCCACCGGCCGCGGCACATATTCAGGCGCAAGTGGATAGGCGGTGATCTCCGTGAGAATTTCATGAACGGCATTGATATTGGTCGGGACACCGGTGCCCACGTTGAAGATGCCGGTGGCGTCATTCTCCAAGGCCAATCGGTTGGCGCGGGCAATGTCGCCCACATAGGTGAAATCGCGCGTCTGCTTGCCGTCGCCCGTGATCTTGGTCGGCTGGCCGGCCAGCATCGCCCCGGCAAAGATGGCAACGACACCGGCCTCGCCTTTGCTGTCCTGGCGTGGGCCATAGACGTTTGGGTAGCGCAACGCCACATAGTTCAGGCCATAATTGGCATGATAGAGGTCTAGATGAAACTCCATGCTCAGCTTGTTGGCGCCGTAATTGTCTTTGGGCTGCGGCCAGGTTTGCTCGGTAAAGGGGAGCTTGCTGCCATCCTCGCTGTAGCCTTCGCCATAGACCGCACCGCCGGTGCTGGCAAAGACGATCTTGCGGCAACCGTGCTGGCGGGCCAGTTCCAACAGGTTGAGCGAGCCGAGGATATTGACCTGGGCATAGGCGATGGGGTCGGTCATACTTTCGCGCACGTTGGCGCGCGCGGCCTGGTGCGAAATGGCATCAATTGCTTCCCGCTTGAAGACCGCGGCCAGCGCTTCCCGATCACAGATGTCAACCTGGTAAAACGTTACGCCAGCCGGCACGTTGTGCCGATGCCCGGTGTGGAGATTATCCACAATAACAACACGATGTCCGGCGGCGAGTAGTTCGTCCGCGACGTGGCTACCGACAAAACCGGCGCCACCTGTTACAAGTACATTCATTGGTTCACCTCACAAGCTATAAAATCAATGTGTTAGATTCTGGCACAGTGCATTCTCAAACAGCGCAACCTTACCACAGGAGCAGGTAGGGGTCAATCCTGTTGGTTAGCAATCTTCTTACGGTTGACTTACTTTCAGGACGCGCATCCATTGGCCTGAACTACGTTATCACTTTCTCAGCGGCCCTGTAGTATAATGAGCGAGTGATTGCGCTGACTGAATTTCTGTAAAGGACGGTTGGGAGCCGGTCAACCAGCCTATGCTGATCCACAACGCCACCGTCATCACCTTTGACGAGCAAAACCGCATTTTACGAGATGGGGCAGTGCGGACCGACGGCGCGCTCATCACCGACATCGCTGAAAGTGCATACCTGCTCAGCCACTACCCCGACGACGATCCCTGGGACGCCCACGGCCTGATCCTCATGCCGGGCCAGATCTGCGCCCACACCCATTTCTATGGCGCTTTTGCGCGCGGCATGTATATTCCCGGCCCACCGGCGAGGGATTTCCCTGAAATTCTCGAACGGCTCTGGTGGCGGCTCGACAAGGCGCTCGACCTGGAGGGCGTGCGCAGTTCCGCCGAGGTCTGCCTGGTGGATGCCATCCGCAATGGGACAACCACGCTCATCGACCACCACGCCAGCCAGCGCGCCATTGACGGCAGCCTCGACGCCATCGCCGAGGCCGTTGACGGGAGTGGTCTGCGCGCCGTCCTCTGCTACGAAGTCACCGACCGCGACGGCCCTGCCGCCGCCCAGGCCGGCATCCGCGAAAATGTGCGGTTTATGAAAAAGTTTGGGAGTGGGGGGAGTAACGGCTCCTCTACCCGCCTCGCCGCCACCTTCGGTCTGCACGCCAGTATGACACTTTCCGACGAGACGCTAGCGGCGTGTGCAGCGGAGGCGAGCCGTTTTCATGTGCATGTGGCCGAACACCCAGCGGACGAGTATGACAGCGTGCAACGGTCGGGCAAGCGCGTGGTCGAGCGGCTCCACGAGTTTGGCGTGGTCGGGCCGGAGAGCATTCTGGCACACTGTATCCATATCGATGCCTGGGAGATGGCGCTGGTGCGGGAGACGGGCACCTTTGTCAGCCACCAGCCGCGCTCGAACATGAACAATGCCGTGGGTGCGGCGCCTGTCACGACAATGTTACGCGGCGGGGTCAAGGTCTGCCTGGGCAACGATGGCTTTAGCAACGATATGTTTGCCGAGATGAAGGTGGCCGACCTGCTGCAAAAGTCGGCGCACGGCGACCCACGCTATCTGGGCGCCGACCAGGTGATGCAGATGGCTGTGCAGAACAACCGCACCCTGGCAGCCACCTTTTTTGACCGACCGGTGGGTATCATTGCACCGGACGCTTATGCCGACCTGATCCTGTTGGACTATCATCCAACCACCCCACTCACGCCAGAGAACCTGCCCTGGCACATCCTCTTTGGCGTGAGCGGCGGATATGTGCATAGCACGATTTGTCACGGGCAGGTCTTGATGAAAAATCGAGAACTTTTGACGCTGGACGAGGCGCAGATCACGGCCCGCAGCCGCGAGGTGGCAGCCCGGACGTGGGAACGCTACTGGCAGATGTTTTGAAGCGTAACCCTGAGGTGCATCGCGCTTTGACGGTGTGATCCATCCAAATTTGCATGACCCACAGTTGACCGCTCTATGCGCGCTACCCTGCAACAGTCGATCCGCACCCGCTGGCAAAGCCTGGCCACGCCGCAGACGCAAATCATCATTGGCCTCATGGCGCCGTCGCTCATGGTGGGGATGGACCATCATGTCTTTGGCGTGGCCTTGCCCACCGTACGAAACCACTTCGGGTTAGATGCCGACACCACCGCCTGGGCGTCGATGATCTATACGCTGCCCTTTATGACCCTCATGCCGCTCTACGGACGGTTGGGTGATGGGCTCGGCAAACGCCGTCTGCTGCTGATGGGGCTGGGCATCTTTTTGGTGGGGACGGCGCTTGTCTTTTCGTCGCCCTCGTTGGCTTGGTTTATGGCCGGTCGGGTCATCCAGGGCATCGGCACCGCTGGTTTTGTGCCATTGGGCATCGCCATCATCACCCAGTGGTTTTCACCGACTGAACGGGGCAAGGCGTTGGGGGCATGGAATTCGATTATTCCGCTGTCGGGGTTGGTCTTTCCTTATTTTGGCGGTCTACTGGTGGATGGATTGGGCTGGCGCGCCATATATCCACCCATTGCAGTCATGGGTGTTGCAGCGCTGATCGTTGTGCGACGCAACATCCCGACCCTGAAGCAACGCCAAGTCAACCCGGATTTCTTACGCACCTTTGATTGGGTAGGGGTGCTCTTGCTCAGCGTGGCAATGACCCTGCTGCTCTTCTTTGCCTCCAGCCGGCCTATTACCGGCGTGGATGGTCTACAGGACTGGCGGTTGCTGGCGTTGTGTCTGCTCTGTTTTGCTGCGCTCGTCGTATGGGAGCGGCGCCGACGCTCACCCTACATCAACCTGGCCCTCTTACGGACGGCGCCCTTTACGGCGGCCTCGTTGAGCGCGGCGCTGCGCATGTTTCTCATGAGCAGCATTAGTTTTGTGCTCCCGCTCTACCTGACCGATATCCACGGAGTCAGTGCCAGCGAAATCGGCATCGCGCTGGCCTTGCAGGCGGGTATGCTCTTTGTCGTCTCGCAGGCGGGTGGGCAACTGGCCGACCGCTGGGGCAGCCGCCGTCCCGTGGTGCTGAGCATGGCGGCGTTGATTGCGCTCATGGTGACGATGGCGTTGACCCCGGCCGGGGCGTCCCTCTGGCTGATTTACCTTTGGGCGGCGTTGCATGGGCTGGCGATTGGACTGGCCCTGGCGCCCCTGCACCGGGCCGCCATGCAAGGGATCGGCCACCATGAAGCCGGGTCCGCAGCCGGTCTCTACAGCATGATCCGCTTTGCCGGGCAGATCCTCGGCGTGGCGGTGGCCGGCGTGGCGCTCCAGCAGGGTCTGGCCCAGAGTGCCACGCCGATTGCGGCATACCAGGTGGTTTTCTGGCTCTATGCCGGCGTGGCAGTGGTGGCAACGTTGATCAGTTGGGGCGTGGCCAAAGGATAGGGTTTATGCAGGCCGCGCTGTACTAGCCAATCAACCCACGACGAAGCGCTACAATGGCGGCTTGAGTGCGGTCGGTCACGCCCAACTTGGCAAAGATGACACTCAAATAATTGCGCACTGTTCCCGCCGAAAGATGGAGTTCGGAAGCAATTTCCGCATTGGTCAGACCGCGCGTCAGACAGTGCAACACGTCAATTTCAGGGGCGGTGAGTTGTTCGAGCGCACACGGCTCGCTCGCTTCCTCCTGTCCTACTGCTCGTTCGATCAGCACGCCGGCCACCTCTGGGTCGATAAAACGTAGACCTTGCACGGTTCCGTAGATCGCCCTGAGGATTGTCTCCCAGGGCGCATCCTTGAGCAGATAGCCGGCCGCCCCCGCACGCAGCGCCTCGATCCCCCACTGGTCAAAGGCATAGGTGGTGAGGACCAACATTTTCGTGGCGGGCCGGCTGCTGCGGATCTGGCGTGTGGCCTAGATACCATTCATCCCCGGCATCTTCAGGTCCATCAACACCAGGTCGGGCTGGAGTTGCTCCGCCATGCGCACGGCCTCGGCCCCATTTTCCGCTGAACCGACGACCTCGATGTCCGCTTGCAGCCGCAGCAGCATCTCCAGCCGCTTACGAATCACCGTCTGGTCGTCGCAAAGTATTATACGCATGAAAGCACAAATTCCTTGATCTCTAGGTTCTGTTGACATTTCAGCTAGGAGGTGCGATGCACTTTCTAAGTGCATTGCACCTCGGGACGAGGATGTTGCACGGGTACGTGCAACGCACGGTTGCAGTTCCCGTCGCACCCATCAACGCCGCGCAAATGTCAACAGAACCGAGTACAGTGCTCGATACCAATAAACAGTCATCAGTGACCTGCGCACAGCTACTGACCACTGCTCACTGACCACCTCCGGCTCTTACCGCGTCTTGGGTAGCTGTAACTCGACGGAGGTCCCTTCTCCTGGTCGGCTGCAAATCTGTTTGAGTGTTTCGAGTTGAAGTGTCAGGGCACTGAGAGTGTGGGCCAAGGTGTCCTGGAATTCACGCGCCATGCGATTCCGCTCTCGGCTGGTGGAGAGATGTTCTTGGGTGCTGGCCAGATCAACCAGCCGTCTACTGGCCGCTGTGAGCGAGGCTTGCTGTTGGCGCAAACGCATGGCTAGCCGGTTGATCAGATAGCCGGCCCCGAAGTAGACCAGCGAACGGACAACAATGAGTGTGGCAATATCCACAGAGAGCTCCGACTCTAGGAATTGCTACTATATCACAGCGTGCTTGAGGCTGCCTAAGCAAACCACTACCGGTCACACAAGTCGGCGGCTTGACAGATGACACTCGGCATAAAAATTTATACAGTTTTGATCACAAATATATGACAAATGTCACTGGAAATCCTAGTAGATCTCTGTCAAGATAATACCACCGCGGGCTGAGCCCTCTCTGAATACCTCCACTGCGTAGGCCACCGGTGTAAGCGGGTACGATGCACCAGTCTGTTCAAAATTGTCACTCGATGGCCTGTTTTTGCTGCCATCCTTCCTTAACTGGGGAATTCTTCATATCATGAACCTTCGTAACACCACCAGACTTCTCTTTGCCCTACTGTTCCTAAGTATCCTTACTGCCGCCGCGGGGTTGCCCGTGCTGGCCCGCTCCGTTTCGCCCACGGCATCGCAGCAGTTGGAGAAGGCGTGGCGGCGGGCTGTATCTGCGGGACGGTATACCTACCGGAGCACCATCGTGCAGACGCTGCACCCCACTGCACGCATCGAGAATGCGGGCCGTGCAGCCACGGTGCAGCGCCTGACGGTCACCGGACAGGTCGATGCGCCCGCCGACACCCTGACCATGCGCATCCGCCAGGGCGGCGAACAGAGCCGGCAGTTCATCGACCTGAAGTTTGAGCAGGGCCGCACCTATGGCCGTGTGCAGGCAGACGCAGACTGGGCCGAGATCGAGGAGCGCACCGATCTCTTTGCACCGGGTGGCGACCTGATGGGTTTCTTGAATGCAGCGCAAGGGGTGCGCGTGCTGGAAGCGGGTGAGGGCGATGACCTGCTCTTCGACGAGTTACTCCAGGGCGAACAGACGGCCGGCCTGACGCGCTATGTCTTTGCATTGGACGGCCTGCGCTACGCCCAATACCTGCGCGATCAGATGGAAGCGGTTTTGCGGCGCAAGGGCGAACTGGCGGGGAACATGCACCTGGCGCTGGCGCGCACCTATCTCGATATGGCAGGCAGCGGCGAATTGTGGGTCGCCGAAGGCGGTCTGCCCGTGCGGCTCGTGATCCACATGGAACTGCCGCCCGATGAAGACGCCTTCGTCTGGAAGGAAGTGACGATCACCACCGGTTTCAGCGACTGGCAGGCCGCACCGGGTGACAACCTGGCCCGGCTGTGGCGGCAGCCGTCGCTGCTGTTTGCGGATCCGGGTGTGCTGGCCGGCTTGTTCCCGCCCGGGCTGCAGCAGATGAGCCTCACACTGACGGCGCTGGGCTTGCTGCTGCTCCTGACCTGGTTGGTGATTCGCCACCGCCGTTCGCCGCGTCTCTACGTCACCGTTGTGGCGAGCATGATTCTGGCCCTGGTGGCCGGGCCGCTGCTGCAAAGCCAGCAGGTGAGCGGCGCCAGCCGGCGCTTTTCCGAGCGTCAGCTACGCACCGGTGCGCAGCAAGCCGAAATGCAAATGCAACCGCAAGAGAGCGCCTTCGACCCCCTGCGCAACCCGCTGGCGGATGCAGACAAAGTGAACTGGGCCGCTGACATTGACGTGACCAACACGGAACTGGCCGCTGCCGCGCCGGTCGAAACAGTGGCCCAGCGTACCTTGCTTCAGGCCACCAACCAGTGTGACACCGCCACGGATCGCGACTGCGACACCGTACCCGACGCTGAGGATGACTACCCCGACGACCCCAATGAGTGGGCCGATAGCGACGGCGACGGCATCGCCAATGGCGTTGACCCTGACGACGACAACGATGGCTTGAACGATGATGTCGAGGTGTTGGAGTTGGGGACGCTGCCCAACTTCGTGGACAGCGACGGCGACTTGATCAGTGACTACGCCGAGGTGACAGGCTTCATCGTCGGCGGCAAGACCTGGTATCTCGACCCGAACAACCCGGACAGCAATGACGACGGCCTGTCGGATGCAGCTGAATGCCCTGAACTGATCAATGTCAACGCGGCAGGGAAGCTCACCACGCCGGTGGGCACAGCCTGTCGCGACACGGACGGCGACGGCACACCCGATGTCTTCGACTTTGACAACGACAACGACGGCGTGCCCGACCGGGCCGATCTCTCGCCAAACTACACCGGCGAGCTGAGCACGGTTGCACAAACGCATTTCAACCTGGCGCTGAGCGAATACGAAACCGGCAAACCGCTGATGGTCGAGTTTCAGGTGCGCCCCACCGACACCCGCCACCTCTGGTACAACGGCAACGTGTTGGATTGGCCGGCCAACGACCGCGCCGGCCAGATCCGCCGCCTCGACGACAGCACCTTTCTGGACGAGGGCATCTTCGCCGACAGCCCTCAGGCAGCCAATGGCGATATGATGCTCCAGGCCATGCTGGAGTTGAAGCTCCCCTACAGCGCCGGCAACCCCACCCGCGGGCTACCGACAAACGGCACAACGCCCGCCGCCACTACCCCTATCGCCGACTGGCTGGACCAGGCGACGCTCTCCCGCTACGGCATCTCCGTTGCCCAAGATCTGAGCGACGGCAGGTTAACTGTCTACCTGCCGCTCCATGCCGTCAGCGACCCCTATGCGGGCGACAGTCCCGTGGCCTGGTCTGGGCGCATGTTCTACCACCCGTTGGGGGCAGACTGGGGTGCCGCCCACTCCGTGCGTCTACTCTGGAGCGTCATCGTGCTCAGTGATAGCTGTGACGTGCCGTCCGGTCAAGACTACGATCAGTGGTGCGCCGACGATGCCAACTGGACAACCAGCAGCAGCGTGGCCCAAACCTACTACGACGACTTCTACCTGACCGGGCTAGCGGTTCAAGAAGATCACGGCATGAAGAGCGCCGTCATCGCCCAGAACAATGCAGCCGCCGTCCCTTACGAAAACTACCTCTGGCATCTCTCCGATGCGTTGGACAAGACCTTTTTGCGCGGCCAGACGGTGACCGCGGGCGGCAGCCGCTTTGACATCGACGCTATCGTCAACCAGTTTGGCCCCGCCGCCGGCGGGACGACCGTGTGGGGTGTGCCCACCGGTCAGTTGAACGTCGTCGCCGACGGCGCAGCCAGCCAGACCGATGGGCTCACCACCCTCATGAACCAGGTGATTCCCACTCTGCTGGCGAGCAGCTATCCCAACCCGCCGGCCAACTTCAAGCCGTCCCTGCTCATCCTGCGCGAATACAGCCAGCGCAGCACTGCATTGGGCCACCCCACCGCCTTTGAGATCCTCTCCGGCAGCGCCGGGACGACGGTGCAGGCGAAAGTCGGCCAGACAACGCTCGACACCTATGCCACGCTCCAGCTTACCCCGTACGAACACGATGGCGTGGGCTGGGTCAGCGAGAACCCCATCGGTTATCTGGATACGCTGGAGCTGGCGCTGGATAACGTCCTGACCAGCGCCATGTTGCAGACCTTCTTCACCACAAACGAGGTGGCAGATGAAGACCTTGCCCGATTGGGTGTGGTCGGGCTGGCGAAAAATTACTACATCTCGCTGGCCTACGGAACACAGGGGGTTGTCGCCATCGACGGCGTCGCCGCCAGCATCCAGCCCATCGACGCCGGCCAGGTGACGCTGGCCGCCGGCGCAGAAGCCGTGCTGGAAGTGGTGGGTGACATCCTCGATCTGCTCATCGTGCTCTCGATCATGCAATCCTATGCGATGCAGAACAATGCGGTAGCCGCCAGCGCCGCCTACCATCCGTTGACCGACCGCAACTCGGTTGCGACGACGATGGGCGCCATCGAAGTGGCCTACGCCTCCGACGCAATCGCCGGCGGGATCAAGGAGACGGCGGCGCTGGCAAAACTACTCTTAAAGGAATTCGCCAAAAAGCCGCTCGCCGCCAAACTGTTCGGCCCTACATCATCGACCATCGACCGCAAGACCATCCTCAGCGCCATGAATCTCAGCGCCCCCCCCAGTGAGGATGCCGGCTGGTGGGATTGGCTAAAGACAAAGGCGACCGACTATGTGCAGTCGAATAAGGGCAAGGCGACGATCCTGGCCACCGCCTCGGCCAGCGTCAAGGCAATCGGCGCTGAAGAGGGCTGGGATCCACACGTCACCTACGGCATCGCCACGGGGCTTGATGTGGCTGCCGGCGTCTACGGGATTCGTGGCGCGCTGGACACCTACCAGGCTTTGCAGGCAACCAGCCGGGTGGACGCCATCTTCGAGATCTCCGAACTCGAGGCCGGGCTGTGGGGGGAGACGGTGGCAGGCTACGGCATCACCTACGGTGTTGGCATTGTGCTGGACTGGGCGCTCTTTGCCTATACCGTTGGCACCCAACACATTGGGCCCCACTCCATGGCCTTTGGCCCGCTCTTGGCCGAGACGATCGCCAAGACGCTCCTGTTGGACGCTGAGTTCCTTCTCTCCATCCTGCTGCCCGGCATCGGCGAACTGATCGTTGCCGTGGTCACGGCGCTGGACGCGCTCATCGCCGACATCTGCAAGCTGGCCGGGGTGAAATCAGGCTCCGATGTAGACACCTGGGTCTGTGGCGGCATCACCGGTGCGATCACCGAGTCCATCGTCAAGTTGATCTTTGATCAGTACGTGATTGTCGACCTAAGCGACAAACATCGTCTGGAGCTTGAGCTTCAGAATCCAGCTGTGGTCGCCCTGACTGATACGGGTGGATTCGCCACCGGCAACCAGCTACAGGTCACCGCGCGCATTACCAATACGATCAAAGAGGCGGATCCGAGCGGGCTGGGCAGCGCCGAGGACAAGGCCTTCGAAACCCAAGATTTCGCCCATCTGCTTATCTCTTCCGCCTTTAGTTACACCGTCGAAAGCGAAGATCAGAATCATACTTCCGCGCTCCACCTGGGCGATGTGGCCTGGCATGACACATCTGACGCCCAGAAGAAATACGCGGTCTTCACCGTCACCGGCCGCGGGGATTTTGCAACGACCGGAATCAACCAGACCACTGCTCTCTTTCTCAACGAGTCCTGGCACATCCCTGGCATAGAGTGCTGGGGAGTTGTGATTCAGGGCTGTGGCCGCAAGGATGTCAAGAGCTACAACCCGGTCAATCTGGGGGATAGTTTCATCTTCGATCTCTTCCCCACCACGTTTGACGAATTTTACACGCTCTATGCCACCGGCGACGCCAGCTACCGGCTGGCCTGGGACGCTCGCTTCCCCACCCTGGCCGACGCCGATGGCGATGGGCTGCGCAGCCGGGCGGTGGGCGGTCTCGACCCTGACGACAGCACCGCCGACGGTGACGAAGATGGCCTCTCGGACCGCTACGAGAAGCAGATCGGCACCGACCCGGCGCTGGCCGACACCGACGGCGATGGCTTGAGCGATTACTGGGAACTCTTTTACCGCACCAACCCGTTGCTGCCCGACTCCGACTTTGACGGGCTGCTCGATGGCGACGAATTTTTCCATTCGGGCGCCCTCCATGCCGGTCTCCCCGATGATTCCGGCTGGCGCGGCGGTTGGTCCTTTGTTTACACCTTTGACAGCAACAACCACCCGCTCTCGACGTGGGTTTCGTCCAATCCGCTCTCGTTCGATACCGATGGTGACGGCATTCTGGATGAACGAGAGCGGGTCTACGGCTACAATCCCAACGTGCCGTCGGTGCTGAATGTGCTCACGCTGGATGCCACAACCGACGCCGGTACGGTCGCGCCGGGCGCAACCATCGAGTATGTCGCCTCGGTCAAAAACGAGTTGCGCGGCGGCTACGAAGCGGGTCTGCTCCAGACCGAATTTCCCGTGGACACTGTGGTCGCCACCCAGGAGATCGGCATCCTCAATCCGCAGCAAAGTGTGACGGTGACCGGTGCGGTCCATGTGCCGGCCCAGGTGGTCGCCAGCTACGCCGCTAGCATGACCGTGCGCGCTGGGGCTGAGATCAACCAGGGTACCGGCCATGTGCTCTGGCTGCGGATGAACGAAGCTCGCGGCAGCAGCGAATTCCGCGATTCCTCGTACAACGATCATCATGCGACCTGTATCCCGCAGCCGTGCCCGGCAGCGAACGGTAGTACGCTGCAGTTTGGCCCCAACGTCGATGGGGTCGGCTCCCGGCTGACCGTGCCCGACACGCCTGACCTGGATCTGACAAACTTTACCATCGCCCTGCGCGTCTATCCCACACAGATCAAGGATGCGTGGCAGCCGTTGGTCACTAAACAAGAAGAACTTGGCGCACGGCGAAACTACGGCATCTATCTCCGCCCCAATACCCTGACGCCCCACTTCACCATGCACGATGGCAATTGTGCTGCCCTAATTGCCGCCGACAGCACCGGCTCACTCCTGCTCAACCGGTGGAACCACGTCGCGGTCACCTTTGATGGCGCGCACGTTAGCTTCTACATCAACGGGACGCCACAGGGAACGCAGGACTACAGCGGCGCACCGTGCCTGAACGATGATCCCGTCCGGATCGGCAGTGTGACAGGCAATTTCTTTCAAGGCTACATGGATGAACTGGAGATCTATCCCCACGCGCTGAGCAAGGATGCGATCAGCGCTACATACGGAACAGCTGCCCTCCAGTTGGACTTCGCGTCGAACACGGACCTCTCGGTCGGCACCAACAGTGTCACCTGTGTCACCGCTTATTGTCCGCAGAACGGCACCTTCGACCAGACCAGGAGCCTGACGGTCACCGGTGCGGTCACCAATCTAAACATCGGCGATGGCTTCACCTTTGCCACCTGGATCAATCCCCAGCAGCGCACGACTCCGTTTAACACCGGTCTTGCCGGCGCGTTTAGCGACTACAAAAATATCAGTATCGACGCCACCCATGACTGGCAGGGCATCTTTGGCTACGAAGACTACGTTGACCTTAACAACAAGCGAGTCTTTCCAACACTTTATCTGAGCGACGCTGGCGCATTGCGCTTCCGGATGGGGAATGGAGAGATTTGCGATGTACAGACGGCCCCCGGCAGGGTCGCCTTCGACCGCTGGCAGCATCTGACTGTGACCTTCCACAACGGCGTGCTGACCGTCTACATCGATGGCAAAGAAGTGGAAAGCGTCCCCGGCTGCAGCAGCCAGGTCCCCACAGTCAGTCACTTCTTTGTGGGCCGTCCCAATCAGCGCGGCTATGTCTACTTCGACCACCTCAGAGCCGTCAAAATCAGTGAGGACGCGCCGCCAACATTGAAGGCTCGCCTTAACTATGACGGCGATACCTCCGACCACAATATCTATAGCAGGAATATCGACGTACACCCTGCGCTAAGAGATATTGATGTGGCACGGGTGTTCATCGATGACGCCTCGCACCCGTTCCGTCTATACGATGATCAGGGTGGAATTGCTGATGCCTATAACAGCAGTCATGATACCTCTGTGGTCTACCGGGCAGATCTCAACAACCGAACCAGCTTGGGAGAACACACTGACTATGGAACGGATTGTAGCGGAACGGATTGTGGCTACTGGGGGGTCTATCTCTACTGGTCGCTCTACAATGACTTCTATCAGGGGCAGTTGGACGATTTTTGCGTCTACCCGAATCTGCTTGCCGCCGATGCCGTGGCCGCGCTCTACCAGAGCACATCCGTTGGGTTGGATCTGACCTTCGATGAGCCGCCGGGCCAGGACCTCTTTGTCGACGAATCGGGCAACGGCTTTGAAGCCACCTGCGCCTGGCTAGCTCAAAGCTGCCCGGATAGCGGCATCCCTGGGCGCAACAACCAGGCCCTGCGCTTCGACGGCGTGAACGACTTCCTGACGCTCAGCGCCGACAGCACAAGCCTGGGCCTTTACGACAGCAGCTTCACCGTCATGGCCTGGGTCAAGGCCGACAACCTCAGCGGCGAGCGCGCCATCCTGGGCAACGATAGCGGCGGGGACTTTGCCAATTTAATGCTCAGCCTCGAAAACGGCCGCCCGCGCATGGCTTTTGGCGGCTCCGGCAGCACCGCCACCGCCGTCAGTGCGCTGAGTGCAGGGCAGTGGCATCATGTGGCCTTCCGCTACGACAAGCATGCCCGGCAGCAGGTGCTCTTCGTGGACGGCCAACAGGTTGGTAGTTCCGGTGGGCGCAATGCCTACGTCGGCACAAACCCGATCCTGGTGGGCCGCGCGCGGGGCGGCAGCTACTTCGACGGGCTGATCGACGACCTGGTGATCGCCAAACAGGCGCTGGATGTCAGTGCCATTCAGGCGGTGATGAACCGCGCCCCGCTGGTCACTCTGCACCTGGACGAAGACCTGGCCACCACAACCTTTGTCGACGACAGCCCCGGCCGGCACAACGCCATCTGTAGCGGTGACGCCTGCCCCAAGGGCGGCAGCAAAGGGCAGATCCGCGAGGCGGTGCGCTTCGATGGGGTGGACGATATGTTGACCATCCCCGACCAGGACAGCCTGGACCTGACGCGCTTTACGATTGCCTTGTGGGTCAAGCCGGATCACACCAAGCCGGCCTACCAGCCGCTGATCTCGAAACAGCACAACGGCGGCCAGCGCAACTTTGCGCTCTGGATCAGCCCGAACAACATGCGCATCCACTACTCGCTCAATCACAGCAATTGCACCGATCACACTGCCAGTGGCAGTTCGGGTTCGCTCTTGATGGGTCAGTGGAATCATGTTGCCCTCACCTTCGATGGCGCTCACTTGACCCTCTATCTCAACGGTTCACCGAGCGGCTCACTCGCCTACAGCGGCGACCCCTGTCTCAACAACGAACCGATCCGGATTGGCTACGAGTCGTCGCCAGGGTTTACCGCCTTTGCCGGCAGCCTCGATGAGATCACCATTACAGCCAATGCGTTCTCGGCCAGCCAGGTGCGCGCCCTCTACGACTACCAGTCGGCCTGGTATGACACAACGGTCAGCAAGCTGATCACGGTGGACGCCGACAGCCCGCAGGTTGCCTTTGAACACGATGGCCAATATCTGCCTCTTGCGCCCGCCACACTGTGGCTGCATGCCACCGATGCGACCTCGCCCATTGCCAACGTGACGGTCTCCTACACCGGGCCAAACGGCGCAGCCGGCACTATCACGCCGCAGTTGGGTCACAACAGCGACAGCCTGTGGTACGTGGACTTCGCCCCAACTGGTGCAGGCAGCTATCACTTCCAGGTGACGGCCACTGATAGCGTTGGTCACACCTCTTCCACCAGTGGCGTCGTCCACGTCGATGCAACGCCGCCAGTCCTCTCACTCGCCGCCGAACTCAACGGGGCAACCTTTGGCAACGGCGAGGTGGTGACGCTCAGCGGCTCGGTGAGCGACCCCGGCCAGCCCACCAGCGGCGTAGTGACAAACACGCTCGTGGTGGACCTGCGCGATACAAATGGCGTCTCGCTCAGCGGCCTCCAGCACGCAACGGTCACCGGCGACAGTTGGCAGGCTGAATTCCCCCTGTCCGCGGGGATATACGGCAACTACACCGTCTGGGCCAGTGTGGCGGACGGCGTGGGCAATCTCTACAGCGCCACCATCGGCGCCCTCCTGCTGGACGATCTTGCGCCGCTGGCCGGCGCGATCAGCGTGCCGGACATCATCACACAGACCGGGACGATCATCAGCGGCCAGGTTACAGACCCCACCGAGCCGTCTTCAAATGCCATCAATGCGGCGCAGGCGACCAGCGCCACTGGCGTCAAGTCGGTGCAGTTGCGCTTCCGCCACGCCAGCGGCTCGGTCTGGCCGCAGCTCGACCCGTCGATCATCGAGCACGTGGTCTTTTACGCACCGCTCGATGTCAGACCCTTTACCGACCTGACGGTATATAACCGCGAGATCACTACTTGGGGCGACGGCGAGGTTCACCTGACGGAAGGGCGATTCGGTGGGGCGGTGTTGCTCGACGGCGCGACATCGCTCACCATCCCCCACGACGATGCGCTGGACTTTGGCAACGGTAGTTTTTCGGTGGCCGCCTGGGTCTTCCACGAGGACCAGGAGAGCTTCAACAACATTGTCAGCAAGAAGGACTACTTTGGCGTGATCCCCGGCTGGGTCTTGCGCTTCAATGGCAACCACGCCTCGTTCATGGTGGCCGACGGCAGCAAGCAGCTTGAGATCAAATCAGTGGGGCCGGTTTCGGTGCGCGAATGGCACCATCTGATCGGCGTCGTCGATGCGGAAAACCGCGAGCTTCGTCTCTACCTGGACGGCCAGTTGGCGGCCAGGGGCGACTGGTCGAGCACCATCCACACCACAGCGCCCCTCCAGATCGGGAGCTGGGACGACCCGCTCAACCCCGACTTTTTCGAGGGCAAGATCGATGACGTGGTCATCTTCAACCGGGCGTTGAACCCGGCGGAAGCTCTCTTGTTGGCTCAGGCAGAAACCTGGCAGCCCGTCACCCTGGCCGCAGCGAATGCGCCCGCCACGGCCTGGCAGTACGAACTCACCGCAGCGATGGAGGGCCCCTACAAGATCGACCTGTGGACCGAAGACGCCGTGGGCAACGGCCGCTACATCCCCAATGTCTGGAGCGGCGAGGTCGATACACTGGCCCCGCGCGTGGCCCTGGGCTACCTGCTCAGCGTGGACAAACGCAGCGTGCAGGTGACCTGTGCGGCCGCCGACTACAACTTGACGCTCGACGGTTGGGTCTGCCCGGTCAGTGACGACAACCTGGCCCGGCACAACAAGGATGCCCACTGGTTCACCACTATCTTTAGTGATACACAGAAGTTGGCGGGTTTATCGACCGGTGTCGCCGTCTTTACGCCTGGCCCTGGCATCTCGATGACAGCCTGCGACAGCTACGGCCACTGCACCACCCTGGCGCCCATCGACACTGATGGCGACGGCATCCCCGACCACGTCGAGGGCGAGGGCGACCGCGACGGCGACGGCATCCTCGATGCGCACGACTACGACCCCGATGGTCACTTCTATGAACTGGGCACGGGGAGAATCCTGCCCGGTGGCCGTATCGAGGTGAGCGGGCCAGCCCCGGTACAGATCGGGCGCGATGGCTCCGAAGGCTATTACGAGTGGACAACCGCGGTTGCTGGCGTCTACACCCTACAGGTGACGCCGCCCAGAGGGTATGCCGTCAGCCCGGATTGTCCCGCCCAGCCTGGCCCGCTCAACGATGCTGCCGACGACCCGCTCTTCCTGGGTGCGTCGGAATTTGGCAATACGGGCCTGTTGGTTGATGGCTCGTGCGCCGCCAACCCGTACTATTTGAGCTTCGACATGGAGCCGGGCGTGGGTTTCTTTTTCAACAACAACATCCCGCTCACCCATGTCGATCTGGTTGGGCTTGAGCCTCAATCGTTGCTGCCGCTGATCATGAATGATGGGTACAGCCCGGTCATGCCGGCGAACGCGAGAGGGCAGGGCGAGGAAACCGAAACCTCACCAGCAGCACCGGTTGACCAGCCTGACCCCATAAAGAAGTCCCCACAGGAGGGGGCTCCTGCCGACTCTCCGGGAGTAGACCCGCAAACTGGAGAAAATAAGTTGCAAACAGAGATATCAGAAGAGAATTCGGGGGAAGGCAGCAAATCAGAGGACCAAGCAGCGGATGATTCGAGTGTCTACAAGGATCTTTCGATGGTTCAGCAGGAGGGGGATGCAGAAGACCGATCCACAAAAGGCGCCACGCTACAGCCGCAATCTGAACAAGAGAATCTCATCTTCTTGCCAATCATTGCAAGAGCAACAGGCGCCGAGCGTTAACAGCGACAGTCGACACAGCGATCAGCAGGACCACAAAATCGCGTGAAGGGCAGTAGAATGCGTTGCACTGGCCGGATTATGGTTGGCCGTACAGGAGAACTGACCGGCCAGCGCGATGCATTCTACTGTTTTCTGTGGGGCTGTCCGAGCCTCTGCAGACGGACAAACTCTTGTGCCACCATTCAAACTGTGCGCCGGGGTGCAGTGGCTTTCAAGCGTCCCGATCTTGGCGGCTCAACAGATGAAAGGTGACCAACGTGGCGAAACCAAACCCGGCGATGGCGGTGGCCATCGGCACGGCGCTCTCATCACCGGCCATACCGACCACCGGTGCGATCACTGCCCCAATCGAGAACTGTAACACCCCCAGCAGCGCCGCGGCGCTACCCGCAGTCGGCGTGTTGCTGAGCGCCAATGCCGTCGCATTGGGGGCAATGAGTCCCAGGCTGGAAACGATTACAAAGAGGGATACCAGCAGGCCGATCAGACCAATGCCACTGACTGCGATCAGCAGCAGGCTCACACCTCCAATGGCAATGCTCGCCACTCCCCAGCCGAGCAAGGTATGCGGCGAGAAGCGTCCTACCAGCCTGCTGCTCACCTGCGCCATCAGCACAAGCCCCAGCGCATTGACGGCGAACACGCCCCCCATGAACTGTGGCGACACTTCATAGAGGTTTTGCAGGATAAAAGGCGAACTGGAAATGTAGACGATCCCGGCCGCAAAGGCAAAGCCCGCCGAGAGCGCAAAGCCGATGTAGCGGCGGTCGCCCAACAAACTCCGTAGGCCACGCAGCGTGGCGGCAATCCCACCGCGCTGGCGTCGCTGCACCGGCAATGTCTCGCGCAGACTTGACGTCACCGGAGCGATAATAGGGGCTAGACCGCTTACCTGGGTCAACAGTGCATAAAGACGAGCCTGGGCAACGCCAGCATAGAGGTCGCTCACGACCGCCAACGCAATCACAATACCGGCAGCCCCAGTCACACCCTGCACAAAACGAAGCAAGGTGAGCGTCCCCACCGACGGGGCCACTACACCGAGCAGAGACGAGAGCGCAAACGCTGCCAGCCCAATGAGCAAGGGTCGCCGCCGCCCCAGCGCATCGCTGCTTGGCCCGGCGACCACCTGACCCAACGCCAGACCCAGGATGCCGGCAGTCAATGTAAGTTGGGTCTGTGCTATCGTCGCGCCCAACTCCTGGCCCAGCGCCGGTAGGGCGGG
>QEUW01000692.1 GCA_003577005.1 Chloroflexota bacterium | reverse complement strand
ATCCTGTTCCTGGACGAGCTGCATACCGTCGTCGGCGCGGGCGCGGCGGAAGGGGCCGTCGATGCCAGCAACATGCTCAAGCCGATGCTGGCGCGCGGCGAGCTGCGCATGGTGGGCGCGACGACGCTGGACGAGTACCGCAAGTACATCGAGAAGGACGCGGCGCTCGAACGGCGCTTCCAGCCCGTGTTCGTGGACGAGCCGAGCGTCGAGGACACGATCAGCATTCTGCGCGGCTTGAAGGAGCGCTACGAGGTCCACCACGGCGTCCGCATTCAGGACAGCGCCGTCATCGCGGCGGCCACGCTCAGCGACCGCTACCTGCCCGACCGCCAGCTTCCCGACAAGGCGATTGACCTGATTGACGAGGCGGCGGCGCGGCTACGCATGGAGATTGACAGCCTGCCGTCGGAACTGGACGAGGTTGAGCGGCGCATCATGCAGATGGAGATCGAGCGGCAGGCGTTGAAGAAAGAGGCCGACGACGCGAGCCGCGAGCGTCTGGCGCGGCTGGAACGCAATCTGGCCGAGTTGCAGGAGCAGGCCAGCCAGATGCGCGCCCGCTGGCAGAATCCTATCAGCAACTTATTCAGCAAGTTAATCAACTTGATCTACCGGTGCTGGCGCTGGATATTCCCAGCGGCCTGCTCAGCGATTCCGGATGCGCGCTGACCGCAGTAATCAAAGCCACACTCACCGTTACTTTCATCGCACTTAAGCCGGGTTTGCTGACGCTGGATGGTGGTGATTATTGCGGTGAAATTATTGTGCGCGATCTGGGACTGAATACCACAGCGCTACAGGCACCGCAGCATTGGCTGCTGAATCGTGCCAGTATCAACGCCAGATTACCCGCGCCTCGCTTGGCAAACAGCCACAAGGGAACCTATGGTCAGTTGGGTATTGTAGGTGGTGCCAGTGGCATGGTTGGTGCCGCTTTGCTGGCTGGACGCGCCGCGCTCAAACTGGGAGCAGGGCGGGTTTATCTGGGATTGCTGGCGCGGGAACAAGCGCCAGCCGTTGATCTGGTTCAGCCGGAATTGATGTTGCGCCCACCTACCGATTTTTTTGCAACTGATTTGCTGAATGCACTGGTGATCGGCCCCGGTTTGGGGCAGGAAATTGCTGCCTGTCTTTGTCTGGAACAAGCGCTGCAAAGCCATTTGCCACTGGTACTGGATGCAGATGCACTCAACCTGATTGCGGTACATAGCGAACTCAGTGAGCGCCTTAAAGCACGATCAACTGCCACCATTCTCACGCCTCATCCCGCAGAAGCTGCACGTTTATTGGCCACCACCACAGCTGACGTACAGCACAACCGGCTAAGCGCAGCGCAAACACTGACGCAACAGTTTAGCTGCACCATTGTGCTAAAAGGGGCGGGCAGTATTTGTGCATTGCCAAATGGAACCTGTTATTTCAATACCAGCGGCAATCCCGGTTTGAGCAGTGCTGGAACAGGTGACGTGCTGTCAGGTTTTTTGGGTGCGTTGTTGGCGCAAGGGTTGTCTGCAGAAAATGCGTTGCTGGTCGCCGTTTATCTACACGGCGCTGCTGCCGATGCATTGCTGGAACAACAACATGGGCCCATTGGCATGACTGCTTCAGACATCATTCCCGCTGCTCGCAGTCTATTGAATCGCTGGGTTGGCGAGAAAAATTCCAAGGGATAAAAACCACTCTCAGGTATCCGGCAGAGAGCGCTTTTCCTTGACAATCTCCAGGCCGGCGCCACAGTGCCAGCACAACTGAAAATTACCCGGATTTTCCTCTCCGCACTGCTGGCAGAAAACACTGTCAGTGATGGGGGGCGCCTGTTCATAGGCAGTAACAATCGCCCGCCCGCGATCGTAATCAAGATCGCGCTCCACCCATACCTCCGGATAGGCATGTGTGAATGGAATTTCGCCCGTTGCACCTTGCGCATATTCATTGAACAATCTGGATGGAATATAGGCATTGGCCAGCAGATCCTGAATGATATGGGCCTCCAGCAGATTATTAGCGGTATAAAGTTTTTTCATACATCAGTATTCCGTACTCCCGCCTTTTGTTTTTTGCCTGGGTCATGAAGTGGATTTTTTATACGGGCAGCAGAAGTTTATTGATGCAATTATAGAGCCGGATAGGAGAATTTGATGCAACATCGATCGACAAGTTATGTAACCGGAGCGGGGCACCGTGCATTTCAGGTCACTATTGCGGATCACAGAAATCCGATCTACAGCGCCAGAGCAACTCATGATTAGGTCGTTCGCCCAACGGTAAATCGCCGAATATAGTACTTATCACCATCAATAAAGTGCCTAAAAGTCCGAATGCCTTCGATTGCGTGTTGCTGCTCATAAACTGGTATACCACTTTCTTTTAGCTCGATGCGCTTAAGTGCTGACCCGAAGGAGCCTCGGATATACCCTTTATTCCTCATCGGATCTCCAAACAAGACAGTCTCGAACGTCATAACTCCGCCAAATTCTTCTTAATCTCCGCCTCCAGCTGGCACTCTCCGTAAACTGCTCCGTCAGCACCATTTTCTTATCCATCAACCGCCCCCGCCTGTATTTCCACATAATCGCGTTCGATATTGCGATGAAAATCTTCAGGCAAATGCGCCCAGTCGTGCACATCGACCAGCATG
>QEUW01000109.1 GCA_003577005.1 Chloroflexota bacterium | reverse complement strand
CGAGAAGTATGGCACCCAGTGCATGATGGGCACTGAGGAGTCGCAGGCTGGCTTCCAGTGGATGTACGACATGATCTGGACCAACAACTGGTTTGCCCAGCCGGGTCAGGTGGAAAACCAGTGGGGTGATAATGCGCTGAGCCCCGGCTTTGTCTGCTTCATCGAAGATGGCACCTACCCCATCAATCGCGACCGCAACCTGGGTGAAGAGGGCGCCGGCATCCGCTACGACATCCGCCACGTGCCCACCGGCCCCACCGGCATCCGCAGCGTCTTGGGCACCACCGATGCCTGGTCCATCACCAAGGGCACCCAGCACCCCGACGAAGCCTGGCAGGTTGCCGCCTTTATGTCCGGCCCGGTCTACCAGGACAAGCAGATCGTGGCGCAGGAAGGTCTGATCCCCGTGCTCAAGAGCCGCATCGATACCTTTATCGACACGGTGCGCACTGTACGCCCGTCGCTGGAGAATGTGCGCCTGGAGACGATCAAGGAGCTGCTCGAGTGGGGTTATGCCGAGGACACCTTCTGGTTCAAGAACCAGAATGCTGCCTCTGAGATCATCATTCCGGCGCTGGAGCGAGTCTACATCGTGGGTGATGTCGGCCCTGAGTACCTGGCCGAGATCTGTGCTGAGGTGGATGCAGCGCAGATCGATTAGGCGTAGAGGTTGAGAGATTGAGAGGTTGAGAGACTTTGTGCTCTTGATCTCTCAATCTCTTTTGAGAAGGATAGTTGCTATGAGCGTGCAGACCAGCATCGGTCGCCCGGTGGTGCCCCGCCGGCGGATAACCCAGCGAACGCGCGATAACATCGCCGGGTTTCTCTTTATTACCCCATGGCTGATTCATTTTTTTGGCTTGATCGCATTTGCCATGCTTTTCTCGCTAGGGATCAGCCTCACCGAAACCGATCTCCTCACCGGATACCGGTTCATCGGGGTGAATAACTTTGTACGTATGTGGAATGATCCGTTGTTCTGGAAATCTTTGTGGGTGACGGCGTACTATACCTTTGCACTCGTGCCCACCAGTATCATCATTTCGCTCATCATTGCGCTGTTGATGAACCAGAAGGTGGCATTGCTTGGCACGTGGCGAACGCTCTTTTACTTGCCGTCTATCGTTCAAGGTGTGGCAGTAGCCGTCTTGTGGGGTTTTGTGCTCAATCCCCGTTTTGGCTTGATCAACGTGACGCTGCGGCAAATGGGCATCGAAGGGCCGCGCTGGCTTTACTCGGAAGATTGGGCCGTTCCCGGCTTGATCATCATGGGGTTGTGGGGGGCCGGCGGTGCGATGTTGCTCTACCTGGCCGGTCTTCAGGGTATTCCTACCCAACTGTACGAAGCTGCCGAGATCGACGGCGCCAACTCTTTACGCCGCTTCTGGCACATCACCATCCCCATGCTGACGCCGACCATCTACTTCAACTTGCTCATCAATATCATCGCCTCCTTCCAGGTCTTTACCCAGTCTTATGTCATGACGGGCGGTGGGCCCAACAATGCCACACTGACTCAGGTGTTGTATCTCTACCGCAAGGGGTTCCTCGACTTTCAATTTGGCTACGCTTCGGCGTTGGCCTGGGCGCTCTTCCTGGTCATCATGGTCTTTACGATCCTGGTCGTGCGTTCGTCTGAGTCTTGGGTCTACTACGAAGGAGAGTTGAAGAAATGACCACACAGAGCAAGGCTTATCCCGCAGCCACAACCCCGGGTGGAACAAACTGGACGGCGATTTGGGCCAAGACCGGCTATATGATTGGTCGTATTTTGCTCTATCTTGTATTGGCGGCTGGTGCCATTGTTTTTTCAGCCCCACTTTTGTGGATGATCTCTACTTCGCTCAAACCTGAAGGGCTTGTCTACCAGATCCCGATTGTCTGGATCCCGCCTGAACCCCGTTGGGACAATTATTCCAGGGGGTGGAATGTACTCCCCTTTGCCACGTTCTATGCGAATACGGCCTTTATTACAGTGGTCAATATTATTGGGCTGGTGTTCTCCAGTTCGCTGGTGGCCTTTGGCTTTGCCCGTATCCGCTTTTGGATGCGCAATACGATCTTTATTATTCTCCTGGCGACGATGATGTTGCCCAGCCAGGTGACGTTGATCCCGATCTATCTGTTCTGGGCGACGTTGGGTGCTGTCAACACCTTCTGGCCGCTGATCGTCCCCCAATGGCTGACCAACGCGTACAACGTCTTCCTGTTGCGCCAGTTCTTTATGAGCATCAATACCGAACTGGACGACGCCGCCCGCATCGACGGCGCCGGTTGGCTGCGCATCTACTGGAATATCCTTATGCCGCTCTCCAAGCCAGCGCTGGGTGTGATTGCCATCCAGGCCTTTGCCTGGAACTGGAACAACTTTTTTGACCCCTTGATCTACCTGAATGAGCCCAAAAACTTCACCATCGCCATCGGCCTGCGCCTCTTCCAGACCCAACAATCACAGCGCATCCCTGAAACGATGGCCATGACAGTCGTCGCGCTGATCCCGGTGCTGATTGTCTTTTACATCGCCCAGGCCAAGTTCATCCAGGGCATCGTTATCTCCGGCGTCAAAGGCTAGGCAATGGTCAATGGTGAATGGTCAATTGTCAATGGCTAACGAGGGAGTGCCCGGCTGGATGGTTGCTATTTACATTTATAATTCACAATTCCCCGTTCACAATTCACAATTCTCACTATGAACATCGGACTCAATTTTGGCATTTTTCCCGCAACCTGGTCGCCGGGGCAGAAGGTGGAGGCGACGGCGCGTGTGGGTGCGGCGGCGTTGGAGGTCAACATCGACGCCAACGCGCTCTGGACCCAGCGGCTCGACACCGCAGCCCGTGCCGCACTCCGCAAGCAGGCGGAAGACGCGGGTGTCGCCCTCACCTCGCTCTGCCTCAACGCCCACTGGGTCTTCAATCTGGCCAGCCCTGACCCACGTATCCGCGACATCGGCATCAGCCTGATCTGGGACGCCATCAACCTGGCCGCCGACCTGGGCGCGACCGCCGTGCTCATCCCCGGCTGCGACCAGGACGAATCACCGGAAAACAAGTGGGAGCTCTTCCGCGACGGCGTCATGCATGGCGTCGCCCGCGCCGAACAGGCGGGCGTGACGCTGGCTCTTGAGGCCGTGGGCAAACCATTCCTCTTCGACACCGCCAGGCTGTTGGAGATGATCGATGCCTGCGGTGGCTCCAAAGCGCTGGGCATCTACCTGGACGTGGGCAACTCCACCAGCGGCGGGATGGACCCCGCCGCCGAGGTGCGCGCCGCCAAGGGGCGGGCAACGCTCTGCCATGTCAAAGACTGGAACCCAGAGAACCGCAGCGAACGCCGGCTGGGTGCGGGCGCCGTCGATTTTGATGTCTCCCTGGTTGCCCTGCGCGAGATCGGCTACAATGGGCCGCTTATTGTAGAGCTTCCGCCCGACCCAGCTGATCCAGATGCGGTGGCGCGCGCGTCTGTGGAATTCCTGCGAGCGCGAGGCTTATGATCCATCTGTCTTTATTCGAGCGCCGATCTTGGTGGTGATTGAAGCAAAGAATGAAAATATCAAACACCGTGGAGGCGACTCATGCCTGACAAAATCGGGATTGCCATCGCCGGCTGTGGCGGGATCGCCCATCCCCATCTGGACGGCTGGCGCGCTGCCTCTGACCTGTGCGAGGTGCGAGCGCTGGCCGACCCCAACCCGGCAGCCTTGCAGACCCTCCACGCCAAGGTGAGCGAAGCCGCCGCCTATGCTGATTATCATGAACTGCTTGACCGGAACGACGTTCAGGTAGTGGAGATCCTCACCCCACCTGGGCTGCACTATGAGCTCGCACGGGACGCCATCGCAGCCGGCAAAGATGTACTCATCATCAAACCGTTTACCGTCGAGTTGAGCCACGCCGACCATCTGATCGAACTGGCGCGTCAAAAGGGTGTCCGCCTGATGGCCGGCCAGCCCATGCGCTACGACCCACACCTGGTCAAAGCGCGCGAACTGATCCAGGCCGGGCGTATTGGGACGCCGACACGCTTCTACGCGCGCGGCTTTATGCGCCAGGAGTGGCTGCGCAAGGCGACACATTGGTTTTCCAACCTGGCGATCAGCGGCGGCATCACCATCGAGAACATCGTGCATCAGACCGATGCCATGGCCTGGATTGGCGGGCCGATCCGCACGGTGTTTGGCGTGGCCGGCACCTTCCACACCAGCGATTGGCCGGGCGGCGGTCTGCCGGATGACCAGATTTCGTTTGTGATGAAGTTTACCAGTGGCGCCATCGGTGTCATCGAAGGGGGCACGGCCCAGCCGACGGGAATGCCGGCCTCTGGCATCGAGATCATTGGGACCGAGGGAGGCATCACGTTGGGTGGCGGCGTGTTGACCGTCGGCCGCGGCGTGAAGGAGAGCGATGGCTATGCCGAGCGCTTCGAGTTCAAAGGCCCGCGCGGCGAGCAACGCATGATTCGCGCGCTGCTCGAAGCCATCCGCGCAGGCCAGCCGGCCCCCATCTCAGCGGAAGAAGGGCGTTACGCTGTCGAAGTGTGCTGGGCGGCGCTCCATTCGGCACGCACCGGCCAGCCGGTGCAACTGCCGTTTGAGCCGCAGCGCTATCCTTCTTACGCGACCTAACCTGCTGGGCAGCTGGCATTGGGTGGCCCCCGCTTTGTCATATTGGCTCCCCACCATCCAATGCCAGCTGCCCATTTGATGAACCTTCCCGTGTGTAGGCCAAGATGCCATCTTGTTCTACGCCGTAATCCGATGGGTGCGTTACTTAATGATTTCGACATCGACACCAACAGATCGTGAACTCCTCGATCTGGTAGATTCGCTGACCTGGTATCACACCATTGACCTGGGCAACGGTGTGCTTACACCAGGCCACTACGACCACCGTCCCTATCTTTCTTATTATGGCCTGCCCGATGATCTGCGTGACAAGACTGTGCTCGATATCGGCGCAGCCAGCGGTTTTTTCTCTTTTGAGTTCGAACGCCGCGGGGCTCAAGTCACCGCCACCGAGCTGCCTACCTGGTTCGACCACGACTTTGGTCCGAATTATCGACCCGATCAAACGGTCGAAAGTGGGCAGGTCTATCTGCACCGGCCATTTGAGGTCGCGCGGCAACTGCGCAAATCCACCGTGGCGCTGAAAGAGATCAATGTCTACGACATTACCCCAGAGACGGTCGGGATGTTTGACCTCGTCTTTTGCGGCAGTGTGCTGATCCACCTCACCGACCCCATCAAGGCGCTCTGGCGGATCGCTAGCGTCACCAAGGAGAAGGCCATCATCGCCACCGTCATTGACGCCAGCGACCCTGACCGCCCGGTTGCTACCATGGTCGGCGCCGAGCGAGGGGATGCCTGGTGGATTCCCACACGCGCCTCTCTTGAGTTGATGGCCGTGGCGGCCGGCTTTGTGGGGATCGAATGGGTCAGCGAGTTCCAGCTCAACTATCGCGGACAGGAGACTGGCCCCTATCATGGCGTGCTCCACGCCTACACAACCACCGAGAACTGGACACCGCAGACGCTACACCGCGATGAAATCCTGCAACGACGGCGTTCACCCAGCCCGCCCATGAACAGCAATGACGCTCTCCTCGATGAACTTGAACGTCTGCGTGCGCTCGTCCAGGGTTACGAAAGCGGTCGCATCATGCGCCTACTGCGCTGGTTGCAGCGCTTTTCCTGAGCCGGTGGGGTGGCAGGAGACAAGAGAGCAGAATGACGAGAGGGCTGAACCGGTCGTTTCCCCTTTTTCACCGCCGTACAGACACCCTGGCGCCAACGCCTGTGCGCTCACGCTGTCAGCACCTCACCTAGTTTAACGGCCTTGGAGGCTTGGAGCCGCATGAGAACGCCGACCATGCCCACTGTAGTCAGCAACGTGGCGCTGAACAGCGCCACAACGATCATAATTACGTCGTCCCAGGCGATTGTCACAATAAACGGCGGCGCCAGCTCGGTCTCGCTGTAGCCGATCTGCAAGAAGGGGATAAAGAGGTGGCTGGCCAGCAAGCCCAGGTAGACGCCGGCCAGGATCGCTAGCGATGTGACGACGATCTGTTCGCTCCCCAGCCAGAGCGCCAACTGTCCCCGCGCCAGGCCAATGGCGCGCAGAATGCCCAGTTGGATAAAGCGCTGGCGGTAGGACAGTACAGCGTAAATGACCAGCGTCAACATGCTTAGGAGCGTTGTAGTGATAAAGCCGACGGAAAGAAAGCCAAACAAGCCGACCCGCGTCGGTTGCCTTTGAGTCGCAGCGATCAGCTTGTCGGTCTCTTCCACGGCCAGCACTTTGAACCCCAGGGCATCGAGCGATTCGGTCAATTGGTCCATGTCAACCCCATCCTCCACCGACAGCCAAACCTTGTACGGCAACTCTTGACCTAACTCGCTGAAGATGTAATCGAGATTGGCCACAAAGACCGGTCCGTCTTTGGGATAAGCCGTGGGAAAGAGTTCGACACTGCCCACGATGGTAAAGTTGACCGCCTGGCTGCTGGTGGGGACAAGGCCGCGCAGGGCCAGCGTATCACCCACCTGGAGGTGAGCTGTGTCGAGAAAAGATTGGCTGACAATCACCCCCGAAAACTCCAGCGCCAGCGCATTCATGAGGCTACCCAGCGGCTGTGCGGCAAAATCGCGGCGGAAATAGGCTGTCTGCGCAAAGCCGATGCGGTCGGTTCCATAGAGTGTGCCGGTGATCAATTGGTTGCCTTGTTGGGTAGATACCTTGAATCTCCCCATGCGCGCCACCCCCACGACCCCCGGCGCCCGACGATGGTCGTCCACCGGAAGATTGACCCACACGGTCGGCAATTCTGCCGCAGCGGTGCCAGCCTTCGTTCCGCCCTCCTCTGCAAGCGTCGCCACGCCCACCCCTTCGGTCAACACCACATCGGCCCCAACCTGGTAGAAGATGCGAGCAACCAGGTTCTCGTCCAGCGTACGCGTCATCGACGCTGTGAACGTGCCCAGACTGGTTGTCAAAATCAACAAGAGCAATAGACCAGCGTAGGCGTGGCTGGCGCGCGCCAGGTTACGCAGCGCCAGCAAGAGAGAAAGCCCGTTGAAGCGCGCCGAAAGCCAGCTCAACAGGCGGATAAAGAGTGGAAAAAGACGCACACAGCAGAGGGTCGCGGCAAAGATAAAGAGCGTCGGCGCCAGAAAGAGGATGGGGTTGGAGAGCGGATCGCCCGTCCCTCCTAATTCGAGCGAGGCGATGCGCCCCTGCCCTTGCAGCAAATAGTAGCCATAACCGGACGCCGCAAGAAGTTGCACATCGACCAGGAAGCGCTGCCAGAAGGGCCGGTGGCGCGGGCGACCTACCTCCTGCTTGGCATAGACGATAGTCGTGCGCGCCGCACTCACTGTCGGCAGAACAGTGGCGGCCAGCGCCAGCAAGAGCGCAAGCAGCGCATAGCGCAGGCTGTTGTTTGTGATGTATACCTGGAGTGATGTCTGGAGCTGGAAGGCTAAAAAATGCTGGGCGCTCCCGATCAACTGGGCCAGCCAGCGTCCAACCTGCAAACCGGCAACCAGCGCCACCAGACCAATCAGCCCTGCCTGTAACAGGTAGGTGCCCAAGACTTGCCCGCTGCTGGCCCCACGGCTCTTGAGCGTGGCAATTTCGAGCCGTTGGCGTTGCACACTGCTGTCGGCGATCAGCATGATAAAGTAGAGCACAAGACCCAACACAGGGATGCCAAAGACCAACAACAGGATCGCCTGGGCCGACGTCGCCCGCTGATAGCGGCTCAACGCCTCACCCGGTGAGAGCTCAAGGTAGGTATTGGGCAGGAGCGCATTCACACGGGCATACACCCGGTTCACCCGTTCCAAAAAGCTCGGTACATGCTCGGCGCGGACCCGTTCTCCGTTGAAGCTGTAATACCAGACCAGATCGTACAAGGCGTGCGGTACAGTCGCGACAATTACGCCAAAATAGGTCTCGTCCGGCACCAGAAAAACATTGGCAAAGGCAGCGGGCGAAATATACCAAAACCCGTCCCCGGCGTCGCTCGCTTCCCACAGCCCGGCAACACGCACCGGGATCTGCAATTGCGGCCGCGGGCCGTTCGGAGACGCGCCCCCCGGATCGAACAGCACGTAGACTTCCCCCACCTGCATACCCGCCTCAAACGCCAGGTCCCGGCTGATGAGAACCTCGATTGGCTCATCGGGCCCGGCAGCGGGTGCTGGCGCCCGGCCCTCGACGATGGTGATCTGGCTGAACAGTTGCTCGACAAAGCCCAGGTAGCCGCGCAGCAGTGGTTGGTCGCGCATCTGGTAGGTGCCGGCGGCAGCGGGGAAGACTTGAAAAAGGTCGCTCTTCACCACATGCATGTGGGCTTTGAGGGGCAATCCCAGGTCCGAGGTGAGCCCGGTGGCCATATATTGCTGCAAGGCGGCATAGCGATCCTGGTCGGCGCCGCCGCTGGAGCTGCCAACAAAATGATAGAGGAAGCCAAACGCCGGCCGCCGGCGGCCTTGCGATTCGCTCTGCAACTCGTAGCCAAGCAAGGCGTGATTGACGGCGTCGGTGTACATGGGGAGGGCGGCGGTGAGGGCGATGGCGATCGTCCACCCCGCCAGCAGGCACAACGCCAGCAGAGGGTCATAGAGCAGACGGCTGGCAGCAATTTTCCAAAGGCCGGCATAGGTCCGCGGCCAATACGTCAGCGAAGCATAGAGCGTATAAAGCGACACAAGCGTTACAAAGTCCGAAAATCACGCTACCAGTTGCACTGCGTGTCATGTGTTACCGATCACGCATTACACATTACGCGCCACCCCTACATCTTGATCGCACCGGAGCTGAGACCCTCCACGAAAAGGCGGCTGGTAAAGGCAAACAAAATGATCAGCGGGATCGACGCCAGCACGTAGCCGGCCATAAGTGGCCCCCAAATGCTATACCAGGCGGTGCGGAAGGCATAGAGCCCGATGGTCAAAGTCATTAGCTTATCGGTCGAGAGCGTCACCAACGGCCAGATCAGGTCGTTCCAGGTGCTCAAGATGTGCATGATCGCCACTACGCCCAGGATCGATTTCGAGAGCGGGATGGCGATGCGGAGCAAGATCTGCAATTCCTGCGCGCCATCGATTCGCGCCGCTTCAAACATCTCTTCCGGCATACTCTGGTAGAAAGAGCGCAGAATAAAGATGGCAAAAACCTGACCGCCGGCGATGTAGGGGAGGATCAACACCCAGTGTGTGTTGAGCAGCCCCAGGTCCTTCACCAGCAGAAACGACGGGATGAGCGTCAACTCGCCGGGGATCATGAGCAAGGCCAGGATCAGATAGAAAAAGAACTCGCGTCCTGGAAACGGGTAACGAGCAAACGCCCAGGCCGCCAGCGCCGCCAGCGCTACCATAGCGATCACCGAACCGCCGCTGACGATTATGCTGTTCAAAATGTACTTCGAGACCACGCGCCATGCATCTTTGTAGTTTTCCGGGTGCATGGGAAAGGTAAGCCAAAATGGCTCGTGGTTGAACTGGGGAATGCTCTTGAACGAAATGATCAACGTGATCACAAACGGCAAAAACATCAGAAATGAAATGATCAACAGGATCAAGTGTCGATACCAGTCCCCACGCCGCCAGAGCTGGCGCAGGCCCGCCAGGCTAGTGTTCGGTTGCGCCACCAGTGAGCGCTCTTCACTCGATACGTAAGCCATAGTCTAGAGCTCGCTTTTGACAAACTTCATGTTGAACAAGGTAAGGGCAAAGATCAGCAGGAAGAGAATCATGCCGATCGCCGACGCATAACCCATCTTGTTCCACAGAAACGCGTTGTTGTACATCCACAGCCCTGGCACCATGCTGGCCGTGCCCGGTCCCCCTTCTGTCATCACAAAAATGCCGACCCAACTCTGCAAGCCGCCAATGATGGAAAGCACAGTGATCAGCTTGAGCTGCCCCATGATCAGCGGCACGTCAATAGCAAAGATTCGGCGCAACCCGGTGCAGCCATCTACCTGTGCGCTGTCGATCACCTCGCGCGAAATACCCTGCAGACCAGCCAGATAGATCAACACCGTCACGCCGGAGACCCACGGAAACCCCATAAAGATCACGGCATAGAGCGCGGTCTTTGGGTTGCCCAGCCACGGTTGCTTCCATTCTTCCAAGCCAACGCCGGCCAGAATGGCGTTGAGCAGACCATGTGTGCCATCGTAGATGAACTGCCAAAGCAGCAAATGCACAATACCGGGCACTACAGCCGGCAGAATCATGAGCACGCGATAGGTATACTGGGAGACCTGGTTGCGCAAGTTGAAGATCAATTCGGCAACCAGGAACGGAATCGTCACTCCGCTGACGACCCGCCACAACGTCAGGAGGCTCACGTTGACCAGTGATTTCTGGAAGACCGTGTCTTCGGTGAAGAGCTTGATAAAATTGCCGAGACCAATAAACTGCGCCGGCAACCCCACATCCCACACAAAAAACGAGCGGTAGAGGCCCATAAAGGCGGGATAGTAGTTGAAGGTCAACAGGAGCGCAAAGGTCGGCACCAGCATCAAGTACACATACCGGTATTGGTAGATACGCGACCAGAGACCGGCCTGGCGCCGGGCCGGCGCCGGTTGCGCACCGACAACCGCAGCAAAACCCGAAGTCTGCACTTTTTGTGTCATGGCGGCTCCTTGGTTTGGTGTGTAATACGTGATGCGTGATGCGTAATTCACAGTTCTTCCGCCACGCACCACGCATTACGCATCACGCATCACGCATCACTCACATGTCCACCCATTATCGGCAATCGCCTTGGTAGCGTATTCAGTCATCAGTGCATCGATCTGTTGCTGGGCCTCTTCCTGTGTGATCTGATCCAGATGGAAATCTGTCCACACCTGGGCGATCTTTTCGCGCTGCTCAGTGCCGATCTTGTCGGGGTAGGTGACCATGCCGGCCTCGCCCAACCCTTCCGTGATAGCGCGGAGCGGCTCTTTGAGGTCAGGGTTCACATCCACACCCTTGATATTGGGCAAGAACTGGCCCAGTTCGCTGATCAAGCGATTGGCATTTTGCGGCGCAGTGACAAAGCGCAGGAAGTCGATCACCAGCGGCAGGATGCCATCTCGTTCTGAGCGGGTAGAGACGGCCCATTGGGCAGCCGTGGCGCCGCCGATGGGGGGTGCGGCTCGACCGGTGGCAAAGGGGGAATCTTGCTCCGTAATGGTGGGCGCATAAAAACTGCCCCATTCGAAATCTACCAGCGGGTCTGCCTTCAACGAGCCAAAGCGCCAACTGCCATCTTCAAAGACTGCGACCTCTTTGTTGAGGAATTTGCGGTTGAAATCGGTGTTCGCCGCTGCCCAATCCGGCGCCAGGTATTGGATCAGATTCTTGCTCATGTTCATCCACTCGACGAACTCCGGATTGGTGGCGCGGTACAGCTCCGTCTCTATCGCACAGGCCACTTCCTGGAGCGAGGCAACACCGCCATCCTTGTTGATCGCCTCCTCTTTCTTGGCGTAGAGCATGGCGCCAATCTGCGATTGATACCAGACCAGGCGCGCGTTCGGAATCACGCCAAAATCTTGCAGCTTGGTCTGGGTTTCGATCCATTCACCATAGGTTGTGGGTGGTTCGACGCCGGCCTCGTTAAAGATATCCCTGTTGTAAAAGAAGAAAGTCGTCACCAGGTCAATCGGAACGACATAGAGCTTTCCGTCCTGCAGACGCTTGGCCTCAGTCGGGATCTCGTAGAACTGGTCGAGCCAGCGCTCGCTGCCCGGCTGGCCCGCCTCGACATAGGGATTGGGCTGGTCGAAGTAGGGGTCGAGGGCGACCCACCAGCCCTTGTCGAGTTCGTCCTGAATCCAGAACGAATGGGACCAGACGATATGGGGGATAGTGCCGCCGGCCTGCTGCGTGACGATCCACTCGTGGTCAGCCACATTGGCCGGCTTGCGGATGATCTCGAGTTCCGCCCCTGGGTGCGACTCCATATATTCGTCGGCAAGCACCTCGATCATGTTGTGGGGAATCGGGTTGTTGGGGCCCTGCTCCATGCTCTCGGTGGGCGTATATGCCTGCACCCAAAGTTGGAGGTGACCGCTCATGCCACCGGCTGCCGGCTCGCCTGCCGCTTGCGGCGCAGCGCCCTGTTGGCCTCCAGCGGGCACACAGGAAGCTAACAGCGCCCCGGTGATGGTCAGGCCGGAGACTTGCAAGAAGCCACGGCGGCTCAATCTGTTCATCATAGTTCCTCCTTGTGAAAAAGCAAATCGGTGAAACGATATCGCTGCTGTATACAGGACACAAATTAGACGTGTACACACCAACGGATGGGAAGCATCATCTCAACACGAACAAGGGAGTCGCGCACAGTAGGAGCGGCTGTGGCAGTTCAGAGTATATCACAGGCGCAAACGGGTGTCTATCGCCGTGTTGGCGCAGCAACAATGGCCCGGCGCCCGGCCTACACCCGCCAGGCAACCCGATCCCCCAACACTTCTCCCAGATACCGGCGACTCATTGCCGCTGCCTCCCGCGGGGGGCGGGGGGCATTCGCCGTACCATCCAGCTCTACGTTGATCCAGCCGCTAAAGCTGTTACCACCCGTAAGAATCCCCAGGATGGCCGGCATGGGCAGCACACCGTTCCCCACTGGTTCGTAATTTACATATCCGCTGGCATCGATCTCTTTGCCTGCTGGATCTCGCTCGTACTTGCCGTTCCAGTCTTTCAGATGGACATGCACAATGCGATCACGGTAGGTGCGCAACACTTCGAGGATATCGCTGCCCCCTTTGGCGATCTGCCCTGTATCGGGCGCAAAGCCGACCAGCGCCGGGTCGACCAACTCAAGAATGGTGTCGATGTCGGCGCGGGTTTCGATGGCCGTGCCCGTGTGCGGGTGCAGCCCCACCGCCAGACCCAGGCTGCGGCAATATTCACCGACCGCATTGAGCGCATCTGCAAGACGCTGGAACTGATCCATCGTGTACCCGCCAGCGGGCCGGCGCCCCCCCTGTACGACCAATGTGCTGCTGCCGGATAGTTCGCGCAACGCATCCGCTTCGCGTTGGGCGGCTTCCAGCTCTTCCTGCGCGGTAGCAGGGTCGATCCACTCTTTATAGCAATACGCAGCGCCGGTGGGGATGCCATAGCGCTCAACCAGGCTGCGATACCCCCCTGGCTTCTCGTTCCACGCCTGAATCGTCCGGGCAAAGGTCTCGAAGCCAAGATAGCCTAGTTCGGCAGTGTCGCAGTATGCCTGCTCCACATCACCCGGGATGCCCCAGGTGATTCCAGTGTGACCGATTTTCATCGTTGTCCCCCCTGAACGGAGAACGCAGAATGCAGAACGTAGAACAAAAGAGCATGTCGAGGACGTTCCAACGTTCTACGCTCTACGTTCTACGCTCATAAGATGCGAAAGCCGCCATCCACGTACAGCGACTGCCCTGTAATATAGCTGGCCTTGTCCGAGGCGAGGAAGGCGACGGCGTGGCCGATCTCACTGGGCTGGCCCGCTCGCTTGAGGGCGATTTTGTCCAGCACAACGGGCAGTATGTGGGGGTCTTTCATCACCCAACTGGTCATATCGGTGTCGATCAGGCCGGGGTGGACGCAGTTGACCCGAATGTTGTGGGGCGCCAGTTCAGCGGCCAGGTTGGCGGTCAGCGCCTCGACCGCGCGCTTGCTGGGCGCATAGTGGGTGCGCCCGGGCAATACCATGCCTGCCTGGACCGAACCGATGTTGATGATGGTCCCGCCGTTGCCCGTGGCGACCATGTGCCGGGCTGCCGCCTGGGCACAGAGAAATTCACCCTTCAAGTTGATATGGGTGACGCGCTCCCACTCTTCCGGTGTGATCTCAAGGACAGGGATGATCGACTCAACCCCGGCGTTGTTGACCAGAATGTCTAACCCACCCAGTTCGGCTACCACGCGCTCCACCATCGCCTGCACCTGGTCGGGTTTGGCGACATCCGCCATGACGACGATGGCCCGGCGCCCCAACGCCCGGACTTCCTCGGCTACAGACTCGGCCTGTGCCTGGCCCTCGACATCGTTGATGGCAACATCGGCGCCTTCACGGGCAAGCTCGAGGCTGATCCCGCGGCCAATTCCCCGCCGGGCGCCTGTCACCAGGGCAATTTTGCCATCCAGGTCTGCCATGATTCCATTCCTCCTCGGTTCCCACGGTTGTTTGCAATGACTCAGCCTCGCTTAGATAAGCAGTTACCCCCTCCTCGCAGTCTTGGTCTCAGACGCCCAGACGCAGCTTACGGCGTTCCCCCTCGATCTCAGGTGCGATGGGTAGCTGTTCGATCATCTTTTCCAACGGGTGATCGGTGACGGCGATGGGCAATTCTACGACGGTACGACGCCGGGCAGATTCAAACGCGGCAATCAACACTTCCAGATTGGCCCGCGCCTGTTTGCCCGCCAACGGATGTTCGACGCCTTCTGCCAACGATTGGAGCAGCGCTTCGACCTCGAATTGGAAGGGACTGAAGGGGCTGTCTGCGGACGGCTCGATCATGAGCGGTTCATCCTGCCCAGGCCGGAGCACTTTCAGGCGCGGGTCGCCATCGCCGCCCACCTCGATCAGGCCCTTGGTGCCTTGCAAGTAGGCTTTCTGATAGGCGCGCGGTGCGGCCGAACCCAGCTCCATGAGGCCGCGCACGCCACTGGCAAATTCAAAATGGACAATAGCGCCTCTTTCTGTCAGGTGGCCGTAGCGGTACTTGACTTCGCCGACGTCGATCTGGCCAAAGACCCACTTGATCGGCAGGTCGCCGGCATAGAAGCGCAAGAGATCAATGTTGTGGGTGCCGTCGGTCAACAGATCGCCCATACAGATGCCATGCACCTGCACCAACTCGCCGATCTCGCCACCGGCAACCAGATCGCGCGCGGTACGGTAGCAAGGATGAAAACGGCGCTGATGGCTGACAAGCAGCAGTGTACCGGAACGTTCGCACGCTGCAAGCATCCTGTCCGCCTCTTGCAGGTTCACGGCCATCGGTTTCTCGCAAATAATCGCCTTGACACCGGCTTCGGCGGCAGCACAGACCATCTCGGCGTGGAGCGGCGGCCAGGTGCAGATACTGACGATATCAAGTGGCTCCTCGGCCAACATCTCGCGATAATCTGCGTACAGCGCAGAAATGCCAAACTCCTGGCCAAAGCCAGCACGGATGGTAGGTTCCGGTTCGGCGCCTGCCACCACCGCCACTTGTGGCACACGCCGGTAGCCGTTGACATGAAAGCGGGAAATGCGACCACAGCCAATGATGCCGACCCGATAGTGGTTCATCGTTTTCAGTTCCTCTGGTTGCTGTGTGACTGACGAATCGCAAAAGCCTATTGAGTGCAGTGAAGAGTGATAAGTGAAGAGTGAGGAGTGAAATTCACTTATCACCCCTCACTCTTCACTAAGTGTTGTGTCGGGCAACCACATCATCACGCAAACGACGGGCGTAGTCCACATTGTACGGCAGCCGAGCGGGGATGACCGCCGCCCAATCGACCAATTTGGATTCCTCGGGCCGGGGGTGCAAGCCAGTGCGGAGTTGTTGCTCGCCCTGCCACAAATGTTGAATCAGGCGCGCCATGCGCTGCGGGGTGAGGTCGCCAAAACTCTCCAGGAAGGCTGTGTCGTACAGCGGGATCGGGATAAAACCGCCACTATCTTCGATGTTCAGATTGATGTTGGGGTTAGCGGTGTAGAGCATCTCCACAATCGCCGGCAGATCGACCAGACCACGCCCCAACGGCGCCCCGCCCAGCCAGTTGTACCCTTCCGCAGTCGGGTAGATGCAGGTATCCTTGAAGTGGGTGGTATGGACATAGGGCAGGAGGTTGCGAGCAGCCTCGAGCGGGTCCTCCAACAGGCCCAACGCATTGGCCGTATCCAGATTGACACCCACGTAAGGGGAGTCCACCATTTCGATGAGTTGGGTCAGCTCCAGGGAGGTAAGGTCAACGTGCAACTCCATCGTGACGATTACGTTGTAGTCGGCGGCCATTTTGCTGAGTTCGCGCAGAACCGTCTTCGTCAGTTCGAGTTGTTCGGCCAGGGTGGGGGAAGTGAAGGTGCGCTCTTTGAGAAGGCCAAAACAGGTGTTGAGGATCGGCGAGCCGATCTCAGCCGCAAGCGGAAAGAGTGGCTTCCACTGTTCCACCATCTCCGCTACCGTCTTGCCGCTCTGGCCGGGATTGACGCCATAACCAACCAGTTCCAGATACAGGTGGTGGGCACGCGCCTTGTCCAGAAACTGGCGTCGCTGCGCCTCGTCTTGGTCGAGCAAGGCTCTGGCCGAAAAATGGAGCCCCTCCAGGCCCAGGGCAATGGTTTGGTCAAGCAAACCCAACAGATCAAGATTCAGCGACCGCAACGTGTGCGCATCTAGTCCCACTCTCATCCTGCAATCTCCTTATCGCCCCTCGCAATCCCATTCACAATTGACGATTGACAATTGACCATTTACTGCTTCATTCTTCGACAATGGCAACCGCTCGCACCGGCGCGCCGGTCGTCCCCACCCATTTGATGGGCAAGACCACAGCCGTAAAGCCGTACGGGCGGGGGATCTGGTCGAGATTGCACAGGTTTTCGATGTGATAGTACTCTCGCTCCCACATGACGCGGTGGGCCTCCCAGAATTGCTGGCGTTCGAACATTGCCCACACCGGCGGGTCAAAGGTGATGGCATCGATCCCCATCACCTTGACCCCCTGCTCGATCAGCCACAAGGTCGCCTCACGCGTCATCCCACAGTGTTCGCGCAGATACGACTCCTGATGGTTATAGCTACCTGCACCGGTCCAAATAAAGACGATATCGAGGGGTTTGATCGTGTAGTTGATCTTGTGCAGCGCCTCTTCCAGGTCTGCTACCCCGATCCCGGCTCCATTTTCTTTGTGGCGGAAATCCAATAGCACCCCATCCCCGTAGCAATATTCGAGCGGAATTCCCTCGGGGCCGGGGGCGTCCGGAACGATATGTTTCAGCGCATCGATATGGGTGCCGACATGGTCACCCAGTACGGTCAGGCAACTGGCGGTGAGCGACGTAACACCATACTGGGCGGCGCCGATCCCTTGGGCAAACTTTTCCCAATCTTCATACATGAGCAGCGCGGGGCGAATGACACGGGGGAAAACCATCATGTCATTGTGGACAGCCATACTCAGGTCGATAATGCGGCGTGCCATCGATCAGGGTTCCTTGTGGATTGCGGTTTGTGTTGCCACGGGTGCGATCAACTCCTCGATATGTTCCCGTAGCACTTGGGCAGCCAGCTCTGCATCACGTTTGCGCAGCGCCTCCAGCACGCGATAGTGGCGGGTTGCCAGGTAGACCAGGTCGTGGTCTAACAAGAGGGTAGATGCAAATGTCCAGTAAGCGTATTGCAGCATGTCAAACAACTGGGTCAACATGCTGTTGTTGGCAACACGGATGATGATTTGGTGAAAGGCATAATCACTTTTGTAGAAGTCATGGGCATTACCCGTGCGCGCGTGCTCTACCATGCGCTCTACCAGCTCCGCCAGCTCCTGTAAATCCTGCTCGGTCAGCCGGGGCGCAGCGAGATGACCGGCCAGTGCCTCCAGCCAGGCCCGCACCGTATAGATGTCACACAACTGCTCGGGCGAGTGCTTGCGGACATAGGTGCCCTTATAGGGGATCGACTGGACAAATCCCATTAGCTCTAGATGGCCCAGGGCCTCGCGAATCGGCGCCTGGCTCACCCCCAACTGGCGAGCAAGCGTCAATTCGGTCAGGCGCTCGCCCGGCTGGAATTTGCCGCGCAGAATGGCATCAATCAGAAACTCCTTAATATCATCTCGCAGCACCTGGCGATTCAACCCAGACTGGCCATCTGGCGCGTTCGTATTTTTATTTGACATGTATGAATGGTGTTCGGGGAGGAGAAGCAATAACAACAACGTATAAGATTATCGATAATCGATTATATAGTAACACAAACAAGCTGTCAAGCCCCAAAAACAGATTTGCCTAGGCTTTTCAAACGTGCGTCCAAGAACCGTGGATGGCCAGAAAGAGACGGATCTGGCTCAAGCAGTGTCAATCCGCGTCTTCCTGAGAATTCGTGGCTCTCACCCTCTCGCCTAACTTTTGAGAAGCCCTGAGATCTGCCAGGGGCTCAATTCCAGCAATGCTTCGTCACGCGCCAGGTATGTTGGTGGATCAATCATCTTGAGCGTATAATCTGGCTTATATCTTGCGGAGCATGTTCCCAACGGTTGACGGATCCCAGGCGTACATCCTTCCCCAGCGGAAGGCCACGCTACCCTCGTCTCGCATGGCGCGGTCTTGGGGTCATCGTGCAGAATTTCCAAACATCTTGTAAGCAACCCTCTAAGCAACCATGACAAACACAACTGAGTCTTTGGATCGGGTAATGGTCATCGCGGCCCACCCCGACGACCCTGAATTTGGCGCGGGCGCCACGATCGCCAAGTGGGCGCTGGCCGGCAAAGAGATCATGTACGTGCTGCTCACCAGCGGCGACAAAGGGAGCAAGGACCCCAATGTGCGCCCCGGCCAGTTGGCGACGCAGCGCGAGGAGGAACAGCGGGCGGCCGCGGAGGAGATCGGCGTCAAGGAGGTAATCTTTCTGCGCCACCCCGACGGCATCCTCGACAACACCATCGAGCTGCGCCGGCAGATCGCCCACCTCATCCGCAAGTACAAACCCCATATCGTGCTGGGTATCGATCCCTGGCGGCACTACCAACTCCACCCCGACCATCGCGCCGCCGGTTTTGCGGCGCTCGATGGCGTCTGGTCGGCGCGCGAGTGGCATATCTTTGGCGAGCAACTGGTGGGCGACGAGGAGCCGTGGCGCGTCAAAGAGATCTATCTCTTTTGGACCGACAACCCCGACTACTTTGAAGATGTGACCGAGACCATCGACCGTCGCATTGCCGCCCTCTCGCACCACATTAGCCAGGTGGGAACGGACCGTCAAAAGCTGGATGAACGGATGCGGGAACGCCTAAAAAAGGTGGGAGAGAAGTACGAGGTCGAATATGCGGAGGAGTTTAAGCGAATTCAATTTTGACCCGAAATAGACCGCGGATTGGACGGATCGG
>QEUW01000691.1 GCA_003577005.1 Chloroflexota bacterium | reverse complement strand
GTTGCGATGATCGTCGCCATTGACCTGGCCAATGGCTCGGCCGCGCGCGCCTTTGAACTGGGCACCGAGACGGTCACCGGCCGCGCTACCCACCAGATCGTCGGCGGCCCCACCGGGTTGGATGAACAGATTTACACGCGTCTGCGCCGCGACCTGGGTTTTCGGATGAGCGCCCCGGTGGTGGAAGAGTACGTGATCGCGCTGGAACTCGATGCCCAACCCATGCGCCTGCTGGGCATCGATCCCTTTGCCGACGCTCCTTTCCGTAGCTTTTTGGGGTCACAAGACCCGGGCACTGCGCCCGATTATCTGGATGACCTGCTGGTACGCCCCAATACAGTGCTGCTCAGCCAGGATGTCGCCCGGCGCTACGGTATTGCACCGGGCCAGAGCCTCACCATCCGCCGGGGGGTGGAGGTGACGCAACTGGAGATCGTGGGTCTGTTGGCGCCCGAAGATGATTTGAGCCGCCGCGCTCTCGATAGCCTGCTCTTGACCGACGTTTCCACCGCGCAGGAGGTGCTTGGCCGTGTAGTCCGCCTCGACCACATCGACCTCATTCTTGCGGCGGGCGCCGCCGGGGAAACGGAGATGGCCCGCATTGCCGATCTCTTGCCAGCGGGCGCACGCCTACAGCCAGTGGAGGCGCGCAGCGGCACAGTCAACGAGATGATGGCCGCCTTTAACCTGAACCTGACGGCGCTTAGCTTGTTGGCGCTGGTGGTGGGCATCTTTCTTATCTACAACACTGTCACTTTTAGCGTTGTCCAGCGCCGGCCCGTGTTGGGAACCTTGCGCTCGCTGGGCATGACGCGGCGAGAAATCTATCTCCTCATTCTGGCCGAGGCAGCAATCTTGGGGTTGATTGGAGCGCTGTTTGGGCTGGGGTTGGGGATCGTGCTCGGCCGCGGCATGGTGCAATTGGTGACCCAGACAATCAACGACCTTTTCTTTGTCGTCGCCGTGCGCGAGGTGGACATTCCATTCTGGACGCTGGTCAAAGGCCTGGTGATCGGCGTGGCTGCGGCGTTGTTGGGGGCGGCCGTCCCAGCCTATGAGGCCACGAATGCGCCGCCGGCCGGGGCGCTCCAACGTAGCACCGTCGAGGAGCGTACGCTGCGGGCGCTTCCGTGGGTGGGCGCTAGCGCCTTGCTGCTGCTAGGCATCGGCGCCGGATTGCTAATTCCCGAGTGGAATCTGGTGGTGGCCTTTGTGGGTCTCTTTGCCGTCATCCTGGGCGGGGCGCTGTTGACACCGCTCTTGACGCTGGGGCTGATGCAGGGCAGTGGTGCATTGCTCCACTCGCTGGGCGTCATTGCCCGGATGGCGCCGCGCACGATCGTCCGCGCGCTCAGCCGCACCTCGGTGGCGGTGGCGGCGCTCATGGTGGCCGTGAGCGTCATCATCGGCGTGGGCGTGATGATCGGGAGCTTTCGCAACACCGTCGAAGATTGGCTGGAAGATGTGCTCCAGGCCGACATCTTCATCTCGCCGCCGTCGCTCACCTCGAACCAGGTGCTCACCACGCTGGAGCCGGGTATCGTTGCCCAACTGCAAGATTTCCCCGGCATTGCCAATCTCGCCACCACACGCGGTGTGGATGTGACGGCGTTTTTGGACAATCCACAGATTTCACAGATTGAGGGCTCGAATGGAGAGCTCGATCAACGTCGATTGGGTTCCCCTACGCAGATCCGCCTGGTGGCGTTGAGCCAGGACCTGGCCGGAGCCGACCGGCGCTATGTTGCTGCGGTAGGCGACTGGCGGACAACCTGGCAGGCGCTGACCGCCGGTGGTGTGCTGATCAACGAACCGATGGCCAACCGGTTGAAACTGGGCTTGGGTGACGAACTGGCGCTCCAGACCGATGTGGGTGTCCGCACCTTTCCGATTGTCGGTGTAGCGGTCGATTTTGATGTCAACAACGTGGTCTTTATCCACGACTCTATTTATCGCAGCCTGTGGGAGGATCGCGCCATCTCGGCCATTGCCCTGTTTGTCGAACCTGGCGAGGATGTGGAGGCAAAGGTGAATGAACTGCGGGCGGCCTTTGCCGGCCAGCAAGAGCTGCTCATCCGCGACAACCGCAGCACGCGTGCGGGCGCTTTGGAGGTCTTCGACCGCACCTTCGCCATCACCGTGGCGCTGCAACTGCTGGCGACGATCGTGGCCTTTATCGGCATCCTCAGCACGCTCATGAGCCTGCAACTGGAGCGCAGCCGCGAGGTCGGCGTCCTCCGCGCCACCGGCATGACACGGCGGCAACTCTGGCGGCTCTCGCTGCTGGAGACGGGGCTGCTCGGCTCTACCGCCGGGCTGCTCGCCATGCCCATGGGCGTCGTGCTGGCTGTGATCCTAATTTACATCATCAACCTGCGCTCATTCGGCTGGACGCTCTCCATGCAGTTGCAGCCAGGCGACTTTGTCCAGGCCTTTACCATCGCTCTGGGCGCAGCGCTGCTGGCCGGTCTCTACCCCGCCTGGCGCATGGGGCAGATGCAGCCGGCCGATGCAGTGCGAAGCGAATAGACCGCGGATTGGGCGGATTCATCGGATTCATCACAATCGCCATCCATGAAGCGAACATAACGTAGGAATCTGCTCGCCATGCCTTGACGTGCAGACAATAAAAGTTGCCACAACGGGGAGAAAGCCAATACTCTTGTGCTAGACTGCGCTCAGCGTTCGGAATGCGACGGTTGAAAAACCTGTGCAAAAAAACGCTGTTGGTCCAGTGTAGCCTGCCAACGCCGGTGGCGACGTACGGACTCCAATCGTTTGGCACGAGGCAGGTTGAGAAAACGCATTGCCTCTAGCGGTCCTAATTCATCAACCAGTGCTTTCACCCCGCGCTTAATCAATTCTTCTTCTGGTAGGTAGCGAATAGCGCTCATCGTAGATTCTCTTTCTCGCAAAAAGCCTGAGGTGTACCACACCAAATCGGCACGCCTATACGTCTACACTGTTTCAGAAGACGATCATCAACCGAGATAAACTTAGCCTGAGCCTGGACTGTAAATGCCACATGAGCGGCGTCAGCAATGCCCAGACCTTGACGGACGAATCCTTCCGCTTGGAGGTGGGTTGTAGGCAAGCCAAACTCCATGTTATACCCGCATTCTGGTAACAATAAGACGAGTTGCTCGAACTCCTCTGGGTCGGAAATGCTCTCAATTTCAATTGAATGCACCGGCGAGACAACCAGCGCAAGCACACCCCGCCGAACGTGCGCAAGTATCAACTCGACAGCAGCTGTTTCCAATCTTATGCGCAATTGCTGCTGGTCATCAAATGGACGAGAAAGCGCACACACATCTAGATAAACGAGCTTGGGCGTGCTTACTGGGTCATTCATGTACGCCCACTCTATTCCATCAACATCTGTTCTAATTCATCCGCCACCTGGGCGTATTGCGGACCCTCGTTGCGGTTAAGACGGATCTGGTTGGCCACGCGGCGGATCAGCCCCGGGTTGACGGCGGCCAGGTTGGTGGTCATGGAGAACCAGAGCCGGGCCAGTTCCTGGTCGTCGTGGGTGGCGGCGCGCACGGCGATCTCGGCGGGCGTCGTACCGTTGAGGCTGGGGTTGCCGGCGGTCATCCCCAGTTCGCGCCAGGCATTGACCCAGTAGTAGGAGAGCATCGGGTTGATCAGACCGCGCATCCGGCCCCACAGCGGGTCATCCTCCTGCACCAGGTAGAAAAAGGCCAGGTAGTAGGGCCGGGAGTGGGCATAGTCGCGGTGGATCTGCGAGAGCTCGCCCGCCTTGACCGAGGCGTAGGAGGCCATATACCAGCGCAAATCTTCGAGCGTAGCCGTGGGTTCGGCTGCCTCGACGGCATCCCATTGGACGCGACAGGCGTAGAGATAGCTGCGCGCCGACGCGGCAAAATCCTGCGAACGCTGGAGCATCGCCGTCTTGGCCAGCGCCCGGGCGCGATCGGGCGTGCGCGGCATATTTTCGGGCGGTTGGGCGTTCTGGATGTCGTAGATGACCGGCTCCAGCGCCGGCTCGTCGATAAAGGGGATTGTGTTGGAACCGGGCAGGCTGTAACGCCCGTCCGCCTCGATGACCAGACCGCGCGCCATCAGATCCTCCAACAAGGCGTCCACATATTCGGTGTGTTCGCGATCGTTGATCAGAATGGCCGAGAGCTCCTCGCGGTCGATCTCCAGCCCGGCGTTGATGACGGCGTAGACAAAACCCGCCTCGGCGCGCTGGACAAACGTGGCCTCGCTGTCGATATCCTTTGCCAGCCAGACCGGCACATGCACCGAAGCCACTTCGCCGTGATAATCAAAGGCGCGCTGGCGAAAACCCATCTGCCAGATCTGGCGCAACAGCGTCTTGCTGCGGATGATCCCCTGGACTTCGTAGCGGTTGCACAGCTCTTCGAGCAGTTCATCGGTGGTACGCTCGCCGGGGCGGGCGCTCAACTCGCGATAGATATCGCGCAACACATCGCGGCGGGTGCTAAAATCGATCCCGGTCATCTTGAGCCGGTTGAGGATCTGCTTGTAATAGACACGTAGCGGCAGCCGGCCCTGCCCATAATCCAGGGAGGCAAGCGACGGGTCGGACACGCCCTCGGGCTCGACATAGGCTGCCGGGGTCAATGGCTGCAATCCATCCTGGTTGCCCGGCAGCGTAAAGCCATTGGGCGCAACATAGACCTGAAAGTCTTTGGTGTAGAGCTGGAGCAGGTCGCCATTATCTTCCAGCCAGTTGCGGAACTGGGCAAAGCCAAAGTTAGTCTCGTTGAAGGCCGAATCCATGAGCAGCATCGTCTTTTTGAGCTTGGCTGCCAGGACGGGCAGTTCACCACGCTGGGCGTGGATGCGCAACGCCTTGCTCAGCAGCGTGCGCGCCGCCTCGCTGTCGGGTGGGGCTGGCTCCTG
>QEUW01000690.1 GCA_003577005.1 Chloroflexota bacterium | reverse complement strand
AATCAACAAACCCGTGTCCCAGACTTAAATTGCGACCCAGCGCACTGAGCCAGCCGCCACCCTGCACCCAGTTGCCGGCCAGTGGATAGATGACCGCACCAAGTAACAGCGCCAATAAGAGCGTTGCCGTCGCTGGCGCCCGGCCCCGCAGCGCCACAATCGGCAGCACTGCAGCGGTCACCACCCAGGGTAGATGAGAGAGAAAGAGCGCATAGGCCAATGCGGTCACGTTGGGGCCAGAGAGAAACCAGCCGCTCAGCCCGGCCATCCCCCAGCCGATGCCCCATTCGACTGAGAGCGGGCTCCACTCCCAGACGAGCTGGCGCAACTCGGCCTGCGGATAGACCAGCCCAATCCCGCCAAACTGGAGAGCAAAACCGGTGGCCCAGTAGCCAAAGGCGGCCAATCCCACCGCCGCCACACCGCCCAGGGCAGCGTTCCAGGCTCGTTGTGCTTCCAACCCGGCCACGCCGATGAGCACAAAGCCGGCTGGCACCAGCAATGCTAATGCGGCTGCTAACAGATACCAGAACGTCGGCACATGCAGCGAACCGCCTTCACCCAGCGCCCCGGCTGTGTTGACTTCTTGAGCGAATGCAGCGATTGGCCACATCCAGAGCGCAGCAGACAGTAGAAAACTCCAAAGAAACAAGAGTTTTCGTTGCCGGTGCGCTCGTTTTTTTGGCACAGTAGACAGAGCAGACATAGAGTATCGTTTACGCGATGTGCAGGAGCAAAGAGCCTCCCACCGGCGGACAGAAACAGCCACGCCCCTACAGCACTCGAACGATTGCGGATGAATCATACCAAAAATGCGCGTTATTCCAAATTCGTGCTAAACTGCGATGCGTGAAGACGGGACGCTTGTTGCCCTGGCTGGCCGGGGTGGCCTCTTTTTTTCTCTATGCGGCGACGGCAGCGCCGAGCATCGTCGAGCTTTTCGACGACAGCCTCGAATTCCAACTGGTCGGGCCGACCTTTGGCATTGCCCACCCTACCGGTTATCCGCTTTACATCCTTCTGAGTGGGGTCTGGAGCCGGCTGCTCTTTCCCTTTGGCAACTGGGCCTGGCGCATGAATCTCTTCTCTGCCCTTGCCGCCGCCGCCGCTGTGGGCATGACGACCGCTGTCGCACAGCAACTGACTGCGGAGATCAAAGGTCGCCTGGCCTGGACGCCTGCTCTCGCCACCGCCCTTGTCTTTGGTCTCGGCCCTATCTGGTGGAAACAGGCCACTGTCGCCGAAGTCTATGCCCTTCATGGTCTCTTTGTTGCGGCAATCCTGGCTGTTGCCGTCCGATTGGCGGGCGATTTTAAGACACGGAACCACCGGCCTGGTTTGGCGCCATCACCACCGCAGCCGCCGTTTACCCAACCCTCAGCGCGTCACATCGCTCTCCTCTGCCTGCTCGGTGGTCTGGGTCTGGCCCACCACCGCACGGTGTTGCTGCTGGCGCCGGCGGTGGGGGTCTATCTGCTCTGGGCCAGCCCCAACGTCGCACGTCCGCAGAAGAGTTGGTGGCTCTGGGGGGGCGCGTTGTTGGGGCCATTGCTGCTCTATCTCTTTATTCCACTGCGGGCGAGCATGGGGGTGAGTGACCTGCATGGCAGCTATACCAACAACTGGCAAGGCTTTTGGGACCATGTGTTGGCACGCCAGTACACAACCTTTTTTGGCGAAAACCCGCTGGCAGTCGAGCGGAGTGTGCTGGATTGGCTTGGCCTCTGGGTCGAGCAGACCGGCATCGTGGGGTTGGTTCTGGGATTGACAGGGCTGGCACAGCTAGGCCGCGCAGCGCAACGCAAGGCGTGGGTTCTGGTGCTGCTGGTGTTGGTGATCAACCTGGTCTTTGCGCTCACCTATCGGGTCCATGACGCTGAAGTCTTTTTGCTCCCGGCGCTGCTGGCATTCTCGCTCTTGGTGGGCGGCGGTGTTGCCCGACTCTTGCTTCTGTGCCGTTCGTGGCCGATACTCGAATATGGTTGCTCCGTGCTTTATCTGTTGGCCCTTGCATTGGGCAGCGGCCGGAGCGACCCGGTGAATCGGAGCCAGGATTGGGCTGCGCACGATTATGCCGTGGCAATGGCCAAGGTAGACTTTCCTCCCGGCAGCCACGTCGTTGCCCTCGAAGGCGAGGCCACTGCGCTCCACTATATGCAGGCGGCGGAAGGCTTTGGGCGCAACGCAATCCCGGTCGTCGCCAATGACCCGGCGCAGCGCCGGGCACTTGTGGCCGAGTTGAGCGCACAAGATATACCGCTCTATCTCACTCGCGAACTGGAGGGTATCGGCAACGCGTACAGCTTTACCGGGGCGGGGCCGCTGGTGCGCGTGTGGCCGCGCGGCCAGGCGCAGACCGGCGAACCATCCTACCCACAGGAAATCTATTTTGTCGATAGGCGGCTGCGTCTCGAAGGGTATGACCTCGCCAAACTGGAACAGGCCGGGGGGCCGGCGTTGGAAGTTGCCTTTTACTGGCGACCGGAAGCGGTCCTCCCCCGTGTGCTCAAGCTTTCGTTGCGCTTACAAATGGCTGATGGTGCGCCAATACACTGGCCCACCGGAGAGCCCGTTCAGCACGACGCCTTTCCACTGCGAATGGTCGCACCGATGCCAGACTGGCTGCCCGGCGAACGTGTGCGCGATGTCTATAC
>QEUW01000689.1 GCA_003577005.1 Chloroflexota bacterium | reverse complement strand
CAGGTATCGGTTGGCGCAGGTGGTCGAGCAGAACACTTCGTCACCTACCTCGTGGGCGTAGGCGCCGACATAAAGCGGCTCGGCGCATTGGGCGCAGGTGGTTTCCTGGCTGTGGTGGCTGATGCGGTAGCGGGTGGGACGGGTTGCGTATCGCTCGCGCTTCTCGTGTAGCTGGTGGCGTTGCTGGTCGGCCGGCTCAAAGGTGCGGATCAGGTCGCCGTCGAAAATGATATTGACGATCCGCTGTGGGTAGCCTCCGATCCAGGTGATATGGGCGACTACAGCGGCATCGCGGCGGTTCAATTCCTCGATGATAAGATGGGCCTCGACGTTGTGGATGGCGGTTCGCTCCTGGTTGGCGTAGTTGCGGGCCAGTTGTTCGGCTAGTTGCATGACGTTCATTCTGTCTCCCTCGCCCGTTTGGGTAGCTGTTTAACCGGATACTCGTGCGATGGGTAAAAAACCCTAAGTTGACCAGTGCCGCGATTCTGGTCGGCGGTGAAGGTTGTGGCGAGTATTCGATCTCCCTCCTGCCGGTAGGCTGTGACTACCGCTGCCTGTTCATTGCAGGAGCGTGACGGGTTGACGTGGGTGTAACCCATGCCCTGGGCTGCGTGCGCGATACTGGCGATCAATGCTTGCTTTGCGTTGTGCATGATGATTACTCCTCGTCGTGAACTAAAAAGCTGAAGGCGTCTTCCCAAGATTGGTCAAGGTGCGCCCATGTGCGACGGTGCTTGATGTGGTAGATTGCCGAGGTGGATACGCCAAGTCTTTGGGCGATCCACCTGGCGGGTTTGCCGCGGCGTAGAAAATGTCGGGCCAACAAAACGTCGTGTTCTGTCAAGGCTGCGGCGGGGTTGGCCGAGCCTTTGGCGTGCTGGCTTAGGTGCGTGCGGCGGGGGCGGTATTCAAGGTTGCTGGCCCGGTTGTCGGTCGTGATCCCGTTCTTGTGGTGGATGTCGTGATCCGCGGGTGGCTCGCCCAGAAAATGCCAGGCTACAAGTTGATGCACGAAGACGCCGATCTGTTTGCCCTGGTGACGTAGGCACACGTGTGGATAGGGCCGCGTCTTGTTGTCGCCGGCCATAGATGAGCGGATGGGTTTGCCCTGGACGGTGCGAGTGTGCCCGTTGCTGGTCGTGATAGTGCGGTCCAGGCTGCGCACGTTGCCCAAGTTGCTGATCTGGTAGATTCCCTCCAAGCCGATAATATCGCGCCAAACCTCCATGATTACTCCTCTCTTGCTGGGTCGATGGTGCTGGCCGTCAATGCTCGCTCGATACAGCGCGCTGCGAGTTCATAGGCGGATTGCCGGCCAAGATTCCAGCCGGCTGTGAAGTCGCCGTTGCTGGGCGGTCGCTGCTCCTCAATCTCTTTGATGCGGTTGCGCATGTAATCAAGATCGGCTTGTAGCATCTGGCGCAGAAGCTGTTCACTGAGTAACATAATTAACCTCCAACAAGAAATAAAAAACGGAAAACTGAAAGTAAAATATACCAAAAATAACCCAAAGACAAGCGACAAATGTCGTATCAAGAGCCGTCGATTTGGGTTAATTTTTGGTGGGGTATATGGATGCGGTGCGGTGTAGTGTGGTAAAAGCTACAACATCTACTATCGGCGCCACAGGGGCAAGCCAGCGGTCAAGGCGCATTGCAGGTGGAGACGAGAGGCTCGACGAGATAGGGTCGCAGCGGCCCTACGTATGGATCGTCCAAATGCCTTGACGGCTGGCGCGCCTGTGGCACGCGTGTTGAGGGTGGCGGGTGGTGAACTGTCTGTTACCATCGCCGCGGGTGGGGATTTCGGACACCGTGTCCGTTTTGAGGCGTCATCCTCGGCGTCTTGCTGCCCAGCGGTCTAACCATTGTAAGAAAGCAGATTCGAGCGATTCCCATCGGTTGGAGCCAGCGATCTTGCGCGCTGTAGCAATGTTGCCGCGTTTGTAGGCGTTGACCAGGGTAGTGGTGGGGATTTCGTACCCGCTGGCTCTAGCGATTTGCCGCGCCTCGACGCTGCTGATATAGCGGTCGTTGGGCTTATCTGCGCCGCGGGCGTGCAGGTAGGCATTAATGGCTCGTTGAAGTCGCAACAGGTCGTTGGCGCTATTGATCTTGAGTATTTGTTTGACTGGCAGGTCGATACTGTCATCGATCACGATAATGGTGGGCACGGCAGCGCTCCTTTGTGTGCGGTTGATTTGGGTTATTGATTGTAACCCAAAGGCGCGGTAGGCGCAAAAGGGTGGTCGTGGAATGTCCGTTTGTGGTGGGATCGGTTGTGGTATCGTTGTTGAATAATTTGGGCGGGATGGGGGTGCGTATGTCGTGGTGGCGTGAGTGGTGGCTACTAGCCATAGCGGTGATTGTGACCGGTCTCATTGATTATGTGATCCGGCGTTGGCGCTTCGGGTTGATTTCTCCTCGTGAATTGGAATTGGAGCGGCAAGTTGCGGCTCTGCGACAAGAGATCGCCAGCATGAGGGAGCAACTGTATGAGAGCGCCCGGCGTGAAAGTGCGGCCTTGCTTCAGGTGAGCGAACTGCGGGAGACGGTGCAGAACCTGATGATCGAACTTGAATCCGTGCGCAGGGCGCAGACGGAATTGCGTGCAACGGTGGATCGGCGCCGTCTGCTGCTGGTGCTGGGTTCG
>QEUW01000688.1 GCA_003577005.1 Chloroflexota bacterium | reverse complement strand
TTGTGGCTGGCAATCCCCAGATGGACCGCACGGGCATGTGCTGGTTGGCAGCCGTACTCGACCATGCGTTTGAAGTTGGCGTCCACCTCAACCTTGGTGATGTAAGGGGCCTGGGGCCAGCCATGGAGGGATGCTTCGACCTGTTCCATGGCCAAATTGGCGCCCTTGACGATCCGGACCTTGATGGGTGCGCCATCCCGTTCACAACGTTCACTCGCCCACGTAGTCAGGGCTTGCTGGATGGTATAGACATCGGGCAGATAGGCCTGGAGAACAAGGCCCGCGCGCAGCGATAGAAATTCGGGCTCATCGAGCACCTCGCGGAAGGCGATGACAGTCAGGTCTAAATCCCGGTATTCTTCCATGTCCAGATTGATAAACTTGGGTGTCACCCGGCCATCGGGATGATGATAATAATGGGTAAGCGCGGCGCGATAGAGGGTGCGCAGCCGTTCTTTGATTAATTCCACCGTATGACGAAAGGCCACCAGGTTGATCTGGCTAAAGATCGACGAAATCTTGACCGAAATATACTCTACATCATCACGCGCCAGGAGCGCCAGATAGGCATTCAGACGGCGCTCTGCTTCGGCCTCGCCCAAGATGGCCTCGCCCAGTTGGTTCAAGTTGAGTCGGACACCGGCGCTCCGGCGTTCGGCCAGATAGCGGCGCAGGTCTTCTTCCTCGCCGGGGAGGATCACCGACTCGGTTTCGTGACGCAAACGGGCGACAATGGGTGGAACCACCAGGCTGGGCAGATAGTGGGCCATGACACCGCCCAGCATGAGAGCAGTGCGCTCCCACCATTCCATGTAGCGCGGGGTCCCATATTTTTCCAGTAGATAGCGGAGCTGGTCGGCGATACGGGCGGGGCGGTGGCTGCGAAAGGCCTGGTCGACCAGCGCAATGGTCAACTCCTTGCCGTGGGGGTCTTCCATCATACGGGCGATGCGTTGGGCCTGGCTGCACTCTTGAGCCGTCTGTTGTGCTTTGGCGGAGCGAAGCAACTCTTCGGCGATAACACAGGCGCGCTGCACCAGTTCAGCGTCGAACTGGGCCGCCGATAGTACTCTCTGCTTGGGGTTTGTCTCTTCCTGAAGAGACGCCGCGGCGGGTGTAGCGTCAGAGTGAGGTGATCGGTTCTTCATCACAACCTCCTCGTCGTAGATAGGGCGAAACCGGCTTATTGACTGATTTTCGAGGAGAAGCGCTGCGCTGTCAGTAAGGTCAGTCCCCGGCAACCCCTGCGGCGAAGTACAACGTGGCAACACCCCCTATTGCAGGTTGACGAGAAGACAAGAATCTGCTATGCTGTGGACACTCTTGCTATGTGCCCCTCACCTGACCAATGGCAGTTCGTCATTCTCCCCTCGCCGCCGATGAATGTGGGCGGCTGGAATGACAAAAATCCGTCAGTTGTCGTTTCCGTTGTTGTAGTTAGAAGCCAAGATGAACAAAGGAGAACCCCAATGAGTCAAACCGGACTGTCTCGACGGCAATTTCTGCGCGTAAGCGGTGGCGCGCTGGGCGCTATGGCGTTGGCGGCGTGCGCCCCAGTGGGCGGCCCGTCCGGCGCTCCAGCAGCCGAAGCCCCCGGTGGCATCTCAGTTGCTGCCGACACACCGCTTTGGGTATTACAGACGCAGGATTTCCACCCCGATTACAATGACTTCGTGCGCAGGCATATCGAGGACTTTGCCCGTGAAAAGGGCTATGCCCTCGAAGTGGCTGACGTCGCCGGTTTTGTGGCGGGCGGTGCCGAAATCCAGAAGATTGCCGCTCAGGTAGCCGCCGATGATTCCCCGGATGTGTTGCAACGCTCCGGCAATGTCTTTCAGTGGGAACAGTTGGGCCTGATCACGCCGGTGGATGAGATCATGGCCGAATTGATCGCCACCCACGGCGACACCGGCGAGCGCCAGAAAAAGGATCTGATGATCGACGGCTCTTGGTACGGTGTGCCGTTCCATGTCCGCTCGGATGGTGGTTGGGCGCGCAAGGATATCTGGGATGCCATCGGCATCGACGTGACCGCCCTGCGGACCTATGATGAATTGCGTGAAGCCTGCATGGAAGTCTCAGACCCGGCCAATGAGATGTGGGGCTGGGGCATGACTGTCAACCGCGGTGGTGACGGCAACTGGATGATGGCGCGCATCCTGCATTCGTTTGGCGCCTTTTGGGTGGACGAGACTGGGCAATATGTGACCATCGACTCACCCGAAACAGTGCAGGCCTTGGAATGGCTCTACGACACCTACACCAATCCGCAATGGGAGCCCATGTTGCCCCCCGGTGTGTTGAGCTGGACTGACCCAACCAACAACGAAGCCTTCCTGGGTGGCAAGATCGCCTACACACAGAATGGCGGCACCGTCTATGCAAAAGCAGTTGTGGACCAGGTGCCCTTCGTGGACGACATCATCTGGGATTACCCCAAGGGTGATGAAGCAAGTTTACACGATTGCCACCACCTACGCCCTGCCTGCCTACACCAACATGTGGGAGTGGGAAGAGATCACCAGCGTGCCCAATAGTATTGCCCAGAAAGACGGGGCGCTGGACCCGGCCGGTTGGAACGGTATCGCCTACCCCGGTCCCGGCACAGCGTGGATGGGTGCTGTCGATTCCCAGAATCTCTCAACCGACATGATTGCTTCGGTCATTACCGGTCAGGCCACGGCTGCCGAGGCGGCCCAACAGGCCGCGGAAGCATCGGTTCGCATCTTCCAAGAGATGGGTGCAGCCGGCGTACGTTAGTATCGTGAAGCATGATGAGTGACGGGTGAGGAGCAGCGAGGCAGCCGTCTCACCTGTCACTTATCATTATGTCACGTGAAGGAGTGATTCCATGAGCCAAACAACCCTGGCTGGTATGCGTATCGACGCCACGCCGCCGAGACGTTCCTGGCACGTTATGCTGCGCGAT
>QEUW01000108.1 GCA_003577005.1 Chloroflexota bacterium | reverse complement strand
ATCCCGGCCACCATTCCGAGTGCAATGTGTGGCGCGCCATTGTGGTCAGGCACAAAACAGAGCAGCACATACTGGCCGGTGTCCAGTTGCACCGTCACCATCTGTTCGCTGCCGGAATCGACGATGCCCGGGCCGCCCGCCCAGGTGAGCAACGGCGCCGCTGCGTCCGGCCCCTGTTGCAACGCCGCCTGGAACTGTTCCAACGTCACGCCATCGTTGAGACGAGCCAGTTGGACGTGGTGCGGCTCCTCGCCCTCGTTGACAATGGTGATGCTGACCAGACCTGCTTCGATCTGCGCCGGTGCGTCGAAGGCAAAGTCGGTCGTCTTGATCGTCACCTGGGGAATCTGCGCCTCCTCGACCACCCGCGAGGCGCTCACCGCCCCACAGGCACTGAGCGCCAGTGACATCAAGAGCAGGGCAACGACAGCAAAAAGCACCTTCTTGTGTGAAAACATTGAAAAATCTCCTTATTCGTCATGAAAAAATAACGTTTATCCTCACCATGATATTGCCGTTATTCATAGCGATGGAACAGGCTATCTCTCAGCCACCGGCGGATCCTGACCATAGCGAGTCGCCTGTACCATACGCTGGATCACTGTTCGCTGAAAGCGCGGCCAGTTCAGACTGCATGGCCTGCCACTCCTGCCAGGCCCGTTGATTTTCGGCCTCGGAGAGACCGGGCAGCGGCTCCCAGTAGCCCCTGCTGAGCACGATGAGCGGCAGATTCCCCAAGCTGTTGATGTGGGCCGCGGCTATCTCGGCCAGGTTCTTTTCAAATGATTCTGTTTCTGCGCTGGCTGTCTCGAAATACCCGGTTGTGGCAACAATTGCTCGATAGTGAGCGAGCACGCTGTCCGGCAAGCCCCGATTTGGAATCGTTGTTGGCCACAGCGCCATCAGGCCAAGCGATTGCAAAGGCGCCAACGCACGAAATTGTCTGACGCCTTGTTCAACCGCTTTGGACCATGCTGGTATGCGCCGAAACAGTTCTTCATGCGCGGCATCCACCAGCACCATCCCGGCTACTTCGTCCGGGTAAGCGTGGGCAAACAGACGCACCAGCGCGCCGCCAAAGGAATGCCCGACCAGGATGTATGGCTTCTCTACTGTCGCATTGACCAGCAGCGTGTGCAGTTCCTGCACCATGAGCCTGCTCGTGCGTGGATTGGGGCCAGGTTCACTCCAGCCAAAACCGGCGCGGTCGTAGGTGCAGACACGTGCGAACCTGGCCACCTCTGGCTGCACTCTTGCCCAAAACAGAGAAAAGTCATTGATCCCGGCCTCCATCACGACCGTTGGCGTGCCCTGACCCGCACAGCTCAGATACAGCTTGTACCCGCCCACATCGGTTAATTGGCCGGGGGCCGGATATTGTTTCACCAAGTTGGACGTGGCTGATCGCCCTGCAAACCATAGTACTAGGCCAAACACCAGCACCAACACAAGCCCTCCGCTGAAAAGGGATCCGAGCCGCCACCAAAACCCACGCATAACGAGTGAAGGCTGAATTTGCGTTGTCATGTAAACCTCTCTTGGATGCAGTTTGCTGATGCATCCTCACCCTATGGCAGGATCAATCGAGTCTCTATTTTCGAGATTTTCGAGCGAGCTTTCGCTCCTGGTATAGAAACAACTCGATCAAGAAACGCGACTCCCCCGCAACTGTATGTGCATCATCCTCCTGCTTTTGAATCAAAAAGAGACCCCAACCGCGGGCGGCTGGCCGGCTAGCCGGTTGCGCCATCTGTTCAGCCACCTCGTTGCCGGCTTGACCGCTTTCCACCGTCGCCCCATCCTGGTCTGGAATCAGCACCCGAATGCGGAGCACCGTCGTCGATCCGCTCAAGCGACCGCGCTCCATCACATCCTGTGCGGCCTTGACCACGGTGAGCCTGAGCCGCCGCATGAGCGCCGGCGGACAATTCAGCCTTTGCACCGCCTCGGCGACCCGCTCCTCCGCCAGGCGCTCGTTGCCCGGTTCTCCCGGCAGCGAGAATTCGATGAGCGTCTGCCAGGTATCGTCGTGACCGGTCTGATTGGGCGGTGTAGCATCGTGTGCGGTCATCCTCTGCCCTTCTCACTCTGTCTCTGTGTACAAGGCGCTTGCTCTGGCTGCCCGCCTTGAACCAAGTAAACCACACAACTAGTTTGCTATGGTGGCGCCTGCTGTCCCAGAGGGCGCCCCGCAAGGTGTTACCTGAAGTGACACAAACTGTGTTATAATTGAAGAGGTAAGTGGTATGCTTCATCCGAAGCGAGGAGGGTGAGGATGGACGCTGAGGTTTCATTTGGAGCGTGGGTGAGCAAGCGACGCCGGCTCCTTGACCTGACCCGTGAACAGTTGGCCCAGTGCGTAGGCTGCTCGCTCTCCGGCCTGCGCAAGATCGAGAGCGATGAGCGGCGCCCCTCACGGCAGATAGCCGAATTGCTGGCCCAGTGCCTGGAAATCCCGCCGGAAGAGCTGCCGACCTTTGTCAAAGTGGCCCGCGGTGTGGAGCGCGTCGAACGGCTGAAGACCGCAATGCCCCTGCCAGCGCCCGTGCGGTCCCGGCCAAGCCCGTCCGCGCCGATGGTACAGTTGCCCACTCCACCTACCCCCTTGATTGGTCGGGACGCCGAGCTGGCCACCCTGACCCGGCTCCTGCGCGACCCCCAGTGCCGGTTGCTCACCCTGGTGGGGCCGGGCGGCATCGGCAAGACGCGCCTGGCCCTGGAAGTCGCCTGTACACAGAGCAAGCTCTTCCCAGATGGCGTCTATTCTGTGGGGCTGGCCTCGCTCACCTCAGCCCAGTTTATCGTTCCGGCTGTGGCCGATGCGCTGGGCTTCACTTTTTCCGGCCCGGCGGAGCCACAGGTGCAACTCCAGCACCATCTGCGGCAGAAATGCCTGCTGCTGGTGCTGGACAATTTTGAACATTTGCTGGAGGCCGGCCCGGTGCTGGCAGAGATGCAGCAACATGCGCCGGGGCTGAAGTTGCTGGTCACCTCGCGCGAGCGGCTGCATCTGCAAGGGGAATGGGTCTTTGAAATCGAGGGGTTGCCCGTGCCGCCGACTGGCTCAACCGATGGCGCTGATGAAAACAGTGCGGTGGCCTTGTTCGTCCAGAGCGCCCGCCGGGCGCACCGGGGTTTTGCACTGCGGGCCGAGGAGCAACCGGCGGTGGTGCGGATCTGCCAACTGGTGGAAGGGATGCCGCTGGGGATCGAACTGGCCGCGGCCTGGGTTCCGGTTTTGAGCTGCCGCGAAATCGCTCAGGAGATCGAACGGAGTCTGGACTTTCTGGCGACCTCGATGCGTGATCTGCCCCAGCGGCAACGGAGTTTGCGGGCGACCTTTGAGCACTCGTGGAACCTGTTAGCCGCCAATGAACGAAGTGTGCTCTGCCGGCTGGCTGTCTTTCAGGGTGGTTTTACACGCGAGGCCGCCGAACAGGTGGCCGGCGCAACGCTGCCGGTGCTGCTGGCGCTCGTCTCCAAGTCGCTCATACGCCATAAGGAGCAAGGGCGGTATGATCTCCACGAGGTGATCCGGCAGTATGCCCTGGCTCATCTGGGCAGCGACCCGCAGCACACAGCCGTCCGCGACCGGCACGCCGATTACTACTTGGCTCAGCTACGGGATCGAGAAACCTCCCTGAAAAGCGCCGGCCAGCGCGAGGCAATCCGCGAGTTGACGGATGAGATCGACAACCTACGGGTCGCCTGGGCCTGGGCCATCGAGCGGGAAAAATTTGCGGCGCTTGGAGAAGCAGTCAAAAGTCTTGGTTGGCTCTATGAAATCGGAGGATGGTTGCGCCAGGGCATCGAACAACTGGAACAGCTGGTGCAGGCGCTGCGAGCCAGACCCGCCGACCATGAACAGCAAAGAGCGTTGGGCGAGACCGTCTCCCTGCAAGCGTTGCTCTACTTTCGCTGGGGCCGGTTCGACCAGGCGCTGGCGTTGCTTGACGAAAGTCTCGCCTTGTTGCGCCCGCTCAACGATCCATCGCTGTTGGCCCATCCGCTGCTCTATCGTGGTGTGATCACCCATCTAAACGGCGAGCTGGACCGGGCACAGGCGCTTTGCAGCGAGGCGCTGGCCTGCGCCGAGCAGACTAAAGACTGGTGGGCTGCGGCCTATGCCGGCTTCAATCTGGGCTATACCGCCGGTTTATTGGGCCGCTACGACGAGGGGTACGCCGAAATGCATGAGTATCTGGCCCTATGGCGCGCCGTTGCCGACCCTCGCTCTATCGCGCTGGGCTTGAATTTTCTCAGCCCTAGCGCGATCAAACTGGGTCACTATGCGGAGGCGGAGACTTGCCTGCGGGAAAGTCTTACGCTCTGCTCGCAGGTGGGCGACCGCTGGGGCATGGGCACGGCCTACCGCTATTTGGGCTTGGCCTATCTGGCGCAAGGCAAGCTTGCCGAAGCTGAATCCTATCTCAACAAGAGCCTGGATGTGTTTGATAAGTTTGTCACCGGTTGGGATATTGCCCGCTCACTGACTTATTTGGGCGAGGTCAGAGCGGCGGCAGGCGACCTGGCCAGCGCAGAGCACATCTTTCGCCAGGCGCTCGTTACGGCGCTGGAAGCACACTCTCCCCCGCTGGCGCTCGATGCGTTGATCGGGCTGGCCGATCTGCAGGCGCGGGCCGGCCACGCCGAACAAGCGCTGGCAGTAGCGCTGTTGGTATCACACCATCCTGCCGGCGCCGCGGAAACCAAGGAGCGCGCCAATCAACTGTGCGCCGAACTGGAAAGACGCTTCACGCCGGAGCAGGTTGCCAATGTTGAGAGGCAAGCGCGAACAAAAACGATAGAGAAGCTTGCCAGAGAACTTTTTATGGCAGTTTGAGCCAGAGGTTACACCGTTAGGATCTGTTTGAAAAGGGTAGGTGCGTTGCACTCGAAGAGTGCAACGCACCTGCGCCGCCAGGGTATTCGTGAGGTGCAACGCACCTGAAAGATGCATCGCACCAGCGTGGCGCTCCCAATGGCGTAACTCCCATAAGCAATGAGTTACGACAAACATGTTTAACCATCCAACAACCGCGCTGCCGCTGTTGGCAACCAAGCTGCACGTTCCGCCGTGCCGGCCCCAACGCGTCCCGCGGCCGCGCCTGGTCACCCAATTGAACTGCGCCTTCAGCCGGCCAGCCACGTTGATCGTCGCATCGGCCGGCTATGGCAAGAGCACCCTCATTTGCGAGTGGATGGCGCGGGTGGATCGCCCCTATGGCTGGTTGTCACTCGACGAGGACGACAACGATCTCACTCGCTTCTTCACCTATTTGATTGCTGCCTTGCGTACCTGCCGGCCCGGCCTGGGCGAAACGGCGCTAACCCTGCTGGCAGCACCACAGCCCCCTTCAGCCAAAGCGATCCTCACCCTGCTGCTCAATGACCTCGGCGCGCTCGACTCGCCCATCGCCCTGGTGTTGGATGACTATCACGTTATCACGACACCGGCGATACACGACGCCATGACTTTTTTTGTGGAGCATCTGTCCCATCAGGCGCATCTGGTCCTCATTAGCCGCGCCGACCCGCCGTTGCCGTTGGCGCGCTGGCGGGCGCGCAGCTATCTAAACGAGGTGCGCACCGACGACCTGCGTTTTACCGAGGAGGAGGCCGCTGCTTTTTTGAATCAAGTGATGGAGCTAGAATTGAGCGCAGCCGATGTGGCCGCGCTGGAACAACGCACCGAAGGCTGGATCACCGGTCTGCAACTGGCGGCGCTCTCCATCCGCGGACAGCGCGACCCCAGCGATTTTGTCCAATCCTTTTCCGGCAGCCACCGGTACATTCTGGATTATCTGACAGAAGAAGTATTGCGCCGGCAACCCGAACCGGTGCAGCGGTTTCTGTTGCAGACTTCGCTGCTGGACCGGTTGACCGCTTCGCTCTGTGATGCCGTCACCGGCCAGCAGGAGAGCCAGCACTGGCTGTTTGCGTTGGAGCAGGCAAACTTGTTCCTCGTTCTGCTCGACGATGAGCGGCGCTGGTATCGCTATCATCATCTCTTTGCTGACCTGCTGCGCAACCGGCTGCGCAAATTGCACCCGGAGCAGATTCCCGAACTGCATCGTCGTGCGGCTGGCTGGTTTGAGCAAAATGGCCTGATTGGCGAGGCGATCGACCATGCCCTGGCCGCGCATGATCACGATCAGGCAGTGCAATGGATCGAGGCCAATGTGCTGCGCTTCACGCTCAGCAACGAGACCTCCAGCCTCTCTCGCTGGCTGCGCGCACTCCCGCCGGGACTGAGCCAGACGCGGCCGCTGCTCGCCTTTGCCCAGGCCGGCATCGCCCTACTGGGGTCTCAGTTTGCCCAGACCAAGCAGTGGGTCGAGACGGCGGAGCACACGCTGGCTGCGTCGTCGCCGGCCACAACAGCACCCTTTGACCCCAAGACGTTCCAGGGCTACTTGGATGCCCTGCGCAGCACGGCCATGATCAACCTGCATGATCCAGTGGAAGAGATCATTGCCATTGCCCAACGCACCCTGGGCAATCTGCCGGCCAATGAAGGCCTCGTGCGTGGAGTCATTGCGCTCAGCCTGGGCGACGCCTATTTGCGACAACAGAAACCAAGGCTGGCAGCCGACGCCTTTGCTGAGGCGGTTGCCTTGACCCAACAGGCGAGCAACCCTACTGTCCACCTGGCGGCGTTGGGGGGGCAGGGCGAGGTCTATGCCCAGCAGGGCGATCTGCCTCGGGCAGCAGCCATTTTCCAACTTGCGATTGAGCGCGGAGAGCGCTGGGGCGGGGCAAGCGGGCAGAGCCATCCGGCGACGGGCAAAGCGCACGCCCTCTATGCGCAACTGCTCTATGAATGGGATCAATTGACGGCAGCCGAGCAGCAGGCCGAGGCTGCGGTTGAGTGCTGCAAGCGGTGGGGGCACGCCAAACATCTGGTGGATGGCTACCTGGCGCTGGCCAACAGCCTGGCGGCCCAGGGAAAGCTTGAACAAGCCCACCATGCGCTCGCGGCCGCGCGCTCGGTTGCGGTGGAAAGCCGGCGCAGCGCCGAGAAACAGAGGACGCTGATGAACGCTGCCCAGCGGTTGGCGGCAATGGTTAACCATGCGCAACTCGAACTCTGGCTCCGCGAGGGGCGGTTGCAGGATGCCGCTCGCCGGCTGGCCGACCAGCCGCCCGCTGCTCATCCGGCCATCAGCCTGGCCCGGGCGCGCCTCGCCCTGGCGCAGCATGACCCCGATGGGGCCGCCCATTGGCTGGCTCATCATCAAAAGCAGTCCGCATTGCAGCCTACGCTGGCGGAACAGCTAAAGTTTTTGCTGTTGCAGTCTCAGGTGCATTGGCGACAAGGTGATCTCGCCAGTGCGCTGGCGGCTTTGCGTACAGCCCTTCACCTGGCTGAACCGGGCCGCTTCATACGGAGCTTTGTCGATGGTGGGCCTGCTGTAGCGGAGTTGTTACAAACGTTTGTTCAGCAGGCTGGTGCAGCCGAGTACGCCCAACGGCTGCTCGCGGCCTTCCCTCGCCCGCAGAACGATGGCGCCGCGGCCGCCATGGCTTTCCCCCGCCGGACTTCCCTGGTCGAGCCGCTCAGCGACCGTGAACTCGAGGTGCTGGCGCTGGTCGCTGCGGGTCACTCGAATCGCGAAATCGGCGCTCAATTGTTCATCGAAGTCGGTACAGTCAAACGTCATATCACAAACATCTTTGGCAAGCTGGGCGCGACCAGCCGCACCCAGGCCATCGCTGTGGCCCGCCAACTGGGTGTGCTACCCTAAGCCACGTTGTCTATACTCACTACGACCCTGGTCACATTGGCAGGCCAGGGTTTTTTACTACCTACCACCGGGCGATTTTGCCACCTTTGATACATGACAGTACGACCTCCCTGGCGCTATGCTTACGGCACGAAAACAAGATGCTGGTCAATACAAACCAGGAGGAAACCACCATGTTACTTATGAACAACCCGGAATTGAGTGCAGCAACCGCACGGGAACGCCATCTGGAACTGATAGAGCAGGCGGCCATCGAGCGGAGAGTGCGCCAGGTGCATGCTCAGAATCCGCAGCGGTCGGTGGTCACTGTGTTGGGGGTGCAGATCATCCGTGCGTTGTGGTCCATCGCCTGGTCGCTGCGCAGTGGAACCATTGCACAGGGCGAACCGGCCCCAACCGGAAAATAGCCATGACCGCACGACGATACCGGCTGGTGGTGGGTGGTCAACTGGGTCAGGATTGGGCCGAATGGTTCGAGCCGCTGACCATCCACCATCCAGAAAACCAGGTGACCTTGCTGGAGGGCGAACTCGCCGACCAGGCGGCGCTCCACGGCGTCCTGAACAAGGTCTTCGCCCTCGGCCTCACGTTGATAGCGGTGAACCGCCTCGAAGAAGATTCGGCTGTTCAAATGGACAGTAAAGAGGACCAAGATAGCAAACAAGACTAAGAAAGGATTGATCAATGAAAGCTCGGACAAAATTCTCAAAATTCGGACAACTCACGCTGATGGGGATGCTGTTTGCGCTACTGGTCAGCGCGTGCATCCAGCCAATTACAAAGGAAGCGGCGGCCCCTGCGCCCGTTGATGCCCCAACAACGGCGGAGAGCGCCTGGCAAACCTACGAAAACCCGGAGGCAGGTTTCGCCATGGACTATCCGGCCGGCTGGGAGATGGAAACACTGCCGGCCGAAAACGAAGGGCAACTGCTAGGGGTTGCGCTCACGGGGGAGGAAGGCGGCGTGGAGTTGCGTTGGGGGGTCGGTTTCGGCGGCGCCTGCCCTGGCGGTTATGGGACGGTGGCAGTGGCCGACGGTGAGTTGCCTGTCTGCCACCTCCAAAACGCCGACGGCGCCGAAAGCTGGGAACAGATCAGCAAAGAGCTGGGTGAGATCAGTTTCTCCGCCCGCGCCTACACCAGCAGCCCGGCGCCCGAAAGCCGGGAATTGATCCTGCACATCCTGTCTACCTTGCGCTTTGACTGAGGTGGTTACGCCGGTCGGATAGCATAATGCTACTCGACCGGGGCAACCACCAAAGGGGCGCGACACTGTCATTTCCACAGTGTGGCCGCCTTTGCCAAAGGTGCTACACCCATCTTGACGGAGGCCGAGATGTCCAAACTCAATCAGCAATTTCAGCTGTCCGATGGGCGCAGGCTCGGCTACGACGAGTATGGACCTTCCACTGGTCGGCCACTCTTTTACATACATGGCTCACCCAGCGCGCGCGTCGAATTCACGCTGTTTGGCAGCGAAATGTTGTTGCAGGCGCTAAATGTGCGCCTGATCGCGGTGGATCGCCCCGGCATGGGTCTTTCCGATTTTCAGCCGAACCGCCGTCTCTTGGATTTTCCGAATGACCTGCTCGCGCTGGCGGATGGGTTGCACATTGAACGCTTTGACCTTCTGGCCTATTCCCTCGGCGGGCCATACGGGATGGCCTGTGCGTTCGCCATCCCAGAACGTCTGACGAAAGTGGGCATTGTCAGCGGTGCGGCGCTACTCACCAAACCCGAACTGATGCAACACATCAATGCGGGGACGCGCCGTTATCTCAATTTGCCGCGTGAAAATCCAGTGGCTTCGCACATATTCCTGTGGATGATGAACGTGATGGTTCGCTTGGCCCCCAAAGTGATGGTTGCCAATGCGGCTTCGTTTCTGCCCAAGCCGGACCGCGCTATCATGGATGACCCTGAAATCCAAACGAGATTTGTCAAGATGCTGCGGCAAGCGTTGCGGCAGGGAACGCGTGGCCCATTTCACGAAGCTTTGTTGACGATCTCGGAGTGGGGCTTTTGTTTGCCGGGGATTCAGATCCCAATTCTGCTTTGGCACGGGGAAGCGGATCAAAACATCCCGGTGGCCATGGCTCGCCACGTCGCATCGCGCATTCCACAGTGTGCAGCGACCTTTTATCCTGACGAAGGGCATTTATCCATGTTCAAGAAAAATGCGGCAGAGATCATGGGTAAGTTGGTTAAATCGTAGAGCAATGCCTGTCGCCGAAAGGAATCACAAAATGGCATCCTCTGTGTCCCGACACCACCGTCGTTTCGATATCGATTGGCTGCGCGTCGTCGCCGTCCTGCTGCTCATCCCGTTCCACACGGCGCGCATCTTCGATATCTGGGAGCCGTTTTATGCCAAGAATGCGGAGACGAGCGCCGCGCTCAGCTACAGCGTGATTGCGCTCCTCAACCCGTGGCACATGCCGCTGCTGTTCCTGCTGGCGGGCGCCTCCACCTGGTTTGCGCTGGACTTTCGCAGCGGCAGGCAATATGCGAAGGAACGGTTCACCCGCCTGTTGATACCGCTTCTGTTTGGCATGCTCGTCGTTGTCCCGCCACAGGGATATTACGCACTGCTCACCCAAGGGCAGCCGCCCGAGTCGTTTGCCAGCTTTCTCGCCACCTATTTTGCGCTTGACTTCGGCGACCTGAGCGGCTATTTTGGCAAATTTACGCCTGGTCACCTGTGGTTTATCCTGTTCCTGTTCGTCTACTCGTTGGCCGGCCTGCCTCTCTTCAACTTGCTAAAAGGGGAGGCCGGCAGACGCCTGGTGGCGCGCCTGGCCGTGTTCGCCGCTCGCCCCGGTCTGATCTTCCTCTTTGCCATTCCTCTCGCCCTTGCCGGGGCGCTGCCTGGCATCGGCGGCAAAGCGCTGTTCTCGTATTTCGCTCTCTTTCTGTTGGGATTTGTGCTGATGGCCGACAAGCGTTTTCAGCAAAGCATTGACCGCCACCGGCTTGCTGCGCTCGCGCTTGGCCTGGTGACCATGACGGCACGCGTCTCGCTCCAAGGCGCGGCGGCCCACTTGGAACCATTCTCAGCCGCGGGCATCGGGTTTCTCTTGCTCAAAAGCTTCAACACCTGGTGTTGGCTGGTTGTCTTGCTGGGCTATGGTCATCGCCGGTTGAACGTTAGCAACGGGTTCCTGCGCTATGCAGGCGAAGCCTCGTACCCATTCTACATCCTGCACCAGACAGTCATCGTGGCAATTGGCTATTACGTTGTTCAATGGGAGATGAGCATTGCCGCCAAGTTTAGCCTGATCTGCGTCGCCTCCTTCATTGGGACGTTGGCGGGGTATGAAGTGATCAAGCGCTTCAACTTGACGCGCTGGCTCTTTGGGATGAAGCCGTTGCCGCGCCCTGCCAGGTCAGTCGCCGGGGCTAGCGATCCACTTGCACTTCAAATTGGGGCAGAGAGTTGACCACCCATGACACACACATTCCACTCCACAAGGGCAGTCACGCAGCTCGGACTGTGGTCTGCCGCGCTGACGACATCGTTGACCGCGCTGTTCTTCATTGCGCTTGTGATCGCAAACTCAAACCTGATGTTTGTATCGTCGTTCTTGCTGGCGCCCGCCTTTGTCGCCATGATGGTGAGCATTCACTTCTACGCACCTGAAGAAAGGAGAGTCTGGAGTCAACTGGGATTGTCGTTTGCCATCGTGTATTCGATGATGTGTTCGCTCACCTATTACATCCAGTTGACCTTTGTCCAGAACAATTATCTGCCGATTGCGGAAGAGGCGGTGGCGCCCTTCGTCTTCATCCCCGGCACGCCGATCTTTGCGCAGGACATGCTCGGCTACGTCTTCATGTGCGCGGCGACCCTCGCTGCGGCGCCGGTCTTCACGGGTGGAAAACTGGAGCTTTGGATCAGATGGCTCTTCATTTTGAACGCGGTCTTGTTCATCGTCCCCACCATTGCCGTTCCCGCAATTCCTTTGCCAGTCGATGAAACAGGCGCAGGGATCGGCGACCAGGTTGGCCGCTATGCCAACATTGTCTGGTCAGCCTATTTTGCGACTACCGCAGCGCTTGTTACGCTGTTGTTCAAGCGCGCAAAATGAGATAAAGCGTGCGTTGGGGTTGTACACCGGCTGGCTTCGGATGGTGCGATGCACCCGCAGGGTGCGTTGCACCTGGGCCGCCGGGCATTCTTGAGGCGCAACGCACCGACCCTTTTCAAACAGCTTCTTAGCCCGGCAAACGGTCCACGAAGCGATACCATTTCTCCACAAGCGGCAAAAACCACGGGCGGCCACGATAAAGGCCCAGGGGCGCGCCGGGAAAAGGTAAGGTGGCGAAGGGATTGTCCACGGTCTGTCCGCAGATGCTCTCCGCCATCATGCCGCCCAGATAGGTGGCCAGCGCCACGCCGTGCCCGGCATAGCCGAGCGCATAGTAGAGCCCGCCAAGCTGTCCGGCGTGGGGCATCCGGTCGAATGAGACATCGACCACGCCGCCCCAGGTGTATTCGATGGCGGCGTCACGCAACTGTGGGTAGACTTCGAGCAACCCGCGGCGGGAGACCGAGGTGCGCTCGCCCACGGTGGCCGGTGTCTCCGGCGCATACGCGGCCCGCCCGCCAAACAGCAGCCGCCGGTCGGGCGTCAGCCGGAAGTAGTACAGAAAGTTCTTGGAGTCGAACATCATGCGGTTGCGCGGGCTGAGTTCGCGGGCCAGGGCCGCTGTGAGCGGCTCGGTCACAATGATGTGCGAACCAACCGGAAAGACCTTTTTCTGCAATGCCGGCGTCGCCCGGCCAGTGTAGCCGCCCGTCGCCACAAAGACGTTCTCAGCTTGCAACACACCCCGCCCGGTGATAATGCGGAACGCGGCGCCCGCCCGCTCGATCTGCTCCACCGGTGTGTGGTCGTAGAGCATGGCTCCGGCGCGCTGCGCCGCGCACGCCAATCCCGCCACATAGCGCGCCGGGTGGATGCCGGCGCTCATCTCGTCTACCATTCCACCGTAATAGCGGTCTGAGCCGATCTCGCTGCGCAACTCAGTTGGGGCGACGAGCCGTACTGGATGGTCGAACTCGCGGGCGGCCAGTTCAGCGACATGCGCAAAATGGGCGAAGTGAGCGGGTTTGCAGGCAACTTCGAGATGGCCGGTGCGGGCAAAGTCGCACTCGATCCGCTCTGCGTCGATGAGCTGTTCCAGCGTGTCGATGGCGTCCAGCGAGGCGGCAAAGAGGCGACGCGCCCGTTCACGCCCGTAGCGGGCCAGCAGCGTGTCCACGCCCAGACGCAGCCCGGTGAGCACCATGCCGCCATTGCGCGAACTCGCACCCCAGCCGAGGGTCTGCGCCTCCAATACCGCCACGGTTGCGCCCTGTTTCGCCAGCGTGCGCGCCGCCGCCAGCCCGGTGATGCCGCTGCCGATCACCGCCACATCGACCTTCCCGCCGGGTGGCTCCGGCGCGGCGGTGGGCATGGTCACCGTATTCCACCAAAATACGCGCTCTGTGCCGGTCATGGTTTAGTAATAGTGATAAATGCCACGGCGCATGGCCCAGCGGTGGCGCAGCCGGTTTGATTCTTTGCTGCCCAACAACTGGTTGGCCAACGAATAGACGGCCTGCTCTTCTCTGGCGCAATGTTGGCGGGCGACCTCGATGACGAACAACAGCCCGGCTCGCGCCCGGGAGAGATCCACGATCTGCGGCAGCGTCGCCAGTGCGCGCTCGATGCCGCAATGCTCGCCCCGCATGACAGCCAGGGGATTCACTTCACCCAGATAGGGCTCCAGCGGAGCGAAAAGAAGCTCGTCTTCCAGGTGCGCATGGCTCTCGAGCGCGGCCCGTAACATGCCCGCCTGGCAATGAACCTGACTCAACGTCATCCTGTCCAACAGTGCCTGCTCCAGATAATCGAATTGGGTGTAGAGCAGGGCGTGCTCCCCCAGGAGCGCCGCGGCAATCGTCATGAGAGGCTCCTCAGCGGGTTGGCGAACCTGTAGGTCTCAGCCCGCGATGCTGTATTCGTACCGCCCGCGCACCGGCTTGCCCTCGGCGTAACGGGCGTAGCAGAAGAGGACCGGATCAAGCCCGGCAGTGCGCTGGCCGGTGACGAGGTCGGCCACCATTACCCCGACCGCCGGAGCGAGTTTGAAGCCGTGCCCGCTGTGGCCGACTGCGCTAAAGAACCCGCTGCCCGGCGGCGTTTCGTCGATCACCGGGTGCCAGTCGGGAGTGACATCGTAGATCCCGGCGTATCCGCCGCGGCTGGCGCCACGCTCCATGACGGGGAACCGACGGGCGAAGCGCAGCCAGGCATCTTCGACAAATGCCAGCTCCACCCGCTCGTTGTAGTCGTCGGGGTCGGCATGGTCGTTCGCCTCGGCCGGGTCGACGGAGCCGGCCAGGGTCATCCCACCCGTCTCAGGTCGATAATACGCGGTGTTGGGAAAATCGACAAAGACGTGAGAGACCGGGTCACTTTTCGGCGGGGGGAGAAAGAAGGCAACCTGGACGCGGCAGGGTTGAATGGGCAGTTCGACGCCGGCCATCCGGGCAATGCGCGCCCCCCACGGCCCGGCCGTGTTCACGACTACGCCGGTGGCGATTTCGCCTTTGTCGGTGACCACTCCCGTGATCCGGCCACCCGCCATCCGCACACCGGTCACCTCGGTATGGAGCAAGATGGTCGCTCCACAACGCCGGGCAGCCGCGCCAAACGAATTGACGGTCAACCACGGGTCGGCATAGCCGCCTTCGGGTTCGTAAGCGGCCACCACCTCGTCTATGCCGGCCAGCCCCGGCGCCAGTTCGGCCAGTTCGGCGGCAGAGAGCAAAGAGGTCTCGATACCGACGCTCTGCTGCAAGGCCACATTGGCGGCCAGCCCCGGGTGATCTCTGCCCGCAGCCAGCACCACAAAACCCACCGGTTGAAAGCCACACTCGCCGCCGACCACTTCGTCAAAATTCTGGAAGACGCGCAAAGAATAGAGCGCCATGCGGGCGGTAGTCTCGTTGGAATAGTGCTGGCGCACAATGGCCGATGACTTGCCGGTAGAGCCGCCGGCCAGAACCCCTTTTTCGACCAGCGTCACCCTCAGGCCCCGCTCGGCCAGCCGCCATGCCGCGCTTGTCCCCATGATGCCGCCACCGATGACGACCACGTCACATGTCGAGACCACACGCTCCTCCTCTGCCCGTTGAACGAACATCGCGGAGTTTGCACGCCCACGTGCGAACGCGCCCAGCAGGCCCCCCGGCACGTAGGCGTGCAAACCCGCATACGATACTTCACGTCAGAACCAGTAGAGTCGCTGTTCTTATTTTAGACTCTCTCCCGCGAACTGCTCCGCAGCATGAACGCCCGGACGGGTTCTGATTCGGCAACGAGTCGCACCGATCGCTGCTCGGATGCCTGGACGGCGCACTGTTGCGTCGCCTCGGCGAGCAGCCAGAGCGCAATCAGGCCGAGAAAGGCCTGCAAGCTAAGTTGCGGCGCATAGCCGCCGCTGAGCAGCAGCAGGATCGCCCACCCTACCGGGTCATCCCGACGCAGGGCCGCGATCACGGTGACACCGGCCAGCCAGAGGCTCAGCGCATACACCGGCCAGGGCAAATAGAGCGTCAGCCCCACGGACCAGACCGCCAGGATGCCGGTCATGGCCGCGTTGGACAGGTGGGACCCAGCAAAGGCCAGCGCAGGCAGGGCCGCCGCCAACCAGACCCGCCAGGTTGCGTCGCGCCCGTAGCTCCACCAGAGGGCAAACACGCTGGCTACGACCAGCAACTCTCCTAGATTGAAAAACAGTCCAGTCAATGGGGGTGGGCCGGGCCATTGGAGCGAAGAATAAAGTGTGGGGATGGCCTGGTGCAGCCGTCCAGCCACCAGTGCCAGCGCCGCCAAGAGCATAGCCAACGACGACAAACGGGACTGCGCCCACAAAGCCGGATAGAGCAATAGGGCAATAACGGCCAGGTAGAATAGGTGGCCGGCGAGTGCTAACCAACCACCAGGTGGGATCACCAGGAAGAGCAGGCTGAGACCCACCTGGCCTGCCAACGCCAGCGCCAGCATCCGCCCGGCTATACCCTGGCCCTGCCAGCCGCGCCAGGCGACCCAGCCCAGCGCGAACAGAGCGAGCAGGCCCGTCAAGGTCAGCGCCACCTGCCCGGCCATGTTGAGCGCCTCGTAGAGAACGATCACCGGCGGCGGCTTGGGGACGAAGATCGCCGCCCGTGTGACTGTGCGCGTGACGAACCAGTCGAACAGCGCGACCATCGCCAACCAGCGGATCAGGGTGAGGTGTGTGTCGGTCTTCATTGTGCTCTGCATACAGGTCACGCTACCAGCGTGACCATCTTGCTCTACCGTAGGTCGCGCTGGTCATATGACAATCGTGCGGATAAGTAGCGGCGTCGCCCTGATAGGGCGACCTACTCGGTCATCTTTGCTCCTACCCGGTAATAGAAATAGAAGAAGGCCACTGCGACCGTCACCCCGATAAAGATGATGATGAACACAAGCGGCGGAATACCAGGCCGGGCCTGGGCAGGGGCGGCAGTGGCTGGCGCCACTGCCGCGGCGGGCACTGCCGCAGCAACAGCAGGCCCAAACTGGAACGAGACCCACTGGGAGGTCGATTTGGCGCCGTTGCGCTCATCGTTGGCCCCGTCCCAAGCCGCCAACGCTACCGAGTAGACCTGGTCGGTGGTGAACGATATATCATCCGCCGCCGCGGCGGCCAGGTCACGGCTGAAGATCACGCGCCAGCGCCCATCGGCATAGACGCCATGCCCCTGGACATCCTGCGCTTCGGGCGGGCGGGCGGTCAGGCTGCCAAAGCCGCCGGCCGCCAGGTTCTCCACTGGCGAGGCGCGCCCAGCGCTGGCGAAGAGGTTGCCTACCGCCTGCGCCGGCAGATAGGCGGCATCAACATACTCGGCCAGCAATACATCATCCGCCGGCTCGGTGAAGGGATATTGATCCACGTACATGTTGGGGTGGGCGGCGGCCAACGATTGGCCGGCGGTAATGGCGGCTTGCCAGTCGGCCTTCCAGTGCCAGATACTTACATTGCCGCCCTGCTGGCCCATACAGAAGTAGGGCTGTCCTTCGGCCAGCGGAAACTGGAGCGCCACCGAATCGCGGAAGTCCTCGACGCGCAGGGCCTGGTCGTTTTCGGTCTCGTCCGCCCACTCCACCAGAAAGGCAAGCTGCTGGTCGTTGTAGAGCGCCCGTGCTGTGATGGCCTTGACACGCGTCTCAGGCAAGATGGGGCGGGTGATATTCTGGGCGCTCAGCGGTACTTCAATGGCTGGCGCCTGCTGCCAGAGATCGGCGTCGGGATTGGTCAGCGGCAGTTCAGCGGCTACCTGCGCCGCAACCAGGGTAAGTCCCTGCGAACTGGCCACCGGAATCCGCAGCCAGGTGAGCGCAATGGCAAGCAGCAGGATGAAACCTGCCAGTAGACGGGGGCGGGTGATGGCGCGGCGCGCCCGTGTTGTCAAGGCGCAGTGTACCCACTTTCTGAACATGGCGGCTACCTCCGGGAAAGCTCCAACTCGGCGACGGCGCACCCGGCGCACGAGAAATCAGGGTCAAACGGTGTATGCTTGACTGGCTCTTCTGTGGGCGTTGCTTCAACCTGCGCGCCTAACTGGCGGGCATGGTAGTGGACAAAAGCTTCGGTAAACTGGGCCAGCGCCAGATACGGCTCAACCCCATTGATGGCGACACTGCGGACAAAGAGGCTGATCCAGCGGCCCAGATGGTCGCGCAGGAATTTGGCTTGCGCCGCAACGCAGACTTCCACATGCTCGGGCGCGCCGTTGCTGGCGGCGTAGGCCGCCTTGAGCGCTAGCACATACATAAATTCCAACTCCACGGCCAGATGGTCGGGCCGCTCGCGGTGTTGGCCGCCTACGTTGAAGCCAAAGGCGCGGTAGAACCCACAGATGTCTGCCATCTCCTGGCTCTGGCGAAATTCGTGGGGTAGGCCGTATTCGGTCTCGTAGCAGAGCGAACCGGCCAGGCCAAAGGTGCGGCGGTGGGCAGCCTGGAGTCGCGCCAGATCCACCGGTTCAATCGACAGGCTGGCGCTCGCCAACCCCAGCTCCGGCAAGATGCCGGGCAGCAATTGGGCGTCTTCGCTCCAGTTGTATCGCGGATAGAGAAACGCACCGGAGAGAAAGGTATAGACCTGTGCGTAGCGGATGGCAAGCTCTGTGTTCATGAAATTCTCCGGTAAAAGGTTGTGCGGCTGCATGGTCTTGAAGTTCGGGCAACGTAGGTCGCCCTACCAGGGCGACGATGCTGTCCAGATCGCCACTTGTCGCTCATACACGTGCCTGTCACGCTGCTAGCGTGACCTACGATGGGCTGCTAAATCGAGTTCAGCCGCTCAGCCGGGCGTTCGTGCAACGGTTCGACTACGCTCAGGCGCACAAGTTCGTCACCATTGGCATCGAAGCCGATCACCGTGTCATCGTACATCTGCCAGGGCTGGCCGTTGACCTCGGTCTCCAACACTAGAGGACCCTCTTCGATCTCAAAGCGGAAGATCATAGTCTGGGTGGTGCGGAAGAGCTGCAAGACGGCCAGCAGTTGCCGCGAGGGTGCGGTGTAGCGGGCAATGGCCTCATCCACGCCAGGGCCAAACATCTGGTGCAGGTAGGGGCGCGGCGCCCAGCGCGGCGGGATATAGTAGATGTTCGGCTCGGTGCCAAACTGAGGATAGAGGGGCAACGCCACCTTCTCTTCACGCACCAAATAGTAGAGCGGATGCTGGGGGTCCTCCACCCACGTCCCATCCTCGGCGATGTCGACCAGACCGTTGAGACGAATCTTGCCGGGGCAGACGGCCATACAGCGTGTCTCCATAGGCAGCCCGTCGCTGAGGGGGTCGCTGCCCTCTACACGCGGATAGCAGCCGACACACTTCTCGCTCGTGCCGGTGACGCCACGGTACATGGACTTCTTGTACGGGCACTGCTCCACGCACTTGCGATAGCCGCGGCAGCGGGCCTGGTCGATGAGCACGATGCCATCTTCGGGCCGCTTGTAGATCGCCTTGCGCGGACAGGCCGCCATGCAGGCCGGATAGGTGCAATGATTGCAGATGCGCATCAGGTAAAAGAACCAGGCCTGATGTTCGGGCAGTTCCGCCCCTTCCGGGCTGAGGCCCAGGTTCCCCCCCTTGTACTTGGTGGAGGTGTCCTCGTAGAAGTTGGGGGCGCGCCATTCGGCGTCGGCGGGCAGATAGCCCAGCGCCTGCTCGTTGGGGCCGCCGGCCTCGCTGATGGTCATGCCGTTGTAGACGCCGTAGGGCGCTTCCTCGCTTGTCTCGGTGGCGTCCCATTCCGCCGTCCTGCCGGCGGTTGCGTGCGCTTCGTCCAGCAGTTGGAGGATCTTGATGTCCCAGTGCTGGGGATAGCTGCCGTAGGGCTTGCTCTCAACATTGTTCCACCACATATACTCCTGGCCACGCGAAAAGGTCCAGGTGGCCTTGCAGGCGCCGGTGCAGGTCTGGCAGCCGATACAGCGGTTGATGTTGAAAACGGCGGCAAACTGCCGCTGCGGGTGCGCCTCGGGAAAGGCGTATTGCATGGTGCGGCCCAGTTGCCAGTTGTAGACGTCAGGCATGGGTGACTCCTTGTTGCCCCAAAGGGGATATGGTATACTGCGAACATGTTGGCATTCACGGGTATTCTCATCAAAGAAGAGCAAGGCTATAGTGCGCTCTGCCCTGAACTTGACGTAGCTTCCATGGGCGATACGCCCGACGAGACCAGGGCCATGTTGCTTGAAGCGGCCACGTTGCATCTCGAAGGCGCCTTTGAAGATGGTTTACCCTATTTTCGCCCGGTGCCTCCCGATGCCGATCCTCGCATCATTGCTCCTGACACTGTTGTACAGGTCTTCCATTTCAAGGTAGATGTCGCGCTCCACGCCTATGCCTAAGCTGCCCATTCTGCGCCCCGGCCAGGTTGTGCAGGCACTAGAGCGCGCCGGGTTCGTACAGATGCGCCAGCGTGGCAGTCACCTCCGGTTGAAACGGGGCAATCTGGCCGTCACCGTGCCTATTCATCCAGGTGACCTCTCCGTGAATGTCTTGC
>QEUW01000687.1 GCA_003577005.1 Chloroflexota bacterium | reverse complement strand
CCTTCGGCAGTGAGCACCTCATAGCCTGTTTGTTCCAAGGCGCGCCTGAGCACCCAGCGCAGGTTTTGCTCGTCATCGATCACCAAGATCGTTCGAGGCACGGCGCCTATCCCTCGTGTGACGCAACGGCAGCAGACGGGCGTAGCGGCAAGCGGATGGAGAAGGTAGCGCCCAGCCCGCTGGATACGGCGCACCTACGGATGTGCCGTGGGGAGTTGACCTGTGGGGCGTCCAGCGCCACCCCGCCCAACTGTACGAGTTTGGCACGGCTGTGCTGGTGGCCGCCACCCTATGGCAGAAGCTGGCGGGCGCGCTGCCGGGTGAACTTTTCTGGCGGTTTTTACTCTATGCCAGCCTTAGCGAATTCGTCCTTGCCGCCTTCCGTGCCAATCCGGCAACCTGGGTCCTCGGCATCCGGGTCAGCCAGGTCGTGGCGCTGGCCCTCTTGTTGGTGGCGCTCTACTACGTCCTTGCCTTTTTCGCGCAGATGGACAAAGGAGCGCAAGCCGAGACAGCGCAGAATGTACGCGCCACAGACGACTCGGTTGCTTCGGTGCGCCGCTGAAAAAACGACAAGGCTGTCGACGCCGCCTCTATTCCACCGACACCTCACAATTTATCTAGTCGAGCAATCTGATCGAGGAACACCATTTGCCATGAACACGTTTCGACAGACCTTTATCTTGGTGGCCCTGACCGTGGTGCTCACGGGCCTGATCGTCAGCGCCTGCGCCTTTTGGGGCACGCAATCTCCCAGCGAGACTGAGATGGAAGCGACGCTCGTCGTCCTGGTGGACATCCGCTTGACCGAGGCGGCCAGCGCCGCTCCGGTGGCTGGCGGGGTGCAGACACCCGCGCCGCCCGATTCGGCAGCACGCACGCCGATCACCGGCACGCCAGGCTCCGGCTCTCTCCTGCTGACCACGCCGCCCCCTGACCGTTCGGGCGAACTCATGCAGGTTGTGATTGCCAACACGCGCCATTTCACAGGCAGCCCCGATGCGCCGGTGACCATCGTCGAGTTTAGCGACTTCCAGTGACCGTACTGCCGGCGTTTTGCCACTGACGCGGGCCGTCAGATTCAAGCGCAGTACGTGGCAACGGGGCAAGTCCGCTTCGGCTATGTGCACTTTGCCTTCCTGGGTCCGGAGTCGCTGTGGGCGGGGACAGCCAGCGAATGCGCCGCCGAGCAGCAGAAGTTCTGGGAATACCATGACTATCTGTTTGAGAACTGGGAGGGCGAGAACCAGGGGACGTTTAGCTATGACAACTTGAAACGCTTTGCAGAGGAACTTGGACTGGACACGGCGGCATTTGATGTCTGTCTGGACTCAGGGCGCACAGAAGAACTGGTCCAGCAGGATATCGAGTTTGCCCGGCAACTGGGGGTGCGCAGCACGCCGACGTTTGCCGTCAACGGCAAACCGGTGCAGGGGGCGCTTCCCTTTGCCCAGTTCCAGAGCCTCATCGAGCAGGAACTCGCCCAATAACCGGGATCGATCCAACAGTGATAGGGGCCGTCAGCAACTGCCGAAAGAGGTGCTCCTGATGCAACGAATCACACAAATGACCTTCTGGGCAGCACTGCCTTTGCCGAGATCTACGATGCCGGGGAACGGCGCTACCGACCCTTTCGACAGGAGGTGATGAGGCATCTGCGGCTGCAACCGGGGCAGACGGTGCTTGATGTCGCCTGTGGCACAGGACAGAACTTTGATCTGTTTCTGGAGCAGATCGGGCCAGAGGGTTGTCTGCTCGGGCTCGACTACTCAACGGGAATGCTGCGCAAGGCGCAGGAACGCCTTGCCTGGCATGGCTGGAGTTCGGAACAGGTGCAGTTACACGGGCGGATGTTACGCGCCATGGCTGCTGGCGAGACGGCCAAGCTTCCCCTCAAAAACAGCGGCAGTGTGGAACACCAACTGGGGATCGCCGAGATTCCCCCGGTGACACAGGGGGGCGGGATGGCGGGACACAACATGGCCGGGATGGACGGGACAATGGCGCCGGAGGCGGAACAACTGCAAGTGCATCTCGTGGCTGCCCTTGGCGCAACGACCTCTTTGGAACTGACACCCACCCAGGCCGGTGAGTATGCCTTCCGCTGCGTCGCCCCCGGCCATACGGAGCAGGGAACGCTGGTCGTCACAAGGTAGGTGGGTGATAGCTAGAAAGGGATGCTATTGGCTGTTGACCCTGCTGCTCCTGGTTGCCCCTGCCCGGACGATGCGCGCACAGGCGCAGACGGGTGTGGGCGCGTCCGGAACATCCAGCCTGTGGATCGACGTCAGCTTGGGCGCGCCGTTGGTTGAATGGTTCAACCGGACTGCAAGACCCTCTGATGTCGCCCGCATTGACCACCTGTCCGACCTGGGCTTGCTGGAGCAGGTGCAGGTTGGGCGGCGTTTGGTGGTCTTTAAGTCTGTCGGGGAAGCCGAGCGCTACTGCCTCGACTCGTCGGTCGCGTGGAGATCGTCGGCTATAACCTGGAGCACGGGCTGGGCAACCTGCCGCAGGAGCAGGCCGATCCGGTGGGCAGTGTCCGGCGTATGCGTGCCCTTGCCGACCGCTACCAACTGGCGCTTGCCTTTGGCCCTGACCGCAGATTTGCGCTGGACATCGGGGCGGATGCTGCCCCTTATGTCGATCTGTTCATCCTTC
>QEUW01000686.1 GCA_003577005.1 Chloroflexota bacterium | reverse complement strand
TGCGCGAGATCCGCTACAACTTTGGGCAGAACCCTGAGGGCGGCGAAGTCTACAACGCCGTGGTCTTCAACTACGAGCCGCGCCCCGACACCTACACCGACCGGCGCAGCGGCTTTCCGGTGCGCGTGGGGCTGCGCGGCACCGACATCCAGATGTGGGCGCTGGGGAAACTGGTGCGCGCCTACCAGTTTACCTACGAACCGGAACGTTCGACCGGCGTCTACTCGCTGCTCATCCGTGTTGTCCAGGTTGGCGACGATGGCGAGAGCCCGCTGCCGCCGCACACCTTCACCTACACGCAGTTTGACGCGACGAACCACCGTGTCGCCGCCATGCAAAATCCACCCCCTATCGGCCTGACCAACCCCGACGCCGACCTGGTGGACATCAACGCCGACGGTCTGCCAGACCTGGTCTTCACGCCCGAAAACGGCGAGCACCGCTTCTATCTGAACCGGGGACATGGCCGCTGGCAACAGGAGCCGGTCATCCCTGCGGTCTCGCCGGCTGAACGGCTCTCGAACCCTAACGTGCGCATGGCGGATATGAACGGCGATGGCCGCGTCGATCTGCTGGTCAAGGCCGGCGACACGCCCGGCTCGCCCTTCTACTATTACACCAACAAGCTGGACGGCGAGTGGGAGCGAGAAAGCCGCGTCGACTTTGGCCCGGCCCCGGCCTTCAACCTCAACGACCCCGATGTGCAACTGATCGATGTCAACAACGACCATCGCATCGACGTCGTGCTCACCGCCGGCGGTCGCATGAAGATCTGGCTGGCCCGCGAGGGCGCCTGGAGCGCCACCGCCGACTTCGACGTGCCCGCCCCGGCGGCCGGCGACTCGGCCCGCTTTAGCGACCCCAACATCAAGGTCGGCGACATGACCGGCGACCGCATGGAGGACCTGATCTTTGTGCGCGATGGCCTGGTGGTGGTCTGGCCGCACAACGGCAATGGCAGCTATGACGAGGGTGAGGTCGTCCTCAACCCACCCACGGGCGTCGGCGCACAGGATGTGCAGATCCTCATGGGTGACCTCAACAACGATGGCCTGGTGGACCTGGTGCTGCCCGGCAACCGCGTCGTCCACTACTGGCTGAGCCTGGGCGACGGTGGCCTGACCGACGCCTTTGTCATCGAAAATACGCCCGCCTACGATGCGCAGAACACGGCGGTGCGGCTGGCCGATATCGACGGCGATGGCGCGGTCGAACTGCTCTTCAGCCGTTATCCGGCGCTGGAAAACGAAGCCATGCAATATGTGGACTTCTCGGTCGGCTCCCAACCCTTTCTGTTGGCAAGCGTAGACAACGGCCGTGGCCGCACGATCCAGATCGAATACAAGTCCTCGGTCGAGGATCACATCGCCGACTGGGATGCCGGCAACCCGTGGGAGATCAACCTGCCCTTCCCGGTCAGCGTGGTGAGCCGGGTGACCACCCACGATGCCAATAGCGGTGACAATTACACCATCGACTACCACTATCGCGACGGCTATTACGACGGCATACAAAAGGAGTTCCGTGGCTTTGTCCGCAGCGAGGAGATCAAGCGTGGCGACGACACAGCCGCCACCACCGTCACCCGCCTGGTCTACGATGTAGGCCGGCAAGACGAGAGCCGCAAGGGTATGTTGTTGGAATCAGAAGTCTTGGCGGAAGGGGGCCGCTGCGCCGGTGACTACCAGGGCTGCTACCAGCGCACGGTCAACCAGATTACGACGCGCTATCTGTTCGACGAAGGCGAAGGCCGTCGCGTCGGCTACTCTTATGTCACGCAGACCGATGCCTACAGCCATGAACAGCAAGCGCAGCCGGTGCAGACGCGCCAGACCTTCACCCAGGATGAATACGGCAACGTCATCCGTGAGTTCGACTACGGCATGGTCTGTGGCGAGGATCTGACCTGTGGCAGCGATGAAATTCTGGCCCATATCGAGTACGCCTACAACGAGCCGCTCTGGTTGATGAACCGGCCCCAGCGCGTCTACAAGACAGACGCCGCCGGTACCATCGTGAATGATGTGCAGTATTACTACGATGGCGAACCCTTTGTCGGGCTGCCCCTCGGCCAGGTGACGCGCGGCGACCTGACCCGCCAGATGGCGAGCCTGGGGTCGCGCTCCGTCCCGGTGAAGCGCCAACAGTTTGACCAATACGGCAACGTGACCGGTATGATGGACGGCAATGGCAACCTGCGCACGGTCGAGTTCGACGCCTTGATGCACACCTTCCCGGTGGTCGAGCGGCTGCACCTGGGCGATGGCAAGACGCTCTCTTACGCGGCGACCTACCACTACGGTTTTGGCAAGGTGAGCGGCGCCACCGACTACAACGGCCACCCGCACATTTTTACCTACGATACCTTTGGCCACCTCACCCGCATCGTGCAGCCGGGCGATACCCTCGATAAACCGACAAAGGAGTTTGGCTACGTCATCGGCAACCCGATCAGTTCGATCACGACCAAACAGCGGGTGCGCTCCGGCAGCGATGAAGTCGTGACCAGCGTGGAGTACTTCGACGGGCTGGGCCGCAAGTTGCAGACGCGGCGCCAGGCCGAGGATGGCAAGGTACTCGTGGAAGAGGCTGTCCGCTTCAATGCCCGTGGCACCGTCAGCCATGTCTACCTGCCTTACTTTGATACAACGCTGGACTACCAG
>QEUW01000107.1 GCA_003577005.1 Chloroflexota bacterium | reverse complement strand
GCAGGAGAGGTCGTTGGCTTGGGCCCAGTTGATCAGCGAGCCAACATCCTTTTGCCAGTCGGTCCCGCCGCGGCGAAAACCAATCGGGAAGTGCCCTGTGCGTGTTTTCATCTTGTCTGTTTCCTCGTACGATTTTGATTTTCTGGATAAATCACAACGTCTCACCAGCGGTATACTTGCTCACCGCCTCCAGGTCCAGCTCGATCCCCAACCCCGGACTATCGGGGATCGCCAACATGCCGTCGGTGTCGAGGCGCCAGGGGGTGGTGACGATCTCGTCGATATAGGGCCCAGGGGGTGGTGACGATCTCGTCGATATAGGGCGAACCGGTCAAATACTCGACAAAATCGGTGTGGGCAAAGGCCGCGGCCAGTTGCAGGTCGGCGGCCAGACCGATGGCCGTGTTCCACCCGTGGGGGATGAATTTGGCGCCGTGCTCCTCAGCCAGCCAGCCGACCTTGCGCTCTTCGCTGATGCCGCCCACCTTGGTCACGTCCGGCTGGACGATGTCAAAGGCGCCGGCTTCGAGCCAGGGCACGAAGGCCTGCCGCCGTGTCAAAACCTCGCCTCCGGCAATGGGAAGCGGAGCCGCCCGGCGCAGCGCCACGAAATCGTCAAGTGCATCGGGTTTGAGCGGCTCTTCGAACCAGAAGACATCGTATTCTGCCAGCATCTGCGCCGTGCGCAGCGCCCATTTGTAGCTCCCTTGCCAGTAGGCGTCGCTGCCGCCGGCATCGACCATCAGCCAGCAGTCGGGGCCGAGCGTGTCGCGGGCGGTGCGGACAATCGCCTCATCCAACTGATTGCTGACCCGACCAAAAGGCCCCCACCCCATTTTGAAGGCACGGAAGCCATATTCCTTGAGCTGAGCCAACTGGGCGGCCAGCGGTTCGGGCTGCTTCATGAGGATCGAGGCGTAGGGGCGCACCCGTTCGCGATGGCGGCCACCCAGCAGGCGACCCACCGGCTGGCCGGTCACCTTGCCCAGGATATCCCACAGCGCAATGTCGATGCCGCTGATGGTGTGGGTGAGCGTCCCGCCGCGGCCCATCCAAAAGGTGTTTTGGTGGAGCTTTTCGCTCACCCGCTCCGGTTCGAGCGCATTCTCGCCCAGATAGAGCGGGGCGAGAACGGCCAACGCGGCCTTGACCAGCGCGTCATTGGTGTAGGCGCTGCCGTAACCGGTCACACCTTCATCGGTATGGACGGCGATGAGGGTGTGGATACAATCATCGGGCAGGATCTCTTCCATCCAGCCGCCTTCGGGCGATGCCCCGCGCAGACCGGCGGCGCGGATTTCATGGATCTTCATGTTCAGGGTGCTCCTGGCTTGTGCTGAAAGAATCTTCATAGGTGGAAGCGGTAGCAGAACGCCCACCTGATGTTGGATTATACCCCAGGCCGCCGTACCGTGGCTAGCAAAGCCGGAGGGTGATCCACGGATTGAGTGGAGCGGACAAGCCGTAGATTGAAGTCATTCTCTGTATCGTTCGGCATCTACTTGTTGCTGCCTATCACATTCGGTGAGTATTAGGGGAGAAAATAGAGAGTATAGGATGAGATTTTTTGTCGTACGATAGCGTTATACAGAATTTTCGATAAACGTTGCTTCTGCTAATCCTACTGGGCAGTAGACGTTGTAAGTCAGTCGATTCTACGCTAGGCGAGGAGTCTCCAGGGTTCGCCAACAAAAGGCTCTGTCAGGTTTTGCTATGTGACAGTCTGTTGAAGAGTCATATTCTAAGTGATATACTGTATCTATCCTTTTTCGCTTGCCATACTTACAGGAGACTACTATGCCAGAGAAAATTCAAAGAGAAGGGATTGATCTTGCCATGCAGCGGGGGATCGCCACAGAAATTACTGCCCAAGTTTTGATTCATAGCACGCGCGGCTCAACATTGCAGATCCTTGCCAAAAGTTTGCACAACTTTTCAGAGCGGTACAGACGCTTTTTCAAGAATGGTTTAGCGGATCATCAAGGCTTTACCTTTGACTCAGGCTCGAGCTTTCCCACCGGTTACGTGCTTCGTCTGATCTCTGACCAGATAGGACACGATCTTGATGTTCTTTTACGTATCAATGGGCAGCGCTCGTTGGGAGAACAGTTCCCATTGATCGGGCAGGCGCTGCGAATTGCTGATGAACTTGCCTACCGAGCGCTCCAACCGGCGATCGATGTGAAGTTGCTGCGCCCTACTACGGTGATCACTTATCTCGAAAAATCTGCGCATATTCGCGTGATCCCGTATGCCCCTGTTGCTTTGATCGGCTTTCCTTTTCGTACGCTTGCTCCACTAAAGGCGGCAATTGCCGGTGCAGGCCCCACGTCGTTACCACAAGACGCTGTCGAGACCGCTGTTGCATCTGCGGATGATCAATTCAATGATCTACTGGCCCTACCACATGAGATAGGCCACTATCTCTACTGGCATGCGCCTTTGTATAGCCAAACCATGCGCAATCCGCTTGAACATTACCTGCGCCAACAACCAGCTTGGTTGCGCGACTGGAATGAGGAGATCTACGCCGATGTTTATAGTTGCCTGATCGGCGGACCCCTGATCGCCCACAATTTTCAGAAGGTGCTGATCACAGATTCGCCGGAAGGATTGTTGCATAATGACGGCTCGCACCCGGCGAGCGCCCTACGGGGTTTTGTTTATGTGGATACTCTGAAAGCGCTCGGTAGATTCCCCAATGCCTACAAGGCACTCGATGAGCAGTGGCGAAAATGGCTTCAACCCTTGGGTATTGACGGCTCGACTCACTTACCATTGGCTGGTGATAAAGTGACATCAATTGATGAGGCACGAGTAGTGGTTTCTGAGTTAGTGCGAACGATTCTGGCGACTGCATTGTTCAAAGTCTTCCACCAGATCTACCAACTTGAGCCAGCCACCGGGTCGGCGCAGGTCATCTGGAGCCAAGATTTGTCTCTTGAAGGTGCCCCTCTTGATGACCTGTATTCACAATTTGTGCCCACCCTGGCCCAACAATCTGTGCCTGAGTTAGCGCTTGAGGGTGAGGATGAACAATTCTATCGACTCGAAGAGGCCACTGATAAGATTCTGCTTGATCATTTGGAGTTGGGAAAGACACAAACCTGGCTCGACGAATTTATGGAGCAACAGGCCGCAAAACTACCCTTCAATATTCCGCTCCCGCTCTGGACTGCTGCCCTCAAAGGGCTTGGGTGGCTCACGGGACCAACCGGGCCTGGCAACGTAAAGACTCTAGTTGGAGAAACCAGCTAACCAAGCCCGGCGAGTTGTGCTTCTAGCTCGCTTGTCTTGGGGTGATGCAACTGTTTGGCGAGCAGAAGCGCCTCTTCCCAACAACGGCGAGCATCTAGTGGCTGGTATAGCTGCAAATAGAGCGCACCGATGTGGTTCAGACAGTGAATGCGGTTGTACTCGTCAGCCAGTTCTGTCATGATGGTCAGCGCGCGGTGGCCCGTTGCCAGACTGGCTGCATAGTCTCCCATCAGTTTTTGGCTCATACTCTGTTCGTAGAGCGCATAAGAGGTAAAGGCGCGATTCCCCATCTGGGTAAAGCGTTCTACGGCTTTCTCTGCGTAGCCGAGCGCTTCTGGATAGCGCGCTAAGCGCCGGTAGAGGGTGGCTAGATTCCAGTAAGCTTTGACCAATTCGCTGTGATCGTGATATTCCGTCGCAAGTTGTAATGAGCGCAGGGCGTAACCTTCGGCTCGTGTGAGATCTTGCTCTTCAAATGCGTTGTCCGTTAATAAACGCAACGTTGCCAGCAAATCTGTGACCTCCTGACAACGCTCTTGGATGTCTAGCGCCTGCAAACAGAGCGAATTGCTTGTGCCGTATTGTGCAAGCCGGTGCAACAAAAAGGCGCGCAGATGAAGGGTGCGCGCAACTCCTGCTGAATCGCCGAGAGTTTGGTAGAGCGCCTGGCACTTTGTCAGCCATTCATCCGCCTCCTCATATTGTGCTTGTTCTACCGCTAACCGAGCCAGGTGGTACTGGGCCTCGGCAAGAGAGCGCTCTCTTCCCAACTGTTCCGCCAGTTGAAGACCCGCTTGCAAGTGGGAGCGAGCTTCCTGCTGCTCATTTTGTTCGGCGCACAGGAGGCCCCGCCGGATCAGATAGTCCACCATTGTTTCGCTGGCGCCCTCTGCCTTTGCGGCGGCGCAAGCCCATTGCAAGCCCAATCGCCCCTCACTGTACCGGGCGCGGCGCAGCCACGACTCCATCAGCGCATCTGCGTACGCCATCACCATGCGCCACTGTTGTTGGGCAAAAGTGATCTGCATGGCGCGCATGATGTTCTCGAATTCAGCTTCGAGCGCCGGATAGTTTTTCTGTTGCGTCCGGCAGAAGGTGAGATAGTATTCAGCAAAACGGCGATGGGCAGTGGTCGCATCGCCAAGCCGGCTTTGGGCAAAATCAGCCAGCAGTGGATGTTGCTGAAACGATCCGGGGGCAGGAGATTTGACCAGGGACAAGGCAACAAACGCAATCAGATGGTCCGTAACCTCCTCCTCTGGACGCTGCGACACGTACGCCAGCGCGGCGGGGGAAAAGGCGCGCCCGGCAAAGATGCCGAGCATGGGGAAGAACGTGCGCAGTTCCGCGGTCAATGTCTGCCAACTCACTTCAAAGGCAGCCCGCACGTTCAAGTCTTTCAGCGACAGTTGGTCGAGGCGTCGAGTCTCATCGCGCAGCCGTTGCTCCAGCGTGCCCAGTTGCTGCCAACTGACTCTCGCCAACAACTTGGCGCAGATTTCCAACGCCAAAGGCAAGTAGTGCGACAGCCGGCAAATGGCGCGCGCCGCCTCGATCTCGGCGGTGACTCTGCCAGCGCCAAGCATTTTGAACAACAGCTCTAAACTCTCCTGCTCGGAGAATTCTTCCACTACGTAGTGTTCGGCGTTCAGGACGCGGGCGGTGTCCTGGTCTCGGGTGGTCAGAAGGACGGCGCAGGAAGCGACGCCAGGCAATAACGGCCGGATCGTTTCTGGCGACCGGACATCATCCAGGATGATCAGAACCTTTTTCCCCGCCAGGATACCGCGCATTGCTGCTGCCCGGCTCGCCAGATCGTTGATCTCACTTAGATCCTGGCCGTACGCCTGCGCCCAGGATTGAAGAACCGGCAGCGGATCGTTGGTAGTGGCGTCTGCCCACAAGACCCCATCGCCAAAGTCTGAACGCAAGCGGTGGGCAATCTGGGTTGCCAGCGTGGTTTTGCCGACCCCACCCATGCCGACAAGCGCAACGACCTGCCCTGTGTCTCCTCTTAATTGGGCGGACACGTGCGCCAGGTCATCCTCCCGACCGATAAAAAAAGGAGTTGGCGGCGGCGCCTGGAAGGGAGCGGCGACAGCGACCGGTTTGCTCTTTTGTTCAACAGTGCGCGGCTGGTTTGTCAACCCACGCCATTCGGCCTCGCTCAACTCCTCCCATCCCCACTCCTCGACCAGGATTTCCCACACCTCCGCGAAACGTTGCGGCGCCTGGCGCAGACGAAGATGATCCCACAGATAGCCGATGAACCGGGTGCGCCGCCGCTCATCCGGCGCATAGTCGCCGCGCTCCCAGGCCCCTACAGTGAGCCGGCTCTGCCGGCCAGTGAGACCGAGCAAACGCGCCGCCTCCCCCTGGGAAAGGCCAGCTTGTTCGCGCAATTGGCGCAAGAGGTCAAGCCGTTGGCTGTTGGGCATCGGGGTAGCCTGATGGGTGAACTGATGGGTCACGTGATGGGCAGGATGGGTGACAACCCATCAGCCATTTTGTCATAATCAGGGCGCTTAAGCAAATCAAAAAGGACCTGCTCGTTGGGGAAACACGCGTGTGCCAGGGCTTTCCTGGCGGGGTCCCCGAACTCGATGAGCCTCTCCACCCCGAAGGAGGATATTGAGATGAACGCAGGGATTTTGGAACGCAGCCGCCGTTGGCTGGTGATGGTGACTCTGGCGGTAGGGTTGGCGCTTGCTACTGGGTATGGACCTGTTGTATTGGATGCCGTGGGCGGCGCGTCGCTGGTTACAACAGCCTATGCGTGTCAGCCCAGTGGTAACGGATGTGGATAACCCACACAGGCACGCAACTTGAAGCCATGGATTTTCCGCCGGAAGGTTCATGGCTTCAGCCTGACCATTGTGAGTCAAGTACCGAGGTTCTGTACGGCAAGCGTCAGATCCTCACGCACAGGTTGAGCCTGATTGAGATGAAGGGACAGTTCTTCGAGTAATGTGTCGTGGATAGGAGTGCCCTGGATTAGTGGCAACTCTTTGAGGGCTGATTCGAAGACCGCCGCTGCTTGCTTACGTAGTTCCATTGCAAGGTATGTAAGCCCTAAGCCATCCATCGCATTCAGACGCTCACCCAGATCGCCAAGTTGTTGAAAAAGCGTAATACTGTTGTTAAACGCTATTTCTGCCTTCTCCAACTCGTTGAGAGCTAGGTGACAAAGACCTCTGTTAACGTGAAGTTTGGCAATATTCAGCTGATCTTGAGACTTACCGTAATGCGCTTCAGCTCTTGCGTAGCAGTCTAGGGCATGGCCATATTCTTTATTCAGATAGTAACTGATTCCCAGATTGAGTTCAATGATCGCCTGGTTTATTGGATCACCGACCCGTTCAAGAGATTTGAGCGCCTCAACAAAACACGCAATCGCAGCCGCGTGCTTACCTTGCCCGCGCATCGCATAACCTAAGTTTTGGAGGCTCCAAGCAGCCTTACGCTTATCGCCATATTCCTGACGAATTTGCAAGGCGGCACGGTGATTCTCTTCCGCCAGGCGCCATTCTCTCCGGTCAATTGCTATCAAGCCCTTTGCTGACAGACTCATTGCCCGCTCTACATCATCTAGATCTAGCAACTGGAGAGCTCTGTCAGCGAAGTCTTCGGCTTCATCATAGTGGTGCTCGCGCCAGGCAACATATGCCAGATGGTTCAGGGCTCGAGCCATTCCTTGTCGATGCTCTTGTCGTTCAAAGTTTTCCAAACTGGCTCTTAGCCACTCACGCGCAGATGCAAAATTGGTGGCAAGGCGATAAAGATAACCGATCTCTAGCTGGCATTCGGCGGCCACCCGTTCGTCGCCTCGCAACAAGGCGCTTTGCACCGCCTGCTCCAAATAGGCGATCCACTCGTCACGAAAGCCGGCCTGCTCCATCTTGGGCGCCAGCGCCAGCAGCAGATCGCGCGCCAGCGGCCAGGCTGCAGCGCTCTCAAACGCATAGCTGAGCAGGTGCCATGCCTGCCGGCGCAGCTCATCGGGCACGAGCGGCTCGGCGGCCTGCACCTGCGCCAATACCAGTTGCAGGCCGGCGCAAAGATAATCTTGAAACAACGTGCGATAAGTAGTCGTGGTGGTCATTTCTCTCCCGCTACCAGTCGCCAGGTTACGCACCTTAACAATTGACCATTTACAATTGTAACCCTTCAGCCTCGTACTCGTACCCCTCCTCGTACTCGACAAAGACTTTGGAGAACGAGAACGAGGAGGGGTACGAGTACGATGAGGCTGAATCGTAACTGACAATTGACCATTATCCTTCCCAATGCAGCACCTGCTGGTGCAAAAACGTGCGCGTCAGGCTGTGGATGGTATAGCGCCGTTCATGTAGACCGCCGCGGGCGTCCACCAGGTTGAGTTGGGTGAGCGTATCGAGCGCATCACGCAGGTTTGTCTCGTCGAGCACGGCGCCGGCCATTTCGGCCAGCAGCGGGAAAGACGCCCCCTCTTCGGTGGTCAGCGGCATGAGGAGCAGCGCCCGGCGCGCCGGTTCGTCCAGCCCATCCCACGCCTGGCGGTAGATAAAGGTGTAGAGATTGGTGATCGGTTGTCCACTGGCGCTGCGCAGGTCGTCGAGAACCTGGTGGAGTGGGTGGACATGCAACTGCCCAACCACCAGCCGCAGCGCCAGCGGGTTGCCGCCGACTGTGGCGTAGATGGGGCGCAGGTCGGCGTCGCTGGCGGCGTTCAACTCGGGCAGGTTGCGCATGGCCGCCTCGTGACGCACCAGCGCCAGCGCATCCGCTTCGCCCAGTTCGGGCAGCGGGAAGTGATAGACATCGGCCTCGCCCAACAGCCGGTGGCGGGTGGTCAACAGAAACTTGGTCGGGCTGGCCAGCGAACGGAGCGTATCGAGCAACGCGTCCACATCCACCTGGGTCTCCAGATTGTCCACGACGATAAAATGCGGCCGCTCGTGGAGCAGACGGCGCAGGATCGCCAGACGCTGTTCGAGCGCCAGCCCCACGGGACGCACGGCATCGGGCGCCAACTGGGCGAGCAGGGCATCGACCAGGGCATCCACCGTGAGCGCCGGTTGGTTGACGCTCTTGATGCCGCCACCCAGGTTGAGCACCTGCTGCCGTGCGGTCACCCAGGCAAAATCGGCCCAGGCGTGGTCGGCGAGCAGGCGGCGGGCGAGGGCGTCGGCCAGGGCGGTCTTGCCCATGCCGCCCAGCCCTTCGATGGCGATGAGCCAGGGCGGTTGTGGATGGCAGACCTGGCCCGCCAACTGGTCGAGCGCCGGTTCGATGCCAAAGAGTTGGGTGTAGGTGGGTAGTTCCAGACGCGCCTGCAAAGCCGCCAGGCGCCCGGCGTGCAAGCGGTGCTCTTGTTCGTGTAGCCATTGGGCCAGCCGGCGGATACCCTGGTTCTGCTTCTTCCAGACGTTGCCCTCGCTCACGTTGAGGCGATTGGCAATGGCGTAGCCGGGCAATTCCTGGTCAAAACGCAGCCGCAACACTTCGGCTTCATCGGGCGCGCTGCGTGCGAGCGTGGCGATGCCATCCAACAACAATTGGTTGCTTGCCTGGCGCATGGTGAAGCCACGGCTGAGTTGCGTCTGGTGAAAGGCGCGCAACTGCTGGAGCGGGCTACCGGCGCCATCTGCTTCATGCCACAGCTTGAGCGCTTGATGTACCGCTTGTTCGAGCGACTCGACGGTGTAAGGTGGATGAGCAGACATTGTTTGCGACTCCGCACAAGAGGGATTGCTGCGAATGATGACACTGGCTAAACATAGTGTAACACAGCATCCGGGCCCATTAGCTTACCATTTTCTTACACCCAATGCAACTGGCGCAAATGTGCGACCCCAGCATCTCAAAGGTCGCTATGTTCAAGCGGTGGGGCTGTAGGGCAGTGTGGGTGATGCGCTTTTACGGCGGCGAGACACAGTCCGCCGCCTTGGTTCATCCCTCCGCGGCGGCAGCAGGAAGAGTCTGTAGAGAAACAAGTGAGGGCGCGATGAGTTGACCTGTGTTAGCGTATGCGCATGAACCACACCTGGCGCTGCCGCTCTCTGCCGCAACCAATACGGAGATGACGACCCATGCCGCGTGTCCAGCCGACTGTATTTGTGTTGTGGGGAGACCGGTGCGATGAATTGGCGGCCTGCACCTTTGTTACAGTCTTCCGCCGGGCGGGTCTGCGCGTCAAGCTCGTCGGTGTCAGTGGCCGGCGTAATAAGGGCGCCTGTGGCTTGACGTTGACCCCTGATCTGCCGTTGCATGAGGCGTTTCCCTTGGCGTCTCATGCAACGGCGGTAGTGATCCCGTGTGAGAAGGAGACACTGCGTCGCATACTGCAAGACACCCGGTTGGCGCATTTTCTAGAGGCGGCGGGCGCGGGAAGGAGCCATATTGTCGTGCAGGCGGGGGCGGTAGAGCAGTTGTCGTTGGCGCTGCGTCAACGGTGTGTCACATACCTGGCCGACGACCAATTGCAGGGTGTAGCGGGGGAACTCGTTCTCATTTTCTCGACGAGAGAGGCCAGGCGTGCAAAGTGAATGTATAAAAGATGCCATGCGTATCAGCGACTTTTTGATGCCAGTAGTCTCTGTGCTCTTTATGCCAACGAGTCAAATGACGAACAGCAAGGGCTCCTCACGGGAGATGCTCGATCCGTCAACTTGATCGTAAACAGCCCCGACGGCAGCTTTTTTGTCGGCAACGACTTTGACGGCGACGGGACGCCCGACAGTAGCAACAATGTGGAGAAGGTGATCATTCCCACACCAGCGCTGGGTGTCTGGACGATTCTGGTGGTCGGCGCAAACGTGCCCCAAGGCCCCCAGGACTTTGCGCTGGTGGTCTCCGGTGGCGGCCTGCAGCGGATCGACTGACGCGCTTGCTGTGACCACATCCGGTGGAAAGGAGCAATATGACAACGATCAGTAGTGGCGTTACCAATCTTTTCCGTTCGTTCCAAGGGCGCTCGACCATCAGCGCAACCCGGCAGGATGAACTAGCCGATGAACTGCGCCCCTTGCGGACGTTAGTTCTTATGGCCCTGGCTGGAATAGGGGTGTTGTTCCTCTATGGTCTACACGACGTTGGGCGTTTCTTTGCTATCGTGACCGTAGGGGTGATGGTGGCAGGCGCCGCGCTGGTGTTGGGCGGTCTGGTTGGCTTTCTGTTTGGGATCCCCCGCACGGTTCAGGGCAACGATGCGGCTGCCAATGGCGCTACGGACGGGCCGGGCAACGCGTCGTCGGCCCGCTATGGGGCCAACACAAACCTTGAACGAGTGTCCGACTGGCTCACGACGCTTCTCGTTGCCCTGACTGTCATCGAGCTGCCCAATATTTGGCAAGGTGTGATTTCCGCCAGCGAGAATCTCGCCGGTGGCTTTGGTGGGGGGGCAGGCGCCTCCCCGATGGCTCTGGGTGCGATGCTCTACTTTGCCAGCATCGGGTTTATGTTCGGCTTTCTGTGGACGCGGCTCTTCCTGCCGGTGGCGTACCGCAGGACAGATATTGCGATGCTGGTCAACAGGGCCGAAGTGGACACCATTGTCAACATCACCCGAACGTTGGACAGCAGCCCAACCACCGCGTTTCCGGCGGCAATTGCGACCAGCGCCGAAAGTGGCTCGGCGCCTCCCCTGGCGCTGTGGGTGGATGATACGCCCTCCAATAACAGTAGCCTGGTCACTTCGTTCGAGAAACTGTTTGGGCTCAACTTTGATCTCTGTCTGGCAACCGAGCCTGCCGTGGCGCGCACGGCACCGGGCAAGTATCGCGTGATCATCTCCGATATGAGCCGCCCGCCCGATAGCCGCGCTGGCTATACGCTGTTGCACCGGCTGCGCGCAAACGGCGTCACGACGCCGTTTATCATCTATGCCGCACGCGGCGTCGACCCGCGGAATCGTGCGGAGGCGCAGCAACTGGGCGCCTTTGGCATGACCAACAGCCCGCAGGAGCTATTACAACTGGTGCGCGCTGCGTTGGAGGCCCAACCTGCCGGCCCCGTTGAGTGAGCCTATACGGTGCTTGCACAGATCGTGCAGAAAGAAAGGGAGGGCTATGAACCTGCCCATCACATCACGTGAGTACAAGCTCATGCTCGACGCCAGTCGCTTTGAACAGCGGCAGAATAGCGTCGCCACCTTCTGGACGCTGGTCTCGCATCTGGCGACAAAACAGGGGGGCAAGGTCGCCGAGATGCAGGATGAAGTCGAGGAGCGGCGCACCTGGTATCTCGACACACCGGAACAGGCACTGCACCAGCGCGGCTACTCGCTGCGCATCCGCCGGGCCGGGAAGCACCAGGTGACGCTCAAATACCGGAGCAGTGATCGTTACCTGGCGGCCGCCTGTGATGTCTCTAGCACGCTGGCCGGCAAAACAAAGTTTGAAGAAGACGTGCTGCCGCAGCAAAGCAAATTTGCCCACTCGAACTCTGTACAATCGGAGACGATGCCGGCGTTGGCCACGGTTCACCAGGCCAGTCTGCTCTTCCCCGGGCTGCAACGGCTAAACATTGCGGGTGATACGCCGCTGCAACGCGTGGGTGACTTTACTGCCCACGAAATTGTCTACCGTGTTGGGAAGATCAAGTTTGGGGGCAAGCCGGTCGTCAAGGCGTGCCTGAGCTTTTGGTATCTGGATGGGATCTCGTTAGCCATGCCGCTCGCCGTCGAGTTCTCGTTCGATTATGACCTGCCCGGCAGCGTACAAACCGGGGATGGAGAACTTGAGCAATTTCCGCTGTCTGTGGTGGCCGGTGCAACCCAACTTTTCCGCACCTTGCAAAAGTACGCTGTATGGCTCGATAGCAGCGGTTCGACCAAAACCGACTTTGCCTATCGAGGGTAGTCAATCTCATCGCTCAACATTCACTAATTTCGGAACGAATCAGGAGGCAGCAATGCGTGTCGGCGATTGGGCAAAAAATTTTGGCGTTCGGGTCGTCCCTAGCGAACAACGGCCGGACAACCCACCGGGCGACATCGTCTATCGGGTCAAAGACATCTTCACCACGCGCGATGGTTCCTGGGAGCCATCCGACCAGCCGGGGGCGCGCCCGCAGTGGGCGCGCGACACCTATCTTCGACCGTGGGGCGCACCGGACTATTTTGACGATGCCGGCGGCGACCACAACCTCTTCGCTCGCGTGCTCGACCTCGACGGCCAACCGGTGAAGAGGCAAGACCTCATCATCTGTTGGTCCGACGGCTTGCACCTGCTCGGCCGGCCGGATTTCGACCAATTTATCAAGATGACGATGACGCCAAAGGAGAAATCGGGCTGGGGCAATCAGCCGATCTGGAATTCGTTTAGCCCAGAGCGCGGCGAGGTAGGCGCCTGGTGTTGGTGCCCGCGCGGGGCGGTCGATGTGGTAGTAGGCGGCGGCCTGCCCAACAACTGGCACGTCTCCTGGTTTGCCGTCTGGCAGGCAGAGCGGCGCCAGGGCGGTGTGGTGGTCACACCCGATGGTGACAACGGCAGCACTACCCCAGTGTTACCCCCAGGCGACCTTCTGGATACCGTCCGCAGCCAGGTGTGGGCCGCGGCCCACATCGTATACAACCGCGACTCGTCGTTCGCCGTCTACGCCCGCGTTCACAATCTGGGCGCACCGCTGACCAATGAAATCAACATTGGCGGCTATCGCACACAGGGTTTTGCCCAGGGCATCGTCTATGCGCCCACCGGCCAGTGGCAGAGTATTAACCATACGAGTTGGTAAACCAGGAGCGCATTACGCATTACGCATTACGAATAAGCGTGTAGTCTTTGAGCAAATGTGGTAGGAGCAACTCCGATGAGTAACTTCAAATTTCGTACCTGGCCCACCGAGTTCAAGCTGATCACACAGCATTTTGGCGCCCGACCGTGGGTCTATCAGCGGTTTGGCTTTCCCGGCCACGAAGGGATCGACTTTCAGGCGCCTAAAGGAACAAAGATCTTTTGTGTCGCTCCGGGTGTAGTAACCGAAGTGTTTCACCACAACGGACAGCACAACTATGGCAACCATATTCGTGTACAGCATGAGGATGGCTACGAAACTGTCTACGCCCATCTAGACGAAATTGGCGTGCAACTAGACCAAAAGGTGCGTAGCGGACAACTGCTGGGTCTGGCAGGAGAGACAGGTTTTGTGGAGGGCGCTCACTTACACCTAACACTCAAACGCCAGGGCGCGAGCGCGTCCGGCTACCCGCGCAACGTCATCGACCCGACGCCCTTTGTCCTGCCGCTGCTCGACCCAGATTGGAATGACGCCACCTTTGTGCGCGATACGGTCCCCGACGGCACGGTGATGTCGATGGGCGCGTTCTTTGTCCAAACCTGGACGATGCGCAACAGCGGTCGCAGCACCTGGGAGGATGGTTACAGCCTGGTGCATGTCGACGGCGAACGCATGGAAGCGCCAGAACGCGTGCCATTGCCGCCCGCGCCCCCCGGAGCCGAAGTGCCCGTTTCGCTGCTCTTGCGCACACCTGCAACGCCAGGACTCTGTCGCAGCACCTTTCAACCCTGCGACCCCGCCGGCAACCGCTTTGGCGACCCAGTCTGGGCCGAGATCGAAGTGGTGGCGCCTTCTGGCGTTGCCCGCAGCGCGGGTGACCCGGCCCGCTTTGTCGAGTGCAACGGGACCAAGTTTCGCATCAATGGGCGCGCCTTCCGCTTTTTTGGCATCAACCTGCGCGGGCTGATCCACTATGGTCGCATGAGCGAAGAGCCGCTCAAACACTCCCAGCTTGACCATCGCGCCTCGCAGTTGCAGGCTGCTTATAGTCTGGGCGCGCGTGTCGCCCGCATCTTCCTGGCCGACAAGAACGCTACAGCCGATGAGATCGTCGCACGGCTGCGCGAGACACTGGATATTGTCAAGACCCACTTCCCCGACCTCTATCTGCTGCCGGTCTTTACCAACCTTTACAATGATGTGCCGTTTTACGTTGCGGGGGATGGGAAGTATTACGCCAATGCCGGCGGTCGTGACCTGCTCAACCGGGACTTCTTTGCCAGTGGTTATCGCGAGAACTATCTGCCCTTTGTCGAGCGCATTGTGACCACCTTCCGCGACGAACCTAACATCTTTGCCTGGGAGATCGGCAACGAACTCAAACTAGACCGCGCCGATAAAAGTAACCCTGCCGACCCGAACCCGTGGACCTTTATCAACTTCAACCACGAGATAGCCGCAGCGATCAAACGCCTGGACAGCAACCACCTGGTTACGACCGGCATGAAGTCTACCCACCATGCCTGGCTGCATTCGGCCGCACAACAAGATGCGCTCTACACCTCGCCCAATATCGACTTTGTCACGATCCACAGCTATGAAGGCATGTTCGACCAGGAAGGAGATCAGCGGGTCTGGGATGATGTGGGGGTGGCCTTGCGCCACAACAAACCCTTTATCGTTGAAGAAGCCGGCTTTGATATCCGCGTCTTTGGCGACCGGGCTGTGAAGTACCGCGAACACCTCCACCGCTGGTTTGCGGCCGGTGCGTGCGGCTACATGCCCTGGGGCTTCGTCCATGCACATGATATCGGCGACGGCGACAAGTTTGTCGGCATTGGCTCGACTGCACCCGATTTTGGGGTGCTGTGCGACCTGTTCCGCAACTTTGCCAGTTCGTTGGTCGCGGGTATCCACGCGTTGGCGTCCTTCGTGCCAACACTGCCCATGCCCAGCAGCGTTGGCGTCGCCGGGTTCGACTTCCTGGGCTATAACCGCCAGTTTATGGATAACACCGGGCACGAACCGTTCAACGATGCGGCCCGTTATGGCGTCCGGATTACCCAGGCCGATGTTCCCACCGGTGAACACTACTGGCGTGTCATTGGTGTTCATCACCTGACGCCCGATGAAAACAAGCGTCGCCACCACGTCTATGTGGATGTGCTCGACGAACAGGGCCAGCGTGTGCGCGACCCGAATCTGCGGCTGGCCTTCAACTGGGAGAGCAACCCCGAACCGCCACCCGAACCCAAGCGGCTCGACAAACCCGACAACGAAGCGGCTGCCGACGTGCCGCTCAACAAAGAAGCTACCTATCGCGTCTGGCTGACGGGCGCCGGCCCCAGCGATGTGGTGGCGGACCTCCACACGCGCCACCCGGATGAGAATGATCGCCAGGGTGAGGCGCAAAACACCTTCGGCCACCACTCGTATTATGTGGTCTTCCAGCGGGCGCGCAAGGCGGCGCCTGTGGTGGTCGACGGCGGCGGCGCTCAGGCTGGTGGCTCAACCAATGGCACTGGCGAGCCGACGCCACCGGTCTTGCCCCCGCCGCCGGTGGCCCATACACAGGCTAAGGACAAGCTGGGCATCGACGCCAACCGTCCCATCGACCCGGCCACCGGCGCCATCGCACCACAGGTGGCGGACCCGTCGATCATCCTCGGCACCGGTGTGGGCTGGGTGCGGCTCAATTTTGTCCTCGGCCAGCGCTGGCAAGGTCCACTCGACCAGAGCCGGCCAGCGGGTCTCACCTGGGCGGAAACGTACCGGCGGATCATCGATGGTTTTCGCCAACAAGGGTTGCGGGTGTACGGGCTGATCAGCGCCGAGGCCATGCCGGGAGATCCGGGTGAGCAGTTCCGTGGGCCGGTCGATGGCGCACCGGTCGCCAACGACTGGATCAGGCGCTACGCCGACACCTTTGTCCAGATCGCCGAACTCTTCCACCGCGAGGTTGACTATTTCGAGACGTTCAACGAACCGGATGACTGGCATGGCGGCGACCGCAACTGGGTACACCCACAATGGTTTGCCGTAATGCTGGAGGAGGTCCACAACCGGGTGCGCAACAACCCGGCTATCCGCCATATCAAGATCATCTCTGGCCCGTTGCAGGGTCTGCACGCCGACGACCAGCATCATAACAACAACGGTGGCGCCAAGTACCTGAATGCCGTCTACCAGGCCGGCCGGCACTTCTTTGGCTGGGGGTCATTCGGCAAGCCTTTCCCCTTTGACGGCGTGGGCTACCATCTCTATATAGCCCAAAGCCCCGCCAACAGCGACGCGGCTATCCGCGCCAAGTATCGTGAGTATATGGACGAGGTGCGCCAGGTCATCCGCAGCGCCGAGGGAGGCGACAAACCCATCTTCCTCTCCGAGTTCGGTTGGCAGAGCAGCGTGATGGGCGATGCGCGCCTGGTGGAGTGTATGCGAGTCGGCGTGCAATGTGTGCTCGATGACCCGTCGGTAGCGCTGGGCATCTGGTTCTGCACCCAGGATTTTGCCGAGAAATTTGGTCTCTACCGCGAGGGCGACCTGTCGCCGGCCAACCGCAAACCCGTCCACGACGCCTTCAAGGCCATGTGCCAATTGCCGCTCCAGGCGGTCGTCGTCACTCCGCCAGCGGTCGGGGAACAGTGGATCGGCGCGGTGACCGCTGCGCTCTTGAACCTGCGGCTGGGGCCGGGCACCGAGCACGTTCAGATCGGTTCGCTGGTGCAGGGCACCGAGGTGGAGGTGGTCGAACGCGTGGGTGCGTGGGTGCGTGTCAATGTCAACGGGCAGCAGGGCTTTGTCCATGCGGACTTTGTCCGCTTTGTGCGCCCGGCTGTGGCTGTGCCGTCCGCTGCCCCCCGGGGGCTTGCGCCGGCAGCAGCGCCCGCCATGCCTGCCCGTGTCGAGGCTGCTCCAGAGTTGGCGGCAGTGTGGCGCCAACAACTCTTGCAAAACATGGAACAGAGCCAGGCGCTCTTCCGCCTCACGCTGGAGGAGACAATGAACCCGCAGTGGCTGCATCAGGTGATGGCGGAACATCTGCTCTTGATCAATAGCCTGCACCTGATCTACAATAGCTACTGGGTGCGCCTGGCCCTTCTCTCCGACCCCGCTACCGCACAGGCAGAGTTGTCCACCATCACGCAAGAGACGTTGGCGCAGATGCAGACGCTGTTGGCAAACCGGCAGCGTTCCTAAGGGTGAGTTGCTTTTGCTCTCCGGCAGGTTACCGGCCTGCCGGAGAGCCGCCGTCGCCGGCACCGCTGGCGACGCGTGCTGTACGTTTCAAGAGGAGAGAACGATGTACAAAATGATAATATGGCGGCTAAAGCTTGCACTGATGGTCGTTGGCCTAGCCGCAGCCTGCCAGCCTATTCAGGCGCCCTTGCCGGCCCAGCCAGCGACGGCGACGGAGCGGGGTGTGGCCCATGAGGGACCGGCTGCGACGGCTGCTGGCTGTCCCGTCCTGGACCTCACCACAGAGGAACTGGCAACCGGAAATGCTGACCCGCTGGCCCTGCTGTTAGCGTCCGTTCCGTCATGCCCCACCGACGCGTTTGCTTTGCGCGACTTGCTATTGAGCGAAGGTGCGCAGATTGAAACTGCTATGGTGGCGAATCGGGGCTTCCACAATCCGGCCTTGGGCAGCTTCAGCCTATTCGAGATGGTGAGCGGTCGTTTAGAGGTCATCGCTACAGCGGTGGAGCGTGGTGAGTTTTTCTTCGGTCATTTTACGGCGCCGCGCGGTTCAACTTTGATCGCCGATCAAGACCCGAGCCAGGGCAGCCTGATGGTCGAACTGATCGTCTGGGACCCCGACAAGGAGGTCTTCAATTTCTATGAACTCCGCGGGAATGGGGCGAGCGGGACGTGGGTGTACAATGGCGATTCCTTTGACATTCTAGCGGATGTCTCCCTGCTCCACCGTCAGCCGAACCCGGCGAGCCCCCAGTTTGGGCAGAATCTGCGCTGCTCCGGTTGCCATATCGCCGGTGGCCCCATTCTCAAGGAACTGGCCCCGCCCTATAATGACTGGTGGACGGTCGAGCGCGGGCTTGACTTCGGCGGCAGGAGGCCCGATGCCGGTCTGGCCACGATTGTCGGCGCAGACTTTGGCAAGCTGGTCGATGCCAGCGAACTGGCGGCCGGCGTGTTGAGTGGATTGGATAAACTGCAAACCAGCTCGGCCTTTCAGACGCAGTTGGATTCACTCACCTGGCAGGAGCAGTTGCGCCCCCTGTTCTGCCCGGTCGAACTGAATCTGGAGACCGATCAACTGCCGTTAGATGAGGATACAGCCGTCGTCCAGATCCCAAGCGCCTTCTTTGTCGATCCGCGTCTGGCGCAGGGTGCGGTCACTATCGACAAAGCCCACTACCTGGCGGCGCTGGCGGCGTGGGATGCCCGCTTTCCCGAAATCGACAGCCGCGATGGTGACCGCGCCTGGGAAACACCAGTGAAAGCCACCTCCGACATCCTGGCCGTCCAGCGTTTGATCGAGCGCGGCCTTGTCGATGAGGAATTTGTCTTTGCTGTGCTTGCTGTCGATATGACTAACCCTGCCCTCTCGCTGGAACGCTGTGGGCTGCTCCGCTTGCTGCCTGAAGAGAGAACGACCGGCTGGACCGAGGAGTTTGAGGCTGTGCTGGCAGCGGTGCATACCGAGAATCCGGCAGCGGCTCTGCTCCTCGACTACCTGACTGATCCCGAAAAAGACTCGTCTTTCCAGCGGGCCCAGGCCGAACAGTTGCTCGAGACATGCCAGGAACGGCTGCAAGATGAGGGGGCAGTGGTGGAGCTTTTCGGTCTGCTGGCGCAAAGACGAGCGGAGGTGTTGGCATCCGAGATCTCCCGCAACCGTCGGGGCCAGATCCTGGAGCCAGGTTTCCGCGTGATCTTTCCTACGGTCTCGCGCCAGCCACCACCGTGGTCGACGCGGTTGACCAGTGCGTGTGAAATTGAACCGGTTGTAGCACCATAGGCGAGGGCAGTGGCATGGGCGGAGAGCGCCCCAGGAGATGAACTATACATGGGTGTGTAGGGGCATGCGGTCGGCGGCGGAGGAAGCGCTCGGAGAGAAGAAGCTCGTTCCGCTGCCGACCTCGTACCCTTACTGGATAGCTATTATTTTGGAGTAGCCTGAAGCGGGCTTCACCATCTGATGACAAACGCACACAGGTCGCCGGGAAACGTAGCCAGACCTTCCCGGCCCGGCTCGACCAGGAACATTGAGATGAGCACCTATCAAAATTTTGATCTATTGATCGAACGAACCAGCGACGGTTACCGCGCCCGGGTGCTCGACGCGCCCTGGGGCAAAGGCAAGGTTCGTGACTTCAAGCTGCCCTTTTCGCCCGCCCAACTCAAGGCATTTTTCTGGCGGGCGGGGCACAACCGTCACCTGGCGCTGGTGCCGGAGCCGGCAACGCAGGACGAACCGATGACACCGCGCTTCTTTGGCGAACATCTCTATCGTGCCGTCTTTCAGGAGCAGTTGGAAAATGCGCTGGCCTTCAGCTACCGCGAAGCCAAAGGAAACCAGGCAGGCCTGCGCCTGCGCCTCTGC
>QEUW01000685.1 GCA_003577005.1 Chloroflexota bacterium | reverse complement strand
GCCGGTGTGGGTGGAGCAGCACCTGACGCCCCAGGATGCCGTGATCCTGGAAGCCACCACCAACGGCTGGTGGGTCTACGACCAGACCACACCGCAGGTGGGGCGTTGTGTCGTTGCCCATCCCGACAGCAAAGCCCACGTCAAGACCGACATCCAAGATGCCAAACGCTGGGCCGAACGCCTCCTAGCCGACGACGTCAAGCCGGTCTGGGTGCCCCCCCAGGCAGTGCGCGACCTGTGCAGCCTGCTGGCCGCCAGGTCACCGCACCGGGGGCCCTCTGGGCGAGACTCAAGAATCGTCTGCAGGGTCTGCTCCATACCCACCAGCTTGTTCCCCCACCCGAGGCTCTCTTCAGCGTCGAGCAGCGGGCGTGGTGGGCGAGCCTGCCCCTCAGCGAAATTGATCAACTGCGCTGCCAACAGGACCTGGCTGCCCTCGACCTCGTCGAGGGTCAACTCAAGCAACTGGAACAGAAACTGGCCGCTGTCAGCCAGCAGGAACCCTGGCGAGGTGACTGTCTGCGCTTGCTGCAACTGCCCGGCGTCGGTCTCATCGTGGCTATGACCCTACTGGCGGCCATTGGCGACATCGGTCGGTTCAAGACCCCCAGCAAACTCGTCGGCTACGCCGGTCTCGGCGCCGCCATCGACCAGTCCGGTGACAAGCACCGCCACGGCGGCATCACCAAGAGTGGACGCAAGGATCTCCGCCACATGCTGGTCGAGGCAGCCCGCATCGCCGTGCGCCAACCGGGCCACTGGCAACGTCTCTATCAACGCTTGGCCCGCCGCATCGGCGACCATAAAGCCATCACCGCCGTGGCTCGCAAGCTGCTCGTCGCCGTCTGGCATCTCCTGATGCATGGTGGCGACGGCGCACCCACGGCTGCCCTGCTCTCCCCCCAGCAGCTCGCCGCTAAGTTCCTGCGTCTGGCCGGGCGGCTCACCAAGGAGCAGCGCCGCGGCCTGCGCTTGCACGACTTCGCCGCCTATGCCCTTACTCTCATCGGGTTGGCCGGTCAGGTCACTGCCATTGTTCAAGGCGAGACTCGCCTCCCCCTGCTCTCGCCCGCCCAGCTGCGCCATCGCTTCCCCCACCTGCACGACGACCCCCGCTTCGCCGCCACCAGTGGCGAGCCTTGACCCCCGCACAACTCAAGACCGAGCGTCGGCTCACCCGAGCCTGCGGGCAGTGCCGCTCCCAGTTTAGCCAGGTGCTCAAAGCCGTCAAGGGCCGCTCCGCTTGGCGCCAACGGCTGCGCCACCCTTGACCGCTTTTGCGCACCTGGCGGTCGCCAAGCCGAGCGCTGCCACGCCCAAACAAGGGCCTGACAGCCCTTGTTGACCCATTGGATGATTCCCTACTTGACTTTCCCCCTCATCGGTCACCGGCTGGCGAACGTAAGCACCGAGACGCACTAGACGAAGAGACATGGCCGAAGGAGCAGACATGGCGCGGCCCGTGCTTGAGCCAGTCCGGTGCAGCGGGTTGTTGGCCAGCCAGCCATATACACTGGGCTTTGCCAGCACCAAATTTACACCAATTCAACACGCAAGCGCAGACCCACCGCCTCCGCCGCTCGCTCCAGGGTCTGGAGCGTCACTGAGTTGTTCTCTGGATCGAGTAAGCGATTGAGGGATGCTCGGCTTGTTCGCATCCGGTGCGCCATCGCCGTCTTCGACAGCTTCCGTCTCCTCATCGCCTGTTCAATCTGATAAGCCAATACTCGCTTGGTGGCGGTTGCATTCGCCTCGGCTAGCAGCCCCTGTTCTTGCAGATACTCGTCAAAATCACTCCCGATGTGCTTATTCATCATCCTCATCCTCGGCCAGTACATGCCGCAACCGCTTGCGCGCCACGGCCAAATCGCTCTGCGGCGTCTTCTGGGACTTCTTGATGAAGCCATGCAGCAGCACCATGATGTCACCTAAGACCGTGAACAGCACGCGTGCGATATTGTCCGTGAGAGACGAGCGGACTTCCCACAGCCCTGGCTCCAGCTTGCGGACGAGCGGCATGCCCAGCGGCCAGCCGAATTGCACCGTCTTGATGTCATTGCCGATGGTCTTGCGATCTTGCACCGCAAGGCTATTCAACCACTCCCGCACCGGCTCCCGACCAGAACTGGTTTGGTAGAATTTCACCCTGAGTACAAGTTGCTCGTCTTCCATGAGCCGGAATCGTACCAAAAAAGATTCGCCGTGTCAATTTGGCCTCATCAAAGACTCCACTCTTGCCTTATTTTGCCCTTCTCGTGAGCTGCTCGTCGCCGGCCAACAGACACGGCTCACCGGCGGGTGAACGAAAGCACCGAAGCAAACTAAACGAACAAAGACGGCCGAAGGAAGATCCATCGCACGGCCCGTGCTTTCGCCGGGGGCCCTCGGGACGCGGTGCAGCGGGTTGTGGCCCGGACTGCCCCAAGTGCCTAAAATAGTTTCTCATCGTTCGTTTCAGATTCGTTTGCAAGAACCTGCGATCTCGGGTCGTATGTCAAATTTTGTGTAAAGCAAGAGCGACTTAACCAGGCATGGGAATGCGTCAGAAGTTGAGCGAACGAATGAAGGCAAAGAACATCAAGAGACAAGAATTCTCGGTACGAAAAGCGGCATTCATCTTGTGGTGGCGTTTTATGACCTCCTCAAAAAGACGTTCACAGACATG
>QEUW01000684.1 GCA_003577005.1 Chloroflexota bacterium | reverse complement strand
GCAGGGTGCGGTGGTGCGCTGGAATGGCGCCGACCGGCCGACGACCTTTGTCAGCGCCACCGAACTGCAAGCCACCATTGGCGAAGCCGACATCCAGGCGGCCTTCCTGCCCGAAGCGGAGGTCAGCGCGGCGGCCAACCAGCCGGCGGGGATCAGCGTCTTCAACCCGCCTCCTGGTGGTGGAACCTCCAATCTGGTTCTCTTTACGGTGATGGAGCCGGGACAGAACCCTGTGCCCGGTCTGGCCGGGCTGGCACCGGCAAGCATCATCGCCCAGGGGGCAGCCGGTGGGCCGCTGGCCGTAACGGTGCAAGGCAGCAACTTCATGCCAGAGTCGCAGGCGCAGTGGAATGGCGTGGCGCGGCCTACCCGGTTTATCGATGACACGACGCTCGAAGTGACCTTGAGCGCCGGTGACCTGGCCCTGCCCGGCAGCGGGGAGGTGCGCGTGGTCAACCCGGCGCCGGGCGGTGGGCCATCCAACGGGTTGGTCTTCACCGTTTTGCCTCTGCCCGAACACCCCGGCCCGGTGGCGACAGAACTGCTGCCTGCTTCGGTCGAAGCCAGAGGTCCCAACGCCGAGCCGGTGACGGTGCGGGTGCTGGGCGCCAACTTTCTGGCGCAGAGCGAGGTTTATTACAACGACGTGCTGCGCCCGACCACCTATGTCAGCCCCACCGAACTCAGGGTGACGCTGACTGTGACTGACGTGGCGAACGCTGGCGCCGGCAACATCACCGTCTTTAGCCCACCGCCAGGGGGTGGCGTGTCCAATCACCTGGTCTTCTCGGTGGTCGAACCGGGGCAAGAGTCGCCCCCCGCGCTGGCGGCGCTGTCGCCCAACGCCATCCTGAAGCAAGGGGCCGCAGCCGAGCCGTTGACCGTGCGGATTACCGGCGCCAATTTCAAGAACACAGCGCAAGCCTACTGGAATGGGCAGCCACGTCCGACCAGCTTCGTCGATAGCACTGCCCTCGATGTGACCCTCGAAGCCGGCGATATCGCGGCCGGCGGTGTGGGCAAGATCACGGTTATTGTGCCGGGGGCGGGGCCATCGAACGAGTTGACCTTTACGGTGTTCGGGTTTGGGGTCTACATGCCGCTGGTGCAGCAGCAAGAAGCTGTTTGAAAAGGGGAATTGCCGCCTTGGTGCGTTGCACTCCTTTACAACATATAGCGCAGCCAACACACACAGGGTTTGAAAAGGGGAATTGCCGCCTTGGTGCGTTGCACGCACAGCGCGCGATGCACCTGGGAGGCCGGCTTCGTTGAAAGGTGCGATGCACCGGTTGTCACCTTGCTGTTCAAACAGGTTCTAAAGTTAAGAGAGTGTTTTGCAATAGAACACAGATGGACACAGATGAATCCGTCAATCTGCGTCCACCTGTGTTCCAGAAATATTAAATTCAGGAGCAATCTTATGAATCGCGAATTTCTGTCCGTGGCCTTAACAGTTGAACATGCGCCGTATCATCGTCCTTTGGTTGGAACAGGTTCGTTCCAGTATGAATGGGTCGAAGACTGGGCCACGATTCCTGCCACACCCGCTGGCCGCAGCGACGGCCGGACTCACGGCGTCGCCTGCAGCGAGCGCGGCTATGTGATCGTCTTTCACCAGGCCAATCCGGCTGTGCTCATCTTTGACGCCGAGGGCCGGCTCGTGGATTGCTGGGGGGATCGTTTCCCCGGCGCCCACGGCCTGACGTTGGTCAAGGAAGGAGGAACTGAATTTCTCTGGCTGGCCGATTCGTCCACCGGCGAGGTCGTCAAGACCACGTTGGAAGGCGAAACGGTGATGTCCTTAGAGCGGCCCGATTTGCCGAACTATCGCGGTGGCGCAAACTACAAACCCACCTGGGTGGCCGTACACGAAGAAGCGCACGGTGGCAACGGCGACATCTGGGTGACCGACGGGTATGGCGCAAACCACATTCATTGGTATAATCGGAAAGGGCAGTACATTGGCAGCATCAACGGCGAGGAGGGCGCGGCCGGTGCGTTCAAGTGCCCGCATGGCATCTCTATCGACTACCGCGGGGGCGAGGGCGAGCTCTATATCGCCGACCGTGGCAATCATCGGGTGCAAGTCTACGATATGGCGGGTAATTTCCGCCGCTCCTTTGGAGAGGATAGTTTGACCAGCCCCTGCGCCTTTGTCACGAGCGGTGACCTGCTGATTGTGCCTGAACTGCGCGCCCGCGTCGCCGTTCTCGACGATGATGATCACGTGGTCGGCTATCTGGGCGAGAATGAGGCGATCTGCAACATCGCCGGCTGGCCCAATCACCCGGCGCAGCTGATCCAGTCTGGCCGCTTCAACAGCCCACACGGTATCGCGTCCGATGCGCAGGGGAATCTCTATGTGGTCGAGTGGATCATTGGTGGCCGCATCACCAAACTGGCGCGCTGCGGGTGATGCGGCTGGATACAACTCCCGGAAGAGCGCTAAGAACCAATAGGCATAAAATGGTAAAGCGTTGGCGTCTTTGGATGTTTCTTTTGCTCGTCAGTGTGATCGCCGGAGATTTCCTCCTGTTCCGTTCAGGTCTATTTGGAGGAGAACAGCCGGTTGTGATCAATGGTATCCCCGCGCCACCTGTCCCGACCCTTGACCCGTCTCGCCTGGCCGAGGGTCGGGGGCTCTACAACCAACACTGCGCCAGTT
>QEUW01000683.1 GCA_003577005.1 Chloroflexota bacterium | reverse complement strand
GGGCCTTTACGCCGTGGAAATCGGCCTCTATGACCCCGATACGGGCGCGCGGCTCACGGTCAATCTTGACGATGCGGGCGTACGGCTGGGCCAGGTGCGGGTCGTGGCCTCGGAAGCAAATTGACCTCATGCTAGTTTGACGATATTTTCACGATTGCTTAAGCTTGTGTGGGTATGCTTAGGAATCGGTAATCGGTAATGGGTAATCGGTAATGGGTAATTCGCTTTCCCGGCCTGTTGCGTATGGGCTGCTGTTGCTGATTTTGGTGTCGGGGCTGGCGTTGCGGGTGTGGAACGTCAATTTTGGACGCGGCATTCTCGGTCACCCGGATGAGCGTAGCACTGCCTGTTTCTATGCCACGCGCATGCGACTGCCGGCGAGTTGGGCGGAATTTAGGGACCCGCAACGGAGTCCGCTCAATCCGTTGTGGAATGTGCAAGAGCAGCGGCGAGCCAGTTTTACCTACGGCCATTTTCCGCTTTATCTCGGTGTAGCGTCCGGCGAATTGCTGCACAGGGTAGCGCCTCTGGCGGTGCGGTTGGGTCTCCCCGAATCCTGGACGAGCCTCATGGCGCGCGCCAACCAAGCCTGTGAAGCAATTGCGGTGGCCGGCCGGTTGGTCATCGCCGGGTTGGACACGCTGACGATCCTGCTGCTTTTTCTGTTGGGCCGGCGTATCTATGGTCGCAGGGCCGGGCTGCTGGCCGCTGCCTTTTACGCCTTTACGGCGCAGGCGATCCAACTCAGTCACTTTTTTGCCATGGACCCGGCCAGCACGACCTTTACCGTATTGGCCATATTGGGCGCAGTACAGATGGTGCAGGATCGAAGCTGGCGCGCGGTGATAGTAACTGGCGTGGGCGCCGGGCTGGCAATTGCCTCTAAGTTTAGCGCGCTGCCGATCCTGGCCGCGCCGGTGGTGGCCGGTCTACTGGTGGCATGGAACGCCAGCCAGCGCAGCCGGCGTACAGGCGCACCGCCCGATGGCCGCGCCCAGTTCGTGGCCGTAGCCGGTATCTTTGTAGCGTTGCTCATTGCCGGTTTGATCTTCTTTGTCACCAGCCCCTATGCTATCTTAGATTGGGAGAATTTTGCCCAGGCCACCTTGGTCGAACAGGGAGCGATGGTGCGCGGTGTGGCTGATTTTCCCTTTACCCGCCAATATCGTAACACCATCCCTTATCTCTATTTTATCGAGCAACAGGTGCGCTGGGGGTTGGGGTGGCCGCTTGGGCTGGTGGCCGTGGCGGGGACACTCTATGCGCTTGGGGTTTTGTTGCGCAGCCTTTACAGCTTGGTCGCCGGGCGCCAGTGGTTGAGCCGCGAAGCGCTGGCGTTGTTCGTCGTCTGGAGCTGGGTAATTCCCTACTTTGGCATCACCGGGGCCTTTTTGGCGAAGTTCAACCGCTATATGAGCCCGATCTTGCCCTTTGTGATGCTCTTTGCGGCCGGGTTGATCTGGCGGCTGTGGGGAACGCCGAGCGGAGAATGCAGAACGCAGAACGGGGATGACGAGGAAACGCAAGGCGTAACACGAGAAGGCTCTGTGAGTTATTCTCCGGGTAGTCTTGGTGGCTTTGCCAGAGGCACTGCCGGGGTGTTGGCGGTGGTTGGGTTGGGTGGCGGGCTCTTTTGGTCGGTAGCCTATGTCAACGGTGTCTACAACCACGAGCATACGTGGATCACGGCGGCGCGCTGGCTCTATCAAAATGCACCGCAGGGTTCAGTGGTGCTCTACGAACAGTGGGATGATGCGCCGCCTTCCGCCGTTCCGGGCGAGCCGGGGCTGGATCGGGGCAACATCGGGATCGATGTGATCAATTGGGGACCCTATGAGGAAGATACGGCTGAGAAGTACGAGATCCTCAAGGAGCGGTTGCGAGCGGCGGATTTTGTCTGGTACAGCTCCAAGCGCATCTATGACAGCGTAGACGAGCTGCCCGAACGGTACCCCATGACCAACCGCTACTACGAGGCCATGTGGAGTGGTGAGTTGGGCTTTGAACTAACGCTCGACGTCACGTCGCCCCCGCGCCTCTTTGGCCTGGTTTTCGAAGACCGGACGGCGGACGAAAGCTGGAGCCTCTATGACCACCCCCAGGTGACGGTCTTCCGCAAGGTGCGAGACCTGAGCGACGCCGAGTTCGATGCCGTGTTGGGCGGAACGTGGGAGAAAGCTATCCCCTACTACCGGGGCAAAGATTCGCCGCTCAGCCCCTTTCTCAATCTCCTGGGGTTGGGCAGCCAGCCGGGCAGCGAAGGGCGCGGGTTGGTCGGTCGATTGGTGGGGCTCGTTACTGGCGCTGACCTACCCACCGATGGCGGCTCGGCGGAACGACCCGCACTGCTGCTGGATCGCCCGCTAGCTGAACTGCCGGTGGTGGACAACTACCGCTGGAACCAGGTCGCCAGCGAAAGCCCGCTGTTGGCTGTGATCTGGTGGTGGCTGGTGCTGGCACTGCTGGGCTGGGCGGTGTGGCCGCTGGCCTTTTATCTTTGCCGGCCCCTGCGCGACCGGGGCTATCTCTTGAGCCGGACCCTGGGCTGGCTGCTGGCCGGTTGGCTGCTCTGGTGGCTCGCCAGCGCCGGGTGGGCAGGCTCTGGTGGCTCGCCAGCGCCGGGTGGGCAGTCAATTCGGTGGTCAATTCCTGGCTGGCGCTGGCGGTGGTAGGGTTGGTTGGTCTGGCGGCTGCGATGTGGCAGTGGGCGGACATACGCCCGTTTTTGCGCACACAGTGGCCGCTCTTGCTGGTGGGCGAAGCGCTTTTTGCTGTGGCCTATCTCTTCTTCATCTGGATCCGCCTGCACAACCCCGATCTCTGGCAGCCTTGGTATGGCGGCGAGAAGTTTATGGAGTTTGCCTTCCTCAACGGCATCCTGCGCAGCCCTTACTTCCCACCGGTGGACCCGCACTTTGCCGGCGGCTACATCAATTACTACTATTTTGGTCTCTATCTAGTGGCCTACCTGATCAAGCTCACCGGCATCTATGCCGAAGTGGCGTTCAACCTGGCGATCCCCACGCTCTTTGCATTGACAGTGGTAAACTCGTTTGCCGTGGCATATTCAGCACTGGGATATGGGATACGAAATACGGGAGCGGGTATTCCAGCAGAGGGTGATGCACGAGCCGATGTCGATGCCGATTCCTCACCCCCCCATCCTGCCATCCCCCGACTCCCCTGGCGCGCCGGCTTGGGATCTGCTTTGTTGGCGCCGCTCTTTGTCACAGTGATCGGCAATCTGGATGGGTTTGCTGAACTGGTGCGCAAGCTGGCGCAGGTGGGCGAGAGCCGGGTGCAGAGCACCTTTGGCCTGGTCCAGACCGCAGGGGCGGCCCTGAGTGGATTGGGCGCC